>RZZM01000011.1 GCA_009929845.1 Spartobacteria bacterium
GTGGCTCAAAAAAGGGTTGTTGAGAAGTTGCCCATTTCCCAGTAAAATTCCGCACATTTCGAGCCAGCTTGTTCGGTATTTCTGGAAGAAGCTACCGCAGGTGGATTGGATGACGAGCGTGTTTTGGCTAAAGCCACCGCTGATTTATGACGCTCAGCAATAATTATGTTGACGCGATATGCATAAAGGGGTATGGGATTATGCATAAGGAGACGCGCTATGAGAACAACGCTTGATCTACCAGAAGACCTTCTTAAGGAGGCCATGAAAGCAACCCATATTGAGACCAAAACGAGAGTAATTGTTACCGCATTGGAAGACCTGGTCAGGAAGAGCAAGATTTCTGAACTGAAGAAATACAAGGGAACTGTCTCGTTGGATATTGATATGAATAAAATACGAGCACGAGCATGCTAGTTCTTGTAGATAGCTCCGTGTGGATCGATTACTTTCGGAGTGGGAATAAATCAGGAACACTCGACGAATTAATCGACAACAACCTGCTGGTGACGAATTCACTGATACTAACAGAATTAATCCCATTTCTGAGAATAAAGAACCAGCGGAGGGTAATAGCATTGCTGAATACCGTTGATAAAATAGATATAAATATCGATTGGGATCAAATCGCTGAATACCAGTATCTCTGCCTGAAGAAGGGGATAAATGGAGTAGGCATACCTGATCTAATACTAGCACAAAATGCAAAACAACATTTCTGTGGGATTTATACACTCGATAAACATTTTCAAAAAATATCGAAAATCCTAAAGCTGGCTTTGGTTGGATGATTTTTTGCCGAACCACCGCAGCCAGAATACGCTCTCACCGAACAGAACAAAAAAAAAGTAGGGACAGAGAAAGAATCACTTTGCAAAACAGAAATCGGCGGAGATTAATCAGGGCGTAAATGACCTTCTGCGCTCGGATATGGTTTTGGCAAAAGCCATGCAATGACCGAACATGAAAATGCGCCATACGGATGTTCCTTTATCACTCCACATCCACGGGTGATTTTATCGTTGCGAACCGCTCCTGAGCGCGCTCCGCGAACCACCGCGTATCATCAGGGCATGGCGCGCATGAAACGACCAAACTATGCGTAAATCCGGCCATTTTTTGGAAAAAGGTAACCCGACGTGATATGCCCCGGGAAAAATATCTAAAATTTAGTTTACAAGACGCGCCTCTCTGTGTAACCAATAAATAGTTATATAATGTCGTGGTGTGACGTTGTGGCTGAATTATTGCACGGATCAAGAGGTCAGGTGGATCAGGAGCCTGTGGAGAAATAGAGAATTGTAAGGTTTTGTCTCAGTGCAGGCACAAAAATGGGCGCGCTCTCATCAGGGAGTGATTGAGGTGAAGGCAAACCTGAAGTGAGGCAAGATAAGGATACGAGGAGCGGCATGATGAAAAGAAGTGTGGTCGGATTATTATTACTCAGTCTATTCGTTGGAACAACATCAGGAAATCTGTTGCAGGGCGAAAAAGGCCTGACCGGTCAAAGCGGCGATAATGCTGTGCTGTCTTCTGAAGCAGTGGGCGCAGAGCCTGTAATCCGATATGTGTCATTGTCCGGAGGGCATGTTTCTCCGTTTACCAGTTGGACAACCGCGGCCACAAATATCCAGGATGCCATTGATGCCGCTGTGGATGGGGATGAAGTATTGGTTATGGATGGTGTGTATGAGACGGGGGGGCGCGTGCTGTATGGATCATTGACAAATCGCGTGGTGATCGACAAAGCTATAACAGTTAGAAGCTTTAATGGTCCCGGGGCGACTACGATCAGGGGGGCCGGACCCTTGGGGGATTCCGCGGTACGATGTGTTTTTGTCGGCAGCGATGCGGTGCTGGAAGGGTTTACATTAACTGACGGTTACACACGCACAAGTGACTTCTGGTTTACGGAAAGAACCGGTGGTGGCGCGCTTAATTTCGGTACATTGAAGAATTGTATTCTGAGCGGCAATACCGCCCATAGTCATGGCGGTGGTTCCGGCGGCGGGACATTGAACAATTGTGTGTTAAGGGATAATGTCGCCGAGTCCGGTGGCGGGGCCTATATGGGCATACTGAACCATTGTACGGTGGTCAACAATGCCGCGGATATTGCCGGCGGAACCCTGGAATCCACCCTCAAGAATTGTATTGTGTACTACAATACCGCGGTGAGCTACCCGAATATCTATCTGTTCCCATGGAATACGGCGATCTACTGCTGCACCATCCCCGGCCTTGGAGGAACAGCTAATACTACAAACGAGCCTCTGTTTGCCGATCCGGCCAATGGCGATCTGCGTCTGATCGCTTGTTCCCCCTGTGTCGATTCCGGTATGGATATGCCTGAGATTACTTCGGATATAGAATGGAATCCTCGGCCATTGGATGCAGGCTGGGATATGGGGGCTTATGAGTATGTATATAAAGTAAATGATATTGATGGCGATGGTTTGCCGGATTGCTGGGAAATAGATAATGGGCTGAATCGCTTTGATCCGGCGGATGCTTCTGATGATCCGGATGGCGATGGATTTTCGAACCTGCAGGAGTATTTGCTGGGAACCGATCCTCAGCATAATGATGCGGATGGCCTGACGAATTTCCTGGTAAATGGCGGTTTCGAGGAGGGATACCTGGCGGATATTCCGGGCTGGGACGTTAATTATGATCGTATCCGGATTGAAAGCTGGGCACGCCATACAGGAACCAATGGACTGTCCATGCCGGGGTGGACGTATGGTGGGTCCATTTGGCAGGATGTCATAGCCAAAGACTCGCTGTATTACACGTTTACTATTCACGGCTATCGGGATGCTGATTTTCCTGGCCGTTTTACAGTCAGGATATATTTGGAGTTTCTGGCGGGTGACGAAACAGTACTGGCCACTCATTATAAGGCAGTTCCTGGGCGCATTGAGGAGTGGGTCGATTACGGTATAAGCGCTTTCGCGCCGGTGGGAACGGAGTTTGCGCGGGTCAAGCTCTATTTCAGTGCGTCGGCGGATGCCGGCGGCGCCTTTAAATGGGATGATGCGAGATTAACGGCCACCACGGATATACCGCCTTCCGATACACATTACGTATCAGCGTCCGGCAGTCATTTGGCGCCCTTTTCCAGTTGGGAAACGGCCGCGACGAACATCCAGGATGCGATTGATGCCGCTGCAGAGCACGATACGGTCCTGGTTTCAAATGGTGTTTACGAAACCGGCGGTCGGGTTGTGCATGAAGCGCTGGTTAATCGAGTAGTAATCGACAAGGCGATTACAGTAGAAAGTGTCAATGGCCCTGAAGTTACCATTATCAAGGGCGCTGGTCCCGTAGGTGACAGTGCTGTGCGCTGTGTCTATGTTGGCAGTTACGCCAAACTGGTCGGGTTTACCTTGACCAATGGGTATTCGGGCATCAATAACGACGTTTATCAGGAAGAGACCGGTGGAGGAGTATTCTGCGAACATTCTGCCGTTCTCAGCAACTGTGTTGTTACGGGTTGTGAAGCGAGAAATAATGGGGGGGGTGTAAATGGAGGAGATCTTTACAACTGTATCGTGAAAGGCAATCGGGCCTCGTATGGGGGTGGAGTACATAGTGGAGGAGTACTAAACAACTGTCTTATTACCGACAATCGGGCAACCAGTGGAGGTGGTGTGCATAATGGTGAACTATATGGTTGTATTCTCAAGAGAAATGAAGCAACGGATGGCGGCGGAGCGTATTATGCCGTATTGAACAACTGCGTACTGATGGATAACAGGGCCTCGTCTACAGGCGGTGGCGTGGCCTCCGGGTCTCTAAGGCACTGTACGGTCGTTAATAATTCTGCTGCTCGTTCCGGGGGGGGTACAAGCAGTTCGCATATGTTAAACAGTATTGTTTATTACAATTCAGCACCCGAGAATCCTAATACATTGCGCTATTCTGGAAGAATTACCGACACCTGTACAACGCCCCTGCCGGATGGATCGGGCAATATCACGAATGCTCCGCAGTTTGTGAACTTGGCTGGCGGGGATCTTCGCCTGGCAGCCAATTCTCCCTGCATTGATGCCGGTTCGGATTGGATTTCTCTTGTGTCTGACATTGAGGGTACATCGCGCCCGCTGGATGGCGATAATGATGGCACCGCGCTGTGGGATATGGGTGCGTATGAGTTTGTGAACTCGTTAGCCGATGCGGATGGTGATGGACTAACAGATTCCTGGGAAACGGCTAATGGTCTTGATCCTGCTGATCCATTGGATGCGTTGGAAGATCCGGACAATGACGGTCTGACGAATCTGAGCGAGCATGCCCGTAGGACGGACCCGCAGAACGGAGATACCGATGGTGATGGATTCCTGGATGGGTATGAAGTTGAGGAGAATACCGATCCACTCGATCCAACCGACCCGCATACACCAACACACTACGTCGCTCCTTCAGGAGCACATGTGCCTCCCTTTGTTACATGGGCAACGGCAGCCACCAATATCCAGGAGGCGGTTACTATGGCGAGTGCCGGAGATCGTGTGCTGGTCTCCAATGGTGTGTATACAACAGGCATGTATTCAACCCCTGAATTTGTTGGGGCGGACAGCCGGATTGTCGTCACTTCGGCTATCACCGTTGCAAGTATCAATGGCGCCGCGCATACGAAGGTTACAGCAGAGCAGAATGTCCTTTGTGCCTATCTTTCAGATGGCGCTGAATTAACAGGATTCACACTGGATGTTGAAGATGGTGGCATGGGGGGAGGCGTCAGGTGTCTGGAAGGAGCTTTACTTGATCGTTGTATAGTCAGGAACGGTTCTGTCGGTGCCGATGGCGGAAATGTCCACAGTTATGATTCCGTGGTACGGAATTGTTTGCTGACAGGCGGTTCTTCCTTTCGTGGTGGCGGAGTCTCCATGATTGGTGCTGATGCTCGACTGGAAAATTGCACGGTTGTAGACAACACATCGTATATCGGCGGTGGTGTCCACTGTGAGGCGGGGAGCGTCGTAAACTGCATCATCTGGGATAATACGGGCATTGCTGCTGGAGATAACTGGTCTTTGCTGGATGCTAATGTAACCTACTGTTGTACAACGCCGGATCCGGGCGGTGTCGGGAATACGACTGGCGATCCCATGTTTGCTGCCGGTTATGCCTTGTCCTACAACTCGTCCTGTCTGGATACGGGGACGGAGCTTTTATCCTGCCCAAGTGATATTGTAGGCGCCTTACGTCCGCTTGACGGTGATGATGATGGCTTCAGGGCCTGGGATATCGGCGCGTATGAATTGCTGTATGTATTTGTGGATACCGATGGTGACGGCATGCCGAATGATTGGGAACTCCTGAACAATTTGAACCCGACCAATCCGTCGGATGCTTCCGATGATCCGGATGGAGATGGATTGATCAATATTGAAGAATATTACTACCGGACAGATCCGCATGATTCCGACACCGATGGTGATGGGTTCTCCGACAGTGACGAGTTGAACAGCGGAACTGATCCGCGCGATGCAAACAGTTCTCCGGCCGTCCGTTATGTGTCACCCGTCGGTGGTCATGTGCCGCCATTTACTTCATGGGCAACAGCAGCGACGAATATTCAGTCTGCCGTGGATGCCGCTGTGAATGATAATACCATTCTGGTTACTAATGGAATCTATGAAACGGGCGGACGCGTGGTGGGTGAAGCATTGACCAATCGAGTGGTGATCGACAAGATGATTACTATCCGGAGCGTGAATGGTCCGGACGAGACGATCATCCGGGGTGCGGGACCATTGGGTGATTCCGCGGTGCGGTGTGTTTATTTTGCGACCAATGCAACCATGGAGGGCTTTACCCTGGCCGATGGCCATACCCGTACGAATGGATATTGGGTCACCGAGAGCTCCGGAGGCGCGGCGTACGGCGGTGTGCTGAATAATTGTATTTTGACCGGCAACAAGGTCCATGCCAACGGTGGGGCCACTATCGATAGCACATTAATCAACTGTCGTGTAATCGAAAACAAAGCCATGTCTTCGGGTGGAGGGGTCTACAGAGGGCAGATCAGCAACTGTGAAATAACGGGTAATGCCGCGGGCAATTATGGTGGCGGAGCTTACAACTGTACTGTAATCGACTGTGAGGTGACAGGAAACTCAGCTAGGAATGGGGGTGGAGTCTGTGATGGAAGCATTGAGAATAGCCTGTTGAGTGAAAACAGTGCTGTGAGCTATGGTGGAGGAGCCTACAATGCAAGCATGCGGAACTGCAGGGTTATAAATAACTCAGCCAGTGCTGGTGGTGGAGCGGCCTATGGCTCACTTGTGAACAGTGTGCTCTATGGAAATAGTGGTGGCGGTGCGTTTGGTAGATTTTTTGTCGTGACGGGGCAGCATTGCGGCTACAGCGGGTGTTATCCAATTGGTTATTATATAGCTGATATGACGATCAGCCATTGTGTCATTATGGGCAATAGCGGCGCTGGGGTAACATATGGCACGGTAGACAGCAGCATTGTATACGACAACTCACAGGGTAATTATCAGAATTCCTCACTTCAATATAGTTGTTCAACGCCCATGCCTGTCGGAACCGGCAATATTACCAATGAACCAATGATGGCCAGTTTAGCGCATATAAGTGTAAACTCTCCATGTGTAGGCGCGGGAAATCCCATCAGTGTTTCAGGTACGGATATTGATGGTGAGGCTTGGCTGAATCCACCTTCCATGGGGTGTGATGAAGTAGTCGTGGGTAGCATAACGGGTGATCTCTCTGTTGAAGTAACGGCGTCCCATACACTTGTAGAGCCCGGGATGCCGGTGCGTTTTACCGGCTACATTCAGGGACGTGTTTCACATAGTGTATGGGATTTTGGCATGGGTATGCCTGGTGTTGCCAATCAGGCCTATGTCTCCCATGCGTTTGATGCGGTTGGGAGTTATGATGTTGTTTTTCGCGCGTATAATGAGACGTATCCAGCAGGGGTCGCTGTAACCGTGACGGTAGAAGTCGTCGATCAAGCCATTCATTATGTAGATGTTCATAATGACACCCCGTTAGCTCCCTATTCCTCCTGGGCCACGGCGGCAACAAAGATTCAGGATGCGATTGATGTGGCGGCTGATGGAGCCGTTGTTCTTGTCACCAATGGAACCTATGAAACCGGTAGCCGCCTGGCGGGTGGCCAGATGCTGGCTAATCGTGTGGTGATTGATAAGCCTGTTGTCGTACAAAGTGTGAATGGTCCTGAAGTTACGTTTATCAAAGGCGTGGGACCACTGGGGGAAAACGCGATACGATGTGCCTTTGTTGGGCATGGAGCAGTGCTGGATGGCTTTACGCTGACCAACGGTCATTCTCATACGCGCACTTACTGGGGGTTTGAAATAGTTGGTGGGGCGGTTTGGTGCGAATCATCAGGGGTTCTGAATCATTGTGTGCTGACCGGTAATGAGGCTGCTTATAATGGTGGTGGCTCGTATAACGGAATTCTGAATAGTTGTAAGCTAATCGGCAATACGGCAGGTGATTCCGGTGGCGGTTCTTACAACACGGCACTGAATAACTGTCTGTTGACGGCGAATACCGCTGGTCGCCGTGGTGGTGGATCTTATGGTGGCACACTGAATAATTGTACAGTGACGGATAATAAAGCCATAGACTACGGTGGCGGAAGTTGTCTCGGTCAATTGAAAAACAGTATTGTCTATTACAATGCGGCGCCGGATGACCCGAACACATACCTTGGTTCGATGAACTACACCTGTACACAGCCGCTGCCTGATGCCGGTGAGGGAAACATTGATGATGTGCCGATGATGGCAAGTATGGGGTATCTGAGTTCGATGTCGCCCTGTATAGGCGCCGGGAGTTCCTCATACGTTACGGGTACGGATATCGATGGCGAGGCTTGGCGGAATCCTCCTTCCATGGGATGTGATGAAGTGACTGTCGGTTCCATTACAGGGCCACTGAGTGTGTCTGTTGAAACCCCTTATACAAGTGCATCCATCCATTTTGAGGTGCCTTTCACGGCCCATGTGGCAGGGCGCGCTTCCAGTAATGCATGGGATTTTGGCGATGGAACACCCGTGGTTTACAATCGCGCATCCCTTTCTCATTCGTTTGCGGCAGCAGGTGTATACGATGTAGTTTTACGAGTGTACAACGAAAGCTATCCGGCAGGTGTTGCCGCTACAGTGACTGTGCAGATTATTGATGTGGTGTATTATGTTGACGTTAATAACAGCACCCCGTCAGCGCCCTATACATCCTGGGCTACGGCGGCAACGGATATCCAGTCGGCCATAGATGCGGTATCACTTCCCGGCGCCCTGGTGCTCGTGAGTAATGGCGTATACGGGACGGGGGAGCGTGTTGTGCATGATACATTAAGAAATCGTGTTGTTGTTGAAGGGTATATAACAGTGCGCAGTGTGAATGGTCCGGAAGTGACCATGATTCAAGGTGCCGGTCCTGTTGGTGATCTGGCGATTCGATGTGCATATGTAGGAACCAATGCCGTATTGGATGGGTTTACACTGCAGGGTGGCCACACCCTTAGCCATGGTAATTACCAGACAGAGAGACGTGGAGGCGGCGCCTGGTGTGAACCATTGGGGGTCCTGACCAATTGTATTTTATCAGGCAATGCCGCTTTTTCATATGGCGGAGGTGTTGTCGGAGGAAAACTGTACAATTGTATATTTGAGGGTAACTGTGCGCAACGGGGTGGAGGCGCGGCAGAGACTATTCTCTATAACTGTTTGTTGCTTAACAATGCCGCCACAGAAAGTGGTGGTGGCACCGCATTTGCTGAAGTCTATAATAGTTTATTCGAGAATAATTCGGCAAATGTAGGTGGTGCCGCATATGCAGGGAAAGTATATAACTGTACATTAACCGGGAATACAGCAGCACAACAGGCGGGTGGTTTCGGTGGCTATCGATCCACTATATATAATTCAATTATCTACAATAATGTGGCGCCTAAAGAACCCAATGTATCCGTCTCGTGTATACTCTCGTATTGCTGCACTACACCTGATCCGGGTGGAACCGGTAACACTACCAATGATCCCATGTTTGTGGATTGGGGTAATGGCGACTACCGGTTGTCTGCCGGGTCCCCCTGTATCGATGCCGGCGCGGATATGTCGGAAATAACAACGGACTTGGGCGGCACGCCGCGTCCCCTGGATGGCGATAACGACAGCGTCGCCCGATGGGACATGGGGGCCTATGAATTTTTACATGACGCGGCGGATACGGATGGGGATGGCTACACGGATCGTGTTGAAATTGAAGAGGGTACTGACCCGCTTGATCCGGAGAGCTACCCAGGTGTTCCGACTCATTATGTGTCCCTGTCCGGTAGCCATGTGGCCCCGTTTACCAGTTGGGCCACAGCGGCAACGAATATCCAGGCGGCCGTCGATGTGGCGGCGGAAGGGGATATTGTTTTGATAATGGATGGAATCTATAATGTGGAATATGTAAACAATGTGCATCGACCGATATCTATAAATAAACCCATAACCGTACGGAGCTTGAACGGGCCGCATTTCACCGTAATTGATGGCAAATATATGAGTCGTTGTGTCAATCTTTCAAATGGCGCACAACTGCTTGGCGTTACCATCAGGAATGGCTTTGCCGGGAAAACCGGTTCTTCTCCCTATGATTCCCGCGGGGGCGGGGTGTGCATGGGAGATGCATATATCGCCGATTGCATAATTCAGAGTAACCGGGTTGGGCGCACGGCAGATACAACGGATATGCAGGGCGGTGGAATCTATTGCAATCAGGGAACTGTCGAAAGATGCCTGCTGACGGACAATACGGCCTATTATGGTGGGAATGTATATTCACAGGATGGATGTTTGCGTAATTGTGTGATTACTCGAGGCGTTGGTTGGAGCATGGGCGGCGGCGTATACCAAAAAGGCGCGGATGCTGTTATCCAGCACTGTACCATTGTCGGCAATAGCGCCGGCATACTGACCTTTGATGGAGAAATCATCAACAGTATTATTGCTCACAATGGTTCTACCGGCAGCAATAACTGGCAGTCCGCTTATGATGCGACCCGTTTTAGAAATTGTTGCATTACACCCATTCCGAATAATAGCACAAACTGCATATCCGCCCTGCCCGGTTTGATAGAGGACGGCTATGCGCTGGGCGCTGATTCGCCGTGTATTGATGCAGGCGCCGCCATTGATGTAGTTACTGATTATCTTAACGTCCCCAGGCCGTTGGACGGAAATCATGATGGACAGGCATTGTCAGATATCGGCGCCTATGAGTATAGGGCTTATGATCTGGGAGGTGATATGGCCCTGAAAATCGGATTGCATCCCTGTCGCGTGGCGACGAATATCCCGGTGCAGTTTACAAGTATCATTGAAGGATTCCCCACAGCCATTGTATGGTCTGTCAATGGCAATGCAGCGGGCGTGGCGGAGACGCTTATTCATAGTTTCGGTACAACAGGGATATATGAAATAGTTCTATCTGCATGGAATATGGATGGTATGGCCCGTGTAACCTCACGTGTTGAAGTCCTGGACTATCTGGCATATGTTGTTTCTTCTGGAAGTACACCCATCGCTCCGTATTTGTCATGGGCCACGGCGGCAACAAATATACAGGATGCCATCAATGAATCGTATTACGGCGCGTCTATCCTTGTGAGTAATGGTGTCTATAATTCGGGGAAACAGGATTATCCCATATCCGTGGAAGGTCCATGTCCGACACGAGTAGTTCTTTCGAATGCGGTTTCCGTCAGAAGCGTAAATGGACCGGCATATACATGTATTGCAGGGCAGGGGCCGGTAGGCACATCCGCCGTCCGCTGTGTTGGGATTGATGCGTTGTGTGTACTGGATGGCTTTACGGTATCCGGTGGCCATACCCTGTGTGGTCAGTATGGCGGTGGTGGGGTGTGTTTGAGCTCAGGAAAAAGCAGTATAACAAATTGTATTATTGAATACAATGTTGCTGATCTGCGTGGTGGCGGCATCTATAGTGTTGAGCGAAACAATGAAGGCGTGGCATATAATTGCATTATTCGTCATAATCGGGCCAATCAATCAGGGGGAGGATCAGCCGCGACACGTTTGTACTCATGTTTGATTGTCAGTAATTCGGCCCGAAGTGCCGGGGGTGGAGTTATGGAGGGAACCCTGAATAATTGTATGCTTTCAGGAAATGTCTCGGAGGAGGGTGCAGGCGGTGGAGTTTCCTGGGCTACGCTAAACGAATGTGTACTGTCGGGAAATCAGGCCGTACGTGGCGGGGGCGCCTGGTGCGCTACGATGAATAACTGCATCCTGTCTGGAAATGTTGCGATGGAAGCAGGCGGCGCGGATACATGCTGGTTACGTCATTGTACATTGACAGGTAACAGGGCGGAAAGAGAAGACGGTGGAGCTGGCAGTTCAAAAATTATAAACTGTATTGTGTATTACAACACGGCGTCTAATTATCCGAATGTCGGCAGATATTCAACAATAGCGTATAGTTGCACAACGCCGGAAGTTGATGGCGTGGGCATAATCACCAACGAACCCATGTTTATGGATCGGGTGAATGGAGATTCCCGGTTGTCTGCCCTTTCCCCCTGTATCGATGCCGGCGCGAATATGCCGGAAATAGCGGTGGACATGGATGGCACGCCGCGTCCCCTGGATGGCGATAACGACGGTGCCGCCCGATGGGACATGGGGGCCTATGAGTATATAGGGGAGCCCATGGAAACCATGACGCACTATGTGGATGTTAACAGCGTCAGTCCTCAGCCGCCCTATGCTACGCCGGAAACCGCCGCGGATAACATCCAGGATGCAATTGATGCGGCCGATGATGGGGATACCGTGCTGGTCATGGCCGGCTTGTATGAAACCGGCGGACGCGTGGCGGATGGGGCGATGATGAATCGTGTGGTGATTAATAAAGCAATTACAGTGCAGAGCGTGAACGGCCCGGAAATGACTATCATCAAGGGGGTTGGTCCGCTGGGCGCTTCTGCGGTGCGGTGTGCTTATCTGTCCTCCAATGCCGTCTTGGAGGGGTTCACGCTGACCGAAGGCCATACCCGTACGGATGGCGACTACGCTACGGAGATGTCCGGCGGCGGTGTCTGGTGTGCCGACGGCGGGACCTTGAAGAATTGTGTCCTGACCGACAACCATGCCGCACTGAAGGGTGGTGGCGCCTATAATGGGGTGTTGAACAACTGCAGGCTCCTGGGCAACTCCGCGAATCAGGGCGGTGGCGCTTATGTCGGCACGCTGAACAACTGCCTGCTCATGAATAATTCAGCAAACCTGGGTGGCGGCGCCTATCGTGCAACGATGAACAATTGCACCTTGACCGATAATGCGGCCCAGTCCGGTGGCGGGTTTGCCGGCGGTATACTTGGGAATTGCATCGTCTACTACAATAGCGGTCCGAATGTTCTCTATAGTGACAGTTCGGTGGACTACTCATGTCTATGGCCTTTACTCGGCACTGGAATCGGGAACATTACCAACGCGCCGCGTATGGCGTTCATGGGGCGCCTGAGTGTGGATTCGCCCTGTATAGGCGCAGGAAGTATGACTTTTGCTTCCGGTACTGATATCGATGGCGATGAGTGGCGGAATCCTCCGTCCATGGGATGCGATGAAATGATGGTTGGCACGGCTACCGGCGAACTCAGAATCGTTGTCAGGGCAGCCTTTGCGCATGTGGCCGTTGGCTTTCCTGTCTATTTCACGGCCTTTGGAGAAGGGCGTGCGACCCGGAGTGAGTGGGATTTCGGCGACGGCAGTCCTGTAAAGGCAAATCAGTCCCGTCTTTCTCATGCCTTCACAACGGCAGGGATATATGATGTGGTATTGCGGGCCTATAACGAGACGTATTCCAATGGAGTGACGGCAACCGTACAGGTGCAGGTGGTCGAACAGCCCATCCACTACGTGGATATGGACAACAGTATGCCGTCCGCGCCCTACACCAGTTGGTCTTCGGCGGCAACGACTATCCAGGAGGCCATTGATGTGGTTTCCATCCCGGGGTCATTGGTGCTGGTGAGCAATGGGATCTATTCTGCGGGGGTGCATCCGACGCCCACCTCCTCCATGCATGAAAGCCGTGTGGTGGTGACATCGGCGGTGAGTGTGGTCAGTGTGAATGGGGCGGAGCATACAACGATTGAAGGAGCGGACAATGTATACTGCGCTTATCTTGCCCATGAAGCGCGGCTTTCGGGCTTTACGCTTGATGCCGAAGGCGCAGGTTCTCGCGGCGGCGTTAAGTGTTATGACGGCGCCGTTCTGGAACGCTGCGTGGTCAGAAACGGCAACAACGGCGATGGCGGCAACGTCTACAGTCACAGCGCAACGGTGCGAAACTGCCTGCTAACCGGCGGCATTTGCTATCGGGGTGGCGGCATCTATATGTACGGTCCTGAAGCGCGCCTGGAGCATTGTACGATTGTAGGCAACAGGGCGCAAAAGGGTGGTGGCGTCTTCTGTGAAGGTGGAGGTCAAGTAGTGAACTGCATCGTCTGGAGCAATTCGGCCAATGAGTCCGGTGCCAACTGGGCCCTGCAAGGCGGATCCATCACCTACAGTTGCACGACCCCTGACCCCGGCGGCGCAGGCAACATGACCGGCCATCCTGTGCTTTCCGCTGACTATGCTTTGTCCTCCAATTCCCCTTGTATTGATGCCGGTGCGGATATGCCGGAAATAGCGATGGACATGGATGGTATGCCGCGTCCCCTGGATGGCGACAACGACGGCACGGCCAAGTGGGACATGGGCGCGTATGAGTTCATGAATACGCTGGCTGATACCGATGGCGATGGCTTCTCCGATGGAGATGAGCTGGCCGCGGGCACGGATCCGCTGGACCCTGCCATCCACCCGGCGACCACGATGCACTATGTTTCCTTGTCCGGCGGGCATGTGCCTCCCTTCGCTTCCTGGGCGACGGCGGCTAACACGATTCAGGACGCCATTGATGCGGCAGGGAACGGAGCTGTGGTGGTCATAACCAACGGCATCTATGAGGTTGGAGGGCGCCAGCGGCAGTTCCAGGAGTGGGTTCAGACCGGACCCAGTAATTGGACCTATGTGACGCAAATCAGTCCCATACACAACCGGGCCTACATCACCAGGGGCATCACGGTGCGCAGTGTGAATGGACCGGATGTGACGACCATTAAGGGGGGGGCTTTCACGCGCTGTGCCTACGTGGGAACCGGAACCCTGGTTGGGGTGACCCTGGCCGATGGAGAAGGATTCGCGCGTTGGGATTACGAGTATCAACTTCCATGTGGTGGAGGCGCATTGATCCAGGAGGGAACGTTGAGTAATTGCGTTATCAAGGAGAACTGGGCGATCTATGGCGGCGGCGTCTCCGGCGGAACGCTGAACAACTGCCTGCTGGTGGGCAATGTCGTTGACGAGGATGGCGGGGGTGCCTGGGGCAGTGCGCTGAACAACTGTACGTTAACCGGGAACTCTGCGCTTCGCTCGGGCGGAGGGACCTTTAGCAGTACTCAAAAGAACTGTGTCGTGTATTACAACGCGGCCCCTGGTAATCCCAACATAGACGGAGGGTCCGCGGAGACCTGTTGCACATCGCCAGATCCCGGAGGGACAGGCCACATCACGAACGCGCCCATGTTTGTGGATGCGGAAAACGGCAACTTCCAAATCCGTATTGATTCTCCTTGTATTGACGCGGGCATGGACATGCCGTTAATTACCACGGATATCAACGGCACAGCGCGGCCATTGGACGGGAATAATGACGGCACGGCCCAATGGGACATCGGCGCCTACGAGTATGATGCCCACACGGTTGATTCCGATGGCGACGGGATGCTGGATGCCCATGAACTGCGCGCCGGTTATTCGCCGCTTAACAGCGCCGAGTTTTTCCAGCTCCGGATAGGCTCGGAGCAGGAGGGGGAGCGCTCGCTGTTTAGCACAAGAAGTTCACAGGGTTTTTCTCTGCAATGGACCTCGGTGGCGGGCCGCCGTTACAACATGTACCGGTCCACAAATCTGCTGGCGGGGTTCGAGTTCCTGCAAGGGCCGATTGACGCCCAGCCGCCGAAGAACACGTTTATCGACACCATCGCGGCGGACGAGGGTTGCCTCTTCTACCGTATTGAGCTGGCCGAATAGTGTTCCTGCTCGTGGAGGTAATCATGGTGGACAGAATTGGATTCGAGAAGGCCCCCGATCAGTTTGGGCCGGTGATTCCTACATGGAGGCGCCTCTTCGTCAATATATGAAAACGACATACATGGCATCTATTCTGACAAAAGCGCGCCCCTGGATGGTTGCGGGCTTGTTTTTTGACATTCTTGGACTGCCGCCGGCCGGGCTTGCGCCGTCCGGCTGCTTCCCATCATTCGCCATGACTTGTCTTGCTTCAGATGTGGTTCCGTTGCCGTTGCCCGTGACCATTACCACCCATCCTCAGGATACCGAGTACCTGCGCGGGATCATGAAAGAGACCTTTGACTCCATCCACTACTACCGGCATCCCGTCACGGGGTTCTGCTGTTACCATCCTGAGAATCCTGATGCCGGGGAGCTTACCAGAAGCGAGTGTTTGTTTCTCTCCCTTGTTTCGGTTGCTGTTGCGGGCAAGATTGGTCTGTTATCGCCCGACGAAGCGAAACGGGAAGTGGACAAGACCCTCACCTGGGTAGAGAAATGCAGAACTACCGGGGGATTCTTCTGGAACAGCTATCAAACTGCGGATGCAGGGCAACGGCCCTCCTCCGATTGGTACTGGAACAAGTATGTCGTTGCCGATTTGGGGTTCATCTATTGCTCGCTTGCCGTTATTGGCGAGGCCATTCCTGAATTCAAACCGCGCACCGACAAGCTGCTCAAAGCTGTTCAGTGGGGCAAGCTCTATAATGAGCAAAGAGGCTTGCTGGCCAATTGCATCGGTCTTTGCGAGGATGATACAATCACGACCGAGGGTGTTGTGCTGAACATCAGCGGAGATTGCCGTCCGGGCATCTTCATGGCGATTGCTTCGGGCCTTGTGCCTGCAAGGGTTTGGGACAACACGCCCCGCTACTACCAGCAGCGGTACGGGGTGAAATACCTTAAGCCCGGTGAGGGCATGGGGTATAGTGAACAGCCCTGGGCCATGGGATACTTCCTGGACGAGCGCGGTTCCAAGGTTGGGATGTCCAACGCCAATATGGTTTGGGGGCAGATCTGCTACGCCCAGGACATGGGCTTTTCAACCTGGGGCTGGTCGAGTTGCTTGTCGTCCGACTCGCGTTACATGGGGTGGGGGAACCGAGATACAAGTTGGTCCATTCTCAATTCACATGCCGTCGCCGCGGCTGTCTCCTACTATCCGAACCAGGTGGTCAAGGCTTTCCGCACACTGGAGAAGCTCGGGATGCGCAAACCCATCATTACAAGTGACGGGAAAGAGCATCGCTTCGGATTTCAAGACTCGCTTGATATTGACACAGGGAAGACGCCCGGAAAGCTTATCCCCGGACTTGACCAGGCCATCGTCTTTCTTTCACTGGCAAATTACCTTCATGACGGGGTCGTTTGGAAATGCTTTCTTCAGAACGAAGACGTGCGGCGAGGCGTCGCTCTTATCGAGGAATACCGTTCGCCGAAAACTGCTTGCATTGATCTCTATCGTAAGCGGGATGTCAAGGGGCCTTGCCTTCCTGCGCCAAGAAAGCAGAAGCCTCTGATCGTGGATGGCTTCAAGAGGCCACTCAATGACTTGAAAGGGTCACGCTCCACGCAAGCGGCGTCGTTCGAACGCGCGAACGGCATCGGACGCATCTCGTTCCTTACGACGAATGAGTCGGTCAGCACATTCCGAGAGGATCTCGGTGGCGTTGATCTGACTCATTTCAATGCGCTGAAGCTTGTTGTCCGCGCAGACAAAACGGGCAAAATCATGCTCAACATCCGAATATCCGGCGAGGGCGGTTACCTGCCGTTGTGGGTGGGCCGAGAATGGAAGGGCATCATTGTGCCCTTGCGCTCGTTCCTCAATGGAAAGGACGGCGTCACATGGGAAGTGGAAGACCCGCCCATGCCATGGCTTGCCATGTGGCACGACCGCTCTCACGCCGATGAGCTCGTGCTGGGCCCCCTGTCCGTGCAGTCCGTGGAATTGAAGGAAATATCGTTCCTCTGCCTGCCGACGACAACTGTTAACGAAGCCGCACGGACACTCCGCATCAACCCGACTGCCCCTGTAGAAAAGGGTGTCGTACTGGACTCGCTCGATGAGATAGCCGCATGGTAAGGAGCAAGATCCTGGCGCCACCGTCTCACCTGAAGCATGTCGGTCTTCCGCAGAAAAGTGGCAAGTCTTTGGGCCGAAAAAGTACATGATGCCACCATGCCGGCAAGAACTGGATAAGAGAAATTTTCTAACGATGGTCAGGAGCGCAGGTCGCGATTCGTTAACGCGGATGGGGACAGCGATTGGTATTCTTCCGCGTTTTTGAGCGCTGCTTTGAACGCGGGCTGGCGGAAAAGGATGGCGATATCGCTGAGGCGGCGCAGGTGCGCCTCGGGGGTTTCGCCGACGCCGGCGAGCAGCACAACGAGGTTTTCGGGGGTGGTGCCGGCGTCCGGCATGGCGAAGCCGGCGCCCGCGCTGGTGGCCAGCAACGCCAACGGGGCCGGCGGCGGCGCGCCGTGGACATGCAGTAACACGGTGTTTTCGTCAAGAGGCAGGGGATTATCACGCGCGATCTCGATAAGATCGCGCAGCAGGGTTTCACGCGCGGGCCCGGGGCTGAACACACGTTCAAGCAGCGTGCGCAGCACCGCTTCCGTGTCGGGTTCCCCGGTCTTGACCAGTACGTGTTGTTCAGGAAAAAGGTCTGTGAACCGGTCCGTCGGAGAGGCCGCGGAGGGCGCTTCGGATTCCCATTTCACCTCGGCGGGATAAACCATCAGCAGATGTCCGCCCGTGGAGTGCCGGGCCAGTAATGCCGGCAACCGGTCCTGAAGCGGGGTCCAGGCCAGCCGCCCCGCGCGGGCCATGAAGAGCACGGGGAAGTCCTGGCGATCGGCCAGGCCGCGCCAGGCCGCGACGCCCCGGGTCCATCGTCCGAGTTGCGCCACATTGATATGCGCATCGCGCTTATCAAACAATTTGTGCGCGCGAAGCGCGGAGAGGGTTTGCGCTTCAGCCATGATCAGCATGTTCATGCCCGCTTGTTTTCGCAGGCGCTTGACGCAGTCCCAGGCGGCGGTGAATCCCGGCATGCGCTCAATCCAGGGCGGCAGGAAGACGACCATGCGGCGGCAGGTGTTCAACGGTCCGGGGCGCCGCCAGCGCAGGATAAGGTGGTGGCCTTCCTTCACGATTTGTTCCAGCGGATCGCTCAAGGCACTCGATTGGCGTACGGTGTCATCGAGCAGGATGGATGTCGCGCGCAGGTCGCGCGCGGCGTCAAGCACCCCGGCGGCGTATTCGGCGGCAATGCGGGTGATCGGATGGACGGGGATTTCGGCCTCGACGGCGCGGAGCACCGCGGGGGCCAGGAGCCGCTCGCCAAAGGCAATGGCGGCGTTGTCGTCTTCATCATTGGGCATGACGGCCAGGGGATAAACGGGCTCCTGTGACCGGGGGCGCCTCGCCATCAGGGCCAGTTCCATCAGTGGCATCACCTGCGTGGGATGCTGAATCGGCACCAGCAAACGCTCAATGGTTTCATGATGCGCTTCCGGCTCTTCATCGCGTTGGATGGCCAGGCGGCGGCCGGCCCGTTCGGTCACCAGGGGGCCGATCGTACAGGTGGCAAGAATCATGAGAATGGTGCCGTTGAGGACGGCTTCGTTGAAAAGACCGATTTGGACGCCCACCATGACGGCCGCCAGTGTCGCGGCGGCCTGGTTGACCGACAACCCAAACAGCACATATGTTTCGTCGTCGGACAATTTCACGAAGCGTGCCGTGAGCCATGCGGCAAGCCATTTGCTCAATGTCACCATGATGACCATATAGGCCATGACGATCCATCCCGCGCCGCCGCCCAGCAGCGCGGCGGGATTGACGCGCATGCCCACCGAGAGCAGGAAGAAGGGGATGAAGAGGGCCTCGCCCACGAAGCGCAGGCGCGTCATGAGCGTGCTGCGCTCCGGAATAAGCGAGTTGAGGGTCAGGCCGGCGAGGAAGGCCCCGATAATGGGTTCGAGCCCGGCCAGGGGGGCCAGGGCCGCGCAGGCATATACCGCGCCGATGGTAAAAAGAAATAATGCCGCGCCATCGCGCGCAAGCCGTTTCATAATGAGGCGGGCCAATCGCGGAAGTATCGCGAGCACCGCGCCCACGTATACAATAAACAGCACGGTCTGCCTTACGACAAAGCCGGCGTCGAGCACCCCTCGTGTGATCTCTGCCACCACCGCCAATACCAATAACGCCAGGACATCGGTGATGATCGTTCCGCCGATGGCGGCAGTCACGCACCGTTCGCGCACCAGCCCGAGGCGCTGTACCACCGGGTAGGGCACCAGGGTGTGCGACGCGAACATACTGGCCAGCAGTATGCCCGCCGCCCATCCGAATCCAAGGCCGAAAAAACGCAGGAGATAGACCGCGCCCAGGGTGCCCAGGACCTGGGGAATACCAAAGGTGGTCAGCCCGAACGCCAGGCTCAGGGTGCGATGGCGGCGGAAATTCTCCATGTCAACTTCCACACCCGCGAGGAACATCAGGTACAGCAGGCCCACGGAACCCAGCGGCGGAATGAGGCTGTCCCCGGGTATCCAGCCCAGCGCGTGCGGCCCCAGGAGGATGCCCACGACAATCAGCCCCACCAGGCCGGGCAGACGCAGGCGTTCAACCAGCCAGGGACTCAGCAGCACCGCCAGGATGGCCAGGCCGAAGACAACGATCGGGTCCCGCATGGAAAAACCATGATCCAACGCCGCCAGTACAAATGGGTTGCCCAGTACATTCATGCGCGCATTGTAGTCAAAAAACGGTATCATGCAATACCGTTGACCGATATTACCAAAACCCGTTGATCCACATTTGAGGCCAGACGCCGTAGGCCGCGTCCCATCCCCAGTCGCGTTGTTCCAACGCGCCGTCGGAATGCCGACGAATGTACCAGACGCCATGCGGCTGATCGTAGACCGCGATCTCCGCAGCGCCACTGCCGCTGTAATCGCCGGGCAATGGAACCACGCCCGACCAGCCCCAGGAACGGATTTGTCCGCCACCGCGGCTATTGAGGATAAACCACATCGCCTGCTCCGGCCAGTAGATGGCCAGGTCGGCGATCCCATCTCCATCATAATCCGCGGGCACCGGCGCGGCCGCGTCCCAGCCCCAGTCGCGTTGTTCTATTTGTCCTGAGCTGCTCAACCACAGATACCACTGCCCACCTGACGGCCAGTAGACCGCCAGATCACAATGTCCGTCGCCGTCGTAGTCCGCGGGCGCAGGCAGGGTGGCGGACCAGCCCAGGTTTTCCTGACGCAAGGTTCCGCTGTCGCTTTCAAGAATATACCAGTTGCCGGAGGCCGGATGATAAACCGCCACGTCCGCCCGCCCGTCACCATCGTAATCGCCCGGCACGGGCACGACGCCTTCCCAACCCCAATTGAGCGTGTGCGTGCCGCCTCCACTGTAGCGCAGATACCAGTCGCCGGATTCCGGATGATAAATGGCCAGGTCGCAACGTCCGTCGCCGTCATAGTCCGCGGGCGCGGGCAGAACCGCCTCCCAGCCCCAGTTAATCGTATCGTGGCCGCCGCCACTGTATGCGATATACCAGGCGCCGGCCTCGGGCCAGTAGACAGTCACATCGGTCAGGCCGTCGCCGTCAAAGTCGTTCATGACGGAGAGGCCCTTTTGACGGATGGCGCCGCCGTAGCCGACCGCCACCACGGATTGGCGCCCGCCGACAAAGGCCTTCGGGGCCGCGTACAGGCCGGTCAGGTCGGTCTGCCAATCAATCCCGTCTGGCGAAGATACAACCGTATTCCATCCGGCGGCATAGAAACGGTCGTTGACAAAGGCGATGTTGTCAAGGCTGTCGTCAGTGCCGGAAACCTGTGTCTCCCATATCTCGCCGTCGGGCGATGTCAGGATTCTTCCCGTGCTCCCAACGGCGACAAACCGGCCCTGGCCGAAGGCGACATCATAGAGCGGTTCGGCAGTCGGTGGATACTGGGCTGTCCAGTCGATCCCGTTGACGGATGTGAAAATCGGCGGTCCGCCGAACATATCGGTAAGGACCATGACATACATCCCGTTTCCGGCGGCAAGGCCCTCAATTTTTGTGTAGGGTCCGGGACCGGGTTGCTGGGTCCAGGTGTGGCCGTCGGGAGAGGTGTAGAGCCCGCCGAATTCGCCACCGGCCACAAAGCCGACGGGGCCGTGGGTAACGGTGTTGAGGTAGGGGGGCGGGTCCACCGGGCCATTCGTCCATACGAAGCCATTGGGTGAGGTCAGTATCGCTCCCCATCCAACCGCGACAAACTGGTCGTCCGCAAAGATTACATCGTAAAGCGGTTCGTTGTTTTCCGTTTCCTGTACGGTCCAGGTGACTCCGTTGGGGGAGGTGGCGGCCTTCCCGCTCCATCCCACGGCAACAAACGTATGGGCGCCGTATGCAGCGCCGAAGAAATTGTCTATCGGGCCCGTGGTGGCGCGTGCCCAAACACCGTCGTTGGGCGAGGTCCAGATCATGCCTGGATCGCCGACCGCCACACTGGCGTTGTCGCCGACAGCGCCCGCGAAGACCTGATTGTTCATGTTGGTCTCTTCACTCGTCCAGGCTATTCCATCGGTCGAACTCAGCGCAATGCCCCTGGCCGATCCGCCAACAGCCAGGTACCGTCCGTTGCCATAGCTCACGTCCCAAAGCATCTGATGGGTTCCCGGATCGCGCGCCGTCCAATGGGTGCCGCTGTTGGAAGTCCACACCAGGCCGGTCCGGTTCAACTGGTCGTATCCGACAATCACGAACTGATCGTTGGCGTAGACGATTCCGCGAAGCGATTGATCAATGCCCGCATTATCCACCTCCCAGTCGATGCCGTTGGTCGAGTGGTAAATTGACCCTTCGGCGTCGATGCCATTCCAGGCGACTGCTACATAGCGGCCGTTGCCGTAGGCAATGGCCTCGATGTTATGTTGTTCACCCGGATACTGCCGGGTCCAGTTGTAACTGTCCGGCGAGGTCAGTATTACGCCGCCCGCTCCGACGGCTACAAACTGATCATCGCCGTGGATTACGTCGTAGAGGAGGCGGGTAGTCGGATTCAATTCCTCCCAGTCCGTGTTTTCGGCAAGGTCCTTCCGCAGGATCGTTCCGTGATTGCCGACGGCTACGACGACCCCGTCATCGTTGGCGCAGATGCCATAGAGGTTGGTGATGCCGCCCCAGTCTTGGGGTTGCCACGAAAGACCGTTGGGTGAGGTGAGGATCGTGCCTTCCCATCCGACGGCGATGAACTGTCCCCGCGTGTAGATGATGTCGTGCAACCGTGTGCTCAACGGACGTACATTGCGCCAGTGCCACAGGTCGCGGCCAACCTCGGGATGCCGTGGAGAACGATCCCCCGGCTCAATGGCCAGTCCAAAGGGAAACAGGTAGGCATAGGGGCCGGCGGAGATTTCCCGGATCGGCGGCGCATCCCCGTCGGCGTCCTTTTCGTAGACGGTGACACTACGGACGTTGCCGACATAGATGTCTTCATCGACAACGATGCTCAGCGGAAGGTCCATGCCGGTGTCGTCTCCGCTGATCGTGCGCAGGGGGGCCACGTCGCCCGCGGCATTTTTGTCGAGGATGTGCACATATTCATTATCAGCGCTGTCACCCGGTGTTCCTGTTACATAGATGTTGTCCTCGTCCACCGCGATGCCGAGAAGTTTCTCGAACTTTGTATTTGGACCGCCGATGGTAGCGAGCGGGGGCGCATTTCCGTCCGCGCCGAGCGCATGGACCAGGATGTTGCTGGCGCCGGCGTTGACCACATACAGGCGCGAGCCGTCCACGGCAAGATTGACGGGACGATCCAACCCTGTGCCCGGACCCATGATCTGGCGGACCGGCGCGGTATCCCCCTCGGCGGCGATGTCATATACGGTAATGCTTGAGTTGGAAAAGTTCGCGACATACAGGAACTGTTCGTTAGCCGCCAGCCCGCGTGGCGAATTAAATTCCGTGTTGGGCCCCTCAATCACGCGCTGGGGAGCCGCGTCGCCGTCGGCAAACCGGTCGTATGCGCATATGCGTCCTTCCTCGTCCGTTCGCACCGTCACAAAGATCAGGTTCGAGGCAAGGGCGATTCCGTTGGGTATGTTGGTAAGCAGGGTATTCGGCCCCCAGATGGTCTGCTTGGGGTCCACCTCGCCATCGTCCTGGGAATCGTAAACATAAATGGCGCGCAAGACGCTTGCGACAAAGAGTCTGCCGCCTGAAGCCGAAACGGGCGCGCACAGCGCCAGGATGAGTAAAAATTGCCATACCAAACCGATACTTTTCCTTTTCATCGCGCTCTCCTTTGTTAGACGCATACACTTGTTTGTCATGTTCCGTAAAATCATGACGAGATTGTAAATGAAGAAAGGCGTGAGATCAATTCTAAATGCAGGACAAACAGATTGAAGGTCCGATGGGCTCGAAAGAAACAAACGGCCCCTGTCACGGCAATGGGAGAATAATCGCTGATACGCTCACCTCCTGGCAAACGGTCGAGGTAAGGAGTTCTGAATTTACTTCTCTGGATGACATCTGTGCGGTAAAGTAAGGCCGTATATAGATGAAATCCGATGAAGTTTGACGCTACATTAGAATACAAACCTTGGGAAGAGCAGCGCCGGTTCATGGCGGCGCGGCTTGCGGAGTTGTATGCGTACGCGGGCGCCCGCTCGCCTTACTACCGCGAGGCGCTTGCCGGAACGTCCTGCCCTGATGGGGAAGAACTTTTTGACTTCTGGAGCGGCCTCCCGCTGACCACCCGCCACGACCTCGCCGAACGGAACGAGGATTTTTGTGCGTCGCCGGAAGCGGATATCCGCGAGATCGTCTGTACCTCCGGGACCAAAAGTTCACCGATCAGTATCTATTTAACCCGGCAGGATTTGCTGAAACTCGAACAGAATGAATGGTACGCCTTTCAATCGGCCGGGTTCTCATCCAGCGACCGTGTGTTGCTCTGTGTGACGATGGAGCAGCTATTCATGGCCGGGATGGCGTATTACCTGGGGTTGGAACGCTGCGGGTGTACGGTTTTGCGTCAGGGGGCGGGCAATCCCGCCCATCAGGCGGAACTGATCGTCCGCCATCGTATTACCGGGATCGTTACCGTGCCCTCCTTTCTGAATGCCGTGGTGCGTGCGCTGAACGCGGCCGGGGTGGCGCCCAACGACGGGTTGCTGCAACGCGCCGTGCTGGTCGGCGAGAATCTGCGTCTGCCGGATTGGGCCCCCTCGGCTCTGGCCCGCTCGATCCGTGAACAGTGGCCGGTGGATTTGTTTGGCTCCTACGGCAATACGGAAATGTGCGGCTCCATGGCGGAGTGCGAACAGGGCCGGGGCGCGCACATGCATCCCGATGTGGTCTATGCCGAGATTGTGGATGAGGCTGGAACGCCACTCACCGCCGGCGAGCAGGGGTGCCTGGTGGTCTCCACGCTGAACGCGGAAGGGACCCCGCTTATCCGATACAAAACCGGGGATATTGCCTTTATGGACGACACCCCGTGCGCGTGCGGCAGATTTTCGCCCCGCCTGGGGCCGGTGATCGGCCGCGAAGGGGATATGCTGAAGATCAAGGGCACCAAGGTCTACCCGTCGGTGGTGGCCGATCTCCTGGTGGCCATCAGGGAGGTGGGCGAGTTCGTGCTGGAAGCGGACCAGGATGAGAACGGTTCCGACCGGTTGCATGTGCATATGACCTGGCGCGACGGGGTGGAGGGCCCGCCCGGAAAGATCGAAGAAATTTTAGCGACACGCTTGCGGACGCGTCCGGTAATTCACATACTGTCCCAGGAACAACTCAACAGGATGACACGACGCCCGGGATACCGAAAGCGGATTTCATTTATAGATAGGCGCAAACAACAACAGGGATAAATACATATGGATCGTACATTACGCTCGCCGGAGAAGGTATATGGCCTGCATTTCAGTCCAGAGGAGATCAGGCAAGCGGTTGCGCAGAACAGGTTGTTGACCCTCGATCTGGAAACAAGCCGGGTTTGTAACCTGCGGTGTGTCTATTGCTACGCCAATTCGGGCCATAAACGCGAAAATGAGTTATCCTTTGAGGAGATTTGCGGGGTTATTGATCAGGCCATCGAACTCGGGGTCAAAAACATCACGATCATTGGTGGCGGGGAGCCGATGCTTCATCCGAACATCCTGGACATCATCGACTACATCGCCCAGCAGGGGATCACCCAGAACCTGTTTACCAACGGCACGCTCATGACCCCCGCCGAGGCGGATTTCATCGCGGCGCGGAAGGTGTCGATCGTCACAAAATTCAACAGCCTGAAAAGCGAGGTGCAGGACCGCCTGGCCGGCGTGCCCGGAACCTACGACCTGATTCATAAGACCATTGAGCTGTTGGTCGAACACGGCTACAGCAAGGACCCCGAGTTGCCGCTCGGACTCGAAACCATCATCTGCAAGCACAACTATGACGAGCTGCCGGAAATGTGGCGCTATGCCCGGCAGCGTAACATGCACCCATATTTTGAAGTGATTACCTTCCAGGGACGGGCCAAGGGGGAACGGCTGAATGTGGAGATGGAGCAACTGAAGGATTTATTTCATCGGTTGTTGGAGATTGATGAGCAGGAATTCGGCTTTACCTGGAACCCGCACCCTCCCATCGCCGGCCTTTCCTGCCAGCGCCACTTTTACAATCTGCTGGTTACATCCAACGGCTACATCCATCCCTGTACCGGGGTGGATGTCAATGTGGGAAATGTTCGGCATCACACCCTGCGGGAGGTCCTGGATACCTCGCCGGTGATTCACGCCCTCCGACGGATCGATCAGCATATCAAAGGGAAGTGCCGTGCGTGCCGGTACAAGGATGAATGCTACGGCTGTCGCGGTTTCGCCTACCATTACTGCGGCGATTTTCTGGATGCGGACCCGACGTGCTGGGTTAATGAATCCTCCGAAGGCGACCGACCGACAACGTTAAACAGATGAAGTAAAGGTAACGCGACATGGAAAAAATAATTGTCTGTATTGTAGTGGTAATGGCCCTGCTGTTTATCATCCGGCGCATTGTCCGAAACATACGGTACGGCCACAGCACGCAGTGCCAGGGTAATTGCATGCGTTGCGCCTGTCGGGAACAAGACCAGAAACGAGGGAATATGAAAACGCACGGAAATACACATGGGATCGTCCTGTTTCTTCTCTCCGGAGTCCTTGCCGGACCGGCCTTTGCGTCCGGTTGGTATGTCGGGGCGGAGGCGGGGACCGTGACGCATACCTTCAAGGTCCATTACGAATACCTCCAGGGCGGTACCCCCGACGAGTATACCGACCGGGCCTCCGGGACCATGGCGGGGCTGATCGGCGGATACCGTTTTACCCTCGCTGAACGGATTTTTTTATCTCTACAAGGCCGGGTTTCGGCGGATGACGCGGAATGGACCCTGACCACCGACGAACCCGCGAAGCTTTCCTACAGCCTGCCCGTGGCCTACTCGGCGAGTCTGTTGCCGGAAATCCGACTGTTCGACAAGCTGTCCCTTTTCGGAGAGATCGGGGTGGGGCAGGGGCGCATTGAGATGAGCAAAAGCTCCACGCAAGCCAGTCGCTATGATGAAACGGAGTGGGCCAATGCCTACTCATTTGGCGGGGGACTCCAATACCGCTTCAATGCCACCTGGCGCCTCTTTGCCCTGTACCGGTACACGAGCTATGAGAAGGTTTCCTTCGATTCCCGGCTTCCCGACGGCACCCGGTGGGAGTCAATTGACGGCGACACGACAACAGACTTTTACGCCGTCGGCTTGAGTATAGCCCCTTAAGGGATCAGGACAAAATTCAATCATGGCAGTGATATTTCCTGCTGTAATCCAGCGTCAAAGAGATCGTGCGCCTGGAAAACAGAAAGGACACTTCCATTCGCCAAAACAGCCTCATAACCGGGGCGTTTATGTCCACCCGCAAACACCGCCAGGAAAGAAGGTGTCCATTCAACTTCCACGAGGTAAGGAGTGCTGATGTTCATGTGACACCAAGGTGTTGTCCCGGGGTTGGCTGATCGTAATCGCACTCTTTCACTCGCCCATCGCGCCGGAGGCTGCTCCGCAGAGATTGGGCCTGGTGAGCGTACGTCCAGGAGCAGGGAGAGGCTGGTATTTTGTCTTGCTAACGAGCGCATTAATAATACTCTGTTGCAAAACAAGCGAAAGGTATAGCAGATGGATATGAGAATGTTAATCGTAGGTTATCTTTTGAGTAGCGTCGTGTGCGCAGGTGTCCATGCGGACGGACAGGGGAATGAACAACCACCCTCCCTGGTGGTGGCCTCGCTGAACCCTATCGCGACCGATCTTGCGCGCCAGGTGGGCGGATCGTTTGTCAGGGTCATCGAATTGGTGCCGCCGGGAACAAATCCCCACGAATTTCAATTGAGCCCCGGCGATTTGAATAGGGCCGGCGACGCGACGCTGCTGTTGGCGATGGGTAAGAACCTGGAGCCTTATCTTCCTGATTTGCGGAGCAACCTGAGGTCCGGACAAGAACTTATCGAGATCGGCGCGACGATTCCCTCATTGGAGTTTGAGGAGGACGAGGATCATCTGGTTCTGCACCACGGTCATCATCATGGCGTGATCGACCCGCACTGGTGGAACAGCATCCGTAACATGCAGCGGGCCGCCCGTATTCTTGGTATTACCTTTTCCAAGGCCGATCCGGAGCACCGGATGCAATATAATGCCCAAACGGAGGCATATAATGCGAAGCTCCGGGAGCTTGAGCAATGGACCCGGCAGCAGGTAAGCCGCATTCCGCCACAGGACCGGAAACTGGCCACAGCGCATGCCGCCTTCAATTATTTTTGCGATGAATTCGGGTTCCAGGCGGTGCCGGTGAAGGGCCTGACAACCAAGGAAGAGCCGACCCCCGCTCACCTGGCGGAGGTGGTCGAGTTCATACGTGAGAATGGGGTCAGCACGATCTTTCCGGAAGTGGCCGCCAATCCCAAGCTGCTCGAATCCGTGGCACAGGAAACCGGGGTGGTTGTCGGACCGCCACTGTACGCGGGCAGTCCGCCATTGGATGATCCTACGTATGAGGCCATGGTGCGTCATAACATGACGGTCATTGTTGATGCACTGACCCCGAAACAGGCGGAGTGACCCTGTGCGCGGAACGCCGCTAGTCGAATGGGGCCTCTTTATTCTCTGCTGGAGCATGCTGCTGTTCCCCCTGACGCGCCTGACGGCCAGGCAGGCCATCCCTGCCCCCGCCGCGGCGCATGCGGAAAGCTTGGCGACAACAGCATGGGTGGAGCTTCAATTTTCGAGTCTTCCCGGAACCTTCCAGTTACATGAAGGAAATGCGTGTATATGGTCGGGGACCGCGGACACCCACCGGGTGAGCAGCCTGGTCACGGTTCGTGTGGACAATGCGCGCGCGGAAGTGCGCCTGTTCGTCGATTGGGAGGCGCAGGGGGGCATGAAGGCCGTCGAATGCGTCCTCGAACCAGACGGGCTGGCGCGTCAATCCCACACCGGCTGGACCGAGGCGCGCCGCCTGGAAGAAATTATGGTCTTCTCATGGTAACGGCAACGCATAAGCAAAAAGAAGAGCATTGCCCGCGCGCGGGCGCGGGGACACACTGTTTTTCGGTTGACAACCTGCACGCCCACTACGGGGGGCTGTGCGCGTTGCGCGACATCAGTTTTGACGCCACTTGCGGACGGGCGATCGCGCTGGTGGGCGGCAATGGCGCGGGCAAGACGACGCTCATGAAGGCGATTGTCGGGCTGGTACCCTCCTGCACGGGGACGGTACGTTGGCGCGGCGAGCCGGTGCATAAGAGCACCTATGAGATTGCCTATCTGCCGCAGCGCGAAGATTTGGACCGGGACTTTCCGATCACGGTGCGGGGTCTGGTGGAACTGGGACGCTATCCGTTGGTTGGCATGCTCAAACGGATGCGCGCGGAGGATGAGGATGCCATTGAACGCGCCATGGACATGATGGGGGTGCGGGAGTTGCGTCACCGCCAGATCGGGGCGCTGTCGGGCGGCCAGCAGCAGCGCGTGTTCATCGCGCGCGCCCTCGCGCAGGACGCCCATGTGCTGCTCTTGGATGAGCCCTTTGCCGGCCTGGACCAGCCCTCCTGCGATATCCTTGCGGACTTGCTGCGCAAACTCGCCGCGCAGGGAAGCCTGGTGATCGCCTCGCATCACGACATGCGCACGGTGGAAGACATCTTTGATGAGATGCTGCTGATCAACAAGCGTATGATTGCCTATGGAAAGCCCACGGATGTGTTGACCGAAGATAATCTGGAGGCGGCTTTCGGATGATGGATGTTCTTGAACAGGTATTTGGCAGTGGCTTTGGACAGCGCGCGCTGTTGGCCGCCGTGATGATCGGGTTCCTCAACGGCTACCTCGGCGGCTATGTTGTTATCCGGCGTTCCGCCCTGTTTGCCGGCGCCCTGTCCCATACGATTTTCCCGGGGATTGCCCTCGGGGCACTCATCGCCGGGTTGAATCCGGTCAGCGCCCTGCTGGGCGCCGGGGTTACGGCCATGCTCGTAGGGCTTGGCGCGACCGGCGTCTCGGCGTCGTCGCGCCTGGACCGGGACTCCGCCCTCGCCATTCTCTTCACCGCCGCATTTGGCGCGGGGCTGATCATCCTCCGTCGGCTCTCGACTTACGTGAGCCTGGAAGATTATCTGTTCGGCAATATCCTGGCCGTTTCGAACGCCGACCTCTGGTTTGTCTTTGCCGCGGGCGGTATAACCCTCTCCATCCTCATCCTGTTGCAACGTCCGCTGCTTATCTATCTCTTTTCGGAGGTGATCGCCCGCACCCAGGGCATTCCCGTGCATCTGCTCGCTTACCTGCTGGCCGCGCTTATTGTACTCACCATGATTATTTCGTTACAGGCCGTCGGCGCGATCCTCACGCTCGGACTCCTGATCGCCCCCGCGTCCATCATGTATCTCTACGTGGATTCACCGCGCGTCATTTTGTGGGGCGGCGGACTGCTGGGCACGGCGGTTTCCGTATTGTGTGTCATCGCCTCCTACGCGTTTAATACGCAAACAGGCCCCCTGATCGTCGTCTCACTGGGCCTTCTATTTGTGCTTGCCTACGTGTGCAGCCCGAAATACGGACTCGTCTTCCGCATTTTCAAATACTACCACATGCGACAGGACCCCGACGCATAGCCTCAGAACTCCCTGTCTCGTGGAAGTGCGTACCGATATGAAATGAGGAATAAGAACTGAAAGGGCGACCAACTTCTTCCTGCAATGCGCTTTTTATCCTTACGTAAATCGTTCACGCCGTTTACTCGGTCCGATCAACTGTCATGAATAATTGCCAAGCGGATGAGACAGGCGGAGATAGCGCTTCCCGAGGGTGTTTCCTGCGGGACGTATGGGTTCAGGCATGCTTTAACCACGTCCGGATATTTTTGCTTCCCTGAAAGCGCTTTGCGCGTCACACTGACGGGATGAATATAAAAACGACCCTGAAGCGGACATGGAAGATACTGCATGGCCTGCTGGTTGCCCTGGGGCTGCTGGCGGTCTTGGTCTTCCTGCTTTCGTTCAGCCGGTATCCCTGGAAGATGTATGTGTGGATATCGCGCGACACGCATGTCATCAGGACACCGCCCGAGTATATTGTTGTACTGGGGGGCGGCGGGATTCCCAGCGAGTCCGGACTGATCCGATCCTGGTACGCCGCCGAGGACGCCTTGCGGTATGCCCAGGCAAAGGTGATTGTCGCCTTGCCTGATGACCCGGACATGGACGCCTCGCACCTCGACAAGATGGTGAACGAACTCATCCTGCGGGGCGTCGCCGGGGCGCGCGTCCTCACCGAACCACAGGGCCGCAACACCCGCGAACAGGCCCTGTACATCAGGGACATGCTCGGTCCCGCCCGCACACGGCCTGTCCTGCTGGTTACCTCGGGCCCCCACATGAAACGTTCGCTGCTTACCTTTCGCAAACTGGGATTTACCGATATCGGCGGTTGCATCGCCGAGGATGAGTCCGTTGAGGCCGACTTGACCTATGACCCCAACGACCTGGGCGGACGCCGCAATGTCCCCTCCACCGGCGTCGGCGGTAACACCTTCATCCGCTACCGGTGGTGGAACAACCTGCAATACATCCTCTGGACCGCACGGGAGGGCATGGCGATCGCCTACTACTGGCTGCGCGGCTGGATATAGCGAAGGCATGCTCACTCACCTGCTTCTTCAATCACCATACCCCGTTTGGCCATAAACTCCTCCCTGGCTCGCCCGCCCTGAAAGCGTAGTGGGCAACGCATCAACAAGTCTTATGGAAAAGTCATGAAAATATCAAATACAGGCGTGCATTTGCGTGGAAAGTTCGTTATAGGGCGTGGTTTTGGAATTCAACATGACGACAGGACACAGAGAGATGTACAACAATGAATGAGAAATACCCGTTTCAGGAAATTGAACCCAAATGGCAGGCATATTGGAGGGAGCATGGCTTGTTTGACGTGGACCCGTCGCAAACCGACAACAAGTACTACTGCCTGATGATGTTTCCCTATCCTTCCGGGACGCTGCATGTCGGGCATGGCCGCAATTATATCATCGGGGACGCCGTGACCCGCTACAAAAAGATGCAGGGCCTGAATGTGTTGACGCCGATGGGCTGGGATGCCTTCGGGCTGCCCGCGGAAAACGCGGCCATCAAGACCGGGACCCATCCGCGCGAAAGCACGTTGAACAATATCAAGGTCATCAAGGAACAGTTGAATACGTGGGGCTGCTGCTACGACTGGAACCGGGAAGTCACGTCCTGCCTGCCGGATTATTACAAGTGGACCCAGTGGCTCTTCATCCGGCTGTATGAACGCGGCCTGGCCTACCGGGCCAAGGCGCCGGTCAACTGGTGTCCGTCCTGCGCGACAGTGCTGGCCAACGAACAGGTGGTCGACGGCTGCTGCGAACGTTGCGAGGCGGTGGTGGAACCCCGCGAACTCGAACAATGGTTTTTCAAAATCACCGACTATGCCCAGCGGCTGCTGGATGACTTGTCCAAGCTCGACGGCTGGCCCGAACGTGTTAAAATCATGCAGGAAAACTGGATCGGGCGCAGCGAGGGTACCCGCGTGGCCTTCCGCCTTATCCCCCGGGAAGACGGCGCGCCGGATGCGCAGGACAGCGTTCCCTGCTATACCACGCGCGTCGATACGATTTACGGATGCACCTACATGGTCCTTGCCCCGGAATATCCCGCGCTGTCGGAGATGATCAAGGGCCTGCCGCAGGAACAGGCCGTCCTGGAGTACATCGCCAAGTCCGGAAAAATGTCGCGCATCGACCGGACCGCGGACTCGACGGAAAAGACCGGCGTCTTCACCGGACGCTATGTCGTCAATCCATACAATGGCGAAACCGTGCCGTTGTGGGTGGCCGATTATGTGCTGATGGAATACGGCACCGGCGCGGTCATGGCCGTCCCCGCCCACGATACCCGCGACTGGGCCTTTGCCAAGAATTATGGGCTTGATATCCGTATCTCCATCCAGAACCCGGAGCAGTCACTCGCACTCGACGAGATGACGGGCGCTTACACAGAGGACGGAATATGCGTGGATTCCGGCCCGTTTTCAGGGATACCCAACCGCGAGGCGATCAAAAAGATGACGGAATACGCGGCGGAACAGGAGTTCGGCGGGTTCCAGATTCACTATCGGCTGCGCGACTGGCTGATCAGCCGCCAGCGCTACTGGGGCGCGCCCATCCCGATGATCTATTGCGAACAATGCGGCCTGGTGCCCGTGCCCGACACAGACCTGCCGGTGCTGCTGCCCGATACCGTGGAATTCCGTCCGGACGGGAAATCGCCGCTGGCGCAGAGCGAAGAATTCATGCGGGTCGATTGTCCCGCGTGTGGGCGCGCGGCCCGGCGCGAGAGCGACACGATGGATACCTTTGTTGATTCGAGCTGGTACTTCCTGCGCTACATGAACGCCCGGGATGAAACCCGCGCCATTGATACCGACCTGTGTGATAAATGGCTGCCGGTCGACCAGTATATCGGAGGCATTGAGCACGCCATCCTGCACCTGATGTATGCGCGCTTTTTCACCAAGGCCCTGTATGACATCGGGTTGATCCATTTCGACGAACCCTTTGCGCACCTCTTCACCCAGGGCATGATCTGCAAGCGCAGTGACAAGGACGGACAGCTCTACAAGATGTCGAAATCCAAGGGCAACGTCGTCAGCCCGGTCGAACTGCTGCGCGAATACGGCGCGGATACCGTCCGCCTGTACACCCTGTTCATCGGGCCGCCCGAAAAAGACGCGGAATGGAACGACCAGGGCGTCGAGGGCGCCTTCCGGTTCCTGCGTCGTATCTGGCGCAAGATATATGACCACCACGAGCTGCTCGCGCAGGCCAAAGGGCTGACGCCCCGCCTGGACGACATGGCCGGGCCGGAACGGGATTTGTACCGCAAAATGCACGAGACCATTCAGCGGATCACACGGGATATGGACGGCGACTTCCATTTCAATACCGCCATCGCCCAGATCATGGAACTGATGAACGCGGTGGATGCCTTGGAAGTCACACCCGAAAGCCCGGAAAGCTGCCGGGCGGTGTTCCGCGAAACCATGGAAACGGTAGTGTTGCTCCTCTCGCCGTTCGCGCCGCATATCGCGGAAGAGTTGTGGCAGGAACTGGGCTATGCGCCCAGCATCCTGAACGCCGCCTGGCCACTGGTCAACGAGGCGGCATTGCACCGGGACCGGATCGAACTGGTCCTCCAGGTCAACGGCAAAGTCCGCGGCCATGTCATGGTCAGCGCCGACGCTGACCGCGAGGCCATTGAGGCCGAGGCCCTGAACGACGAACACGTCAAGAAGTGGATCGAAGGCAAGACGGTGCGCAAGGTGATTGTTGTACCGGGCCGCCTGGTCAACGTGGCCGTTTCCTGAGCGCGGAGCACTGCAAATGGCAAAACAAAAGGAACGCCCCCTGCCGGTACGGTTATGGTTCAGCCTGACAAGCCAGGAGCGCTGGTTTTTATTCGCCTTGCTGGCCATTGCGCTAATCGGCGCCATGGCGCGATATTTCCATTTGAAAAAACAGGAGACCATGCCATACTATCCCCCGGGACTGGATGTCCCGACCATGGAGAAAACATATGAGCAGTGATTGTATTTTCTGTAAAATTGTAAAAGGCGAGATACCCTCGGCCAAGGTGTATGAAGACGACGATTTGCTCGCCTTCATCGATGTGGGCCCGATCATCAAGGGGCATACCCTGGTGATCCCCAAGGAACACTACGATAATATTGCCGCGACCCCGGTAGACGTGCTGCAAAAGCTGATCAAGCTGGTACAACGCATCGCCGGCGCCCAGATGAATGCGTTGGATGCCGATGGCGTCAACATCATTCAAAATAACGGGGAAGTCGCCGGCCAGGCGGTGCCGCATATTCATTTTCATGTGATTCCGCGCTTCAAAGACGACGGACACCAATGGAACTGGGACGCGAAGTCCTACAAGAACATGAAGGAAATGTGCTTCTATGCGGCCGTGATCAATGAGCATACAGCCTAGCCAGCGCTGTTAACGGATGATGCCGCCTGTTGGTATATTCTATCAGAAAGAGTTGTCAGGAAAAACAACATGAAAAAACCAAGTTTTCAGGAAGCTATAGAACAGATTCGCCGTGAAGACCCCCGCTATACTGTCGAGGCCTACGACTTCATACGCGAGGCCCTCGATTATGCCATGAAACATTTGGAACGGCCCCGCAAGGGCCACGGACGGCATGTCACCGGACAGGAACTGCTCGTGAGTATCCGCGAGTTTACCTTGAGGGAATTCGGTCCGATTTCAAAACGGGTGCTCAATCACTGGGGCATCCACTCAACAGAGGATTTTGGCCACGTCGTCTTCAACCTGGTTGATAAGGGCATCCTGGGAAAGACCGAGGGGGATCGCATCGAAGATTTTGCCGACGGCTATGATTTTGCCGATGCCTTCGTCAAACCATTCTTGCCGGACGACTCGTCTGTTACCAAACAAACAACCACCAAGGGGACCGGGAAATGACCGAACAAAATCAGGAACCATCATTATTCGCTGAACTGGTAATCATGCTGGGCACCTCCGCCATGCAGCAAATGGGTAAGATCATCAATCCGATGACCGGTAAGACCGAAACCAGCCTGCCGGGGGCCCAGGCAACCATCGACCTGCTGGACATGCTGGACAAGAAGACAAAGGGTAACCTGGACCAGGCCGAAGCCCGTTTGCTGGCCGATACCCTCACGTCAATCAAGCTCACCTATGTGGAGACCGCAAAGACGCAGGCGCCTAAACAAACGGACACCCCCCCGCAACCTGACAACCAGTCCGGGGAGGCATCCAGTGAAAAAGAACCCATCATTCCGCCCCCGCCCGCAGACGACAAAGACCGCGGGCAGGATAAAAAGTTCCACAAGACCTATTCCTGATTTGTCTCGCGGACGGCAGCGCGTGCTGCCGGCGACTAGTTGGCGACCGCTTCTTTTGGTTCCGGCGTTTCAGCCTGCATGGGGCATTTCATGCCCTTGGCGCTGCACAGGCCGGTCAGGGTCTCTTTTTGCTCCGGGGTCAACACCTCGGCCATGACAGAACACCATTTTCCAGCCACGTCATCGGTCGCTTCTTTGGCGCATGTCGCCTTGACCTCGGCCAGCTTCGCCTTCTGCTCATCGGTCAACGACAGCTTGGAAAGCATGGCGTCGCAATCATTCCAGGTGCAGGTTTTGGCCTGGCGGTCTGCCGCACAGGCGGGTTTCGCGCCGCGCGGCTTCGCGCAACACTGGGCCAGGACCTGCGTCGCGCTTAACACGACCACGAATACTATTACTTGTATCGTCATTCTCATCTTCGTTCTCCTATGGTTGTTCATGACTGTGGAAAAAATACCCCACCCGTCCAGATACGCAACCGTTTTTGTTGTTTTTTTTGAGTTCCGCAAATTCAGGATTCATACAAAGGCTCTGCAGAATTAAACCACCCGCTTCGCTGGAGGCCACGGAGGTCACGGAGATATTTGAAACAATATTTTTTGAATAGAAGAAAAGAAAGCTAACAAAGTTTCTCTGTTCCCGCTGTTACCTCCTTTAATAAACATGAGCAAACACAAATCTTCTATCTCCGTGCACTCCGT
>RZZM01000177.1 GCA_009929845.1 Spartobacteria bacterium
TTGATATCAAACTTGAAGACATAGTTGGAGGGGTTGGCGCCCACCGGCACCCAGCAATAGGTCTGCCCCACATGCCCGTAGGTGCCGAAGGCCGTGTAGAGCCGGCCCGCCGAATTGTCGCCCGCGGTGCGGTCAAAATCCACGCGCAACGACGCCAGGCCACCGAGCGCGGAGACCTCGTTGTAATCCATGGTGAAGTCATAGATGTAGGGATTGTTACGGTCTTCGGTGTTCCCGTGGCCGTCATAGAAGCCGATAGAGTACGGCTCTTCCGTGCCCCAGGCGTGCGCCAGGGAATGCGTTTCCGCGTCGAAGATACGGCGCTCGCCATTATCCGCTCCAGGAAGGACCTCCATGCTGACCGGTACATTGGTTACGCCTTCAGAGGTGGTCACCAGGACCCCGCCGGTGTATACGCCCGTGGCGTACGCGGACTTGTTGGTGATCCGGACATAAACCAGATCGGTTACCAGGGCCGTCCCGCTGCCGCTGCCGATGACTTCCAGCCAGGGCGTGGTGGTCGCGGCCGTCCATGTGGTATCGTCGGCGCGGTTGTTGGTAATTCGTATGGTGTGGGTGAGATTGGTGGTTACATTGGTGGTATGGGTTTCGTGGTCCTCCTCCTCGATAATTTCCATGCCGGTCTCGTAGGGCCCGAAATCCACACGGGCGGGATTGACATGCAGGAACGAGGCGGGCGCGTCCTCCGCCGACGGGGCGGCGCTGCCGTGAAAGCGGAAGACATAAACCGCCAGCGGTTCATACGCGAATGTAAAGCTGTTGCCCGCCACCGAAACCATGCCGGTATCCATATGCACAATGTAGGGGTCATAGCGTCCGTACCGTTCCACCGACTGCACGCCGGTAATCGTAAAGTTACTGATGATCATTGTAGCGTTGGAGGCGCCCTGCCCTTCGATATAGGCGCCGGCCTCCTCCGCGTACCAGGGCGTATAGAGGCCCTTGTAATGCGCAGCCACGACCAGTTGACTCGACGCCACGTCCATGCCGCCATAGATACTGAAGGTCTCGTTATCCGAGGCCTGCGTGTGCAGGGCCTGGTCACGGAAATTGTCGCTCATCAATTTAAACGCCCAGTACTTCGGGTTGGGTTCGCCCAGTTCATCAAACATCGCCTGCTTGGCGGAATCCGCCGCGTGATGGTAGTCGCCGCCCGACTGATCCGGCTCGCCAATATACCAATTACAGGCCAGTTGAACACCGTAGCGGGCGAAAATGCCCAGGTAATCAACCTGGCCCAGCGCCGCAATCTGCGAAATTTCCGGATGGCCCTGCCAGTAGAAGTAGTCATATTCCGAAAGGGACATGTGCATGTTGGTATAATAGTGATCAATGATATTCTGAAACCGGTCAAGAATCCGCGTTTTGGTGCCGCTGCCGCCGGTCTCCTTGTCGTAGCTTGCGTACTCGGGGTCCCACAGATCCCGCGTCTCCTGCACCGCCAGGGCGTCCTGGTTGCAATTCATGTAGCGATGGAAGTCGAGGTAATCGCATATCTGCTCGCCGCCATTAGCCGCCGCGTACTCGCCGATGCGCTTTACGAACTGACACATCACGCGCTGGTCGTTGAACTCGCCGGTGGTCTCATTCTGTTCCCAGCCCACGACAGAGGGATTACCCGCCCGATCAGGAAAGACATGCGGGTCCCACTGATTGGCCGAAGCCGACATCATGAACCAACCCAACTCGTTGGTATGGTCCCCCGGGTTGGCGCGCGTCGCGGGGCACAGCGGCGAGTAGTCGGTGGACCAGTACAACCACCAGTTGGCCGGGGTGGGCCCGAGGATGACCGCATTTGTATTGGCCGCGCGAATGGTCGAGGCGATATCAATGAATTGCGGATAGAAAGAATCCTCGGCGATATCCTCATTATAGACCTGGTCCCCGTGGGCCCCGTCATTATAGGCATAACTTTCATCACCCATTTCACCCGAATAGCCTTCGAGTTTCCAGGCGATAAACGGTTCATTGCCCACGCCCCAGATGCTCACATTCGTTCCCGCCGCCTGTACCCACTCGGTAATATCCTGCAGGGTCTGGTTGGTATTGTAGTCACTCGCGCCGTAGTCCGACGCCACATGCCCGAACACCGACGCCTGCAAAAAAGGTTCGGCCCGCATATCATCGCGCACCCAATCAATGAAAGCTTCCCAGCTAGTCGGCACGAACTGATTCGTTTTCGAGATAACGTTATACATCCGGTTGTTGCGCCAGTTATACCGTTCGATATTGGTCGCCCCGTAGCGCACCACGGTGACTCCGGCATTGGTCAGGTGCGGTTCACACAGCTTCAGGTAATAGTGCTGACACCAGTTGGCAATGTTGACCCCGTAAATCTGGTCATTAATCGGCTGACGGCAGTCGGGCTGCGCATCGACCACCAGCACGGCCGCCGAAGCGCACAGGGCAAAAGACGCCCATGCCATCACTGTGATTATACAAATGTTCCTCGCTGTTTTCATACGTTCACCTTCACGCTAAACCCACAAATGTTACCGGTCTCTTCATTATAATTACACCACATTCACCAAATGGACAAGTCGATTATAATTTTTTTTTCACTACCCATGCTATCAGATGCTGTTGTTCCATTATCGCACGTGGCAGTCAGTATACCCGAAACCGGGCTGAAAATTAAGACCGTACGGTTGACATTTTCCTGTCGGCTGATAGGTTCTGCGAAACCTTTTAGACAGGAGTACAAGCCATGAGTGAGATCAAACGTTGTGAACACTGCATCCTTCCAGCCAGCCTGCCAAGCGCCGGGCTGGATGAGCACGGGATTTGCCGTCATTGCCGAAACTACGAACAGGCGTTTTCCACGTGGGACACCATGCGCGACGCACAACGCAAGGCGTTTGAGGGGATGGTGGAAAAGGCGCGGCGCGGCGGCCACGAATACGACGCGCTGGTGCCGCTCAGCGGGGGCAAGGACAGCACCTATGCCCTTTATGTATGTGACCGCCTGTACGGACTGAAATGCCTGTGCGTCACGTTCGACAACGGATACTTGTCGGACCATGCGCGCCAGAACATCCACAATGCGGTGGACGCCACACGCGCGGACCATATATTCTACCGCCCCAACCGCAACACCCTCCTCGCCCTTTATCGTCTCTTTATTGAACGCTGCGGCAACTTCTGTCCGGTCTGCATGCGGGGCATTTCCGCGGCAACGCACCTGGCTGTTGAACGGTTTAATATCCCGCTGATCGTAACCGGCGACGGACAGCGGATCACCTATTCCGCTTTTATCCGGGAGCTTTTCGAGGCGGGCGATGTGAACTTTTTTCGGGCTGTGGTGGGTGCTAACCCGGTCAAAGAAGAGGCCCGGGCCCTGCTGGCCGACCCCTACCCCTGGAATTTCAACCGTGTGCTGCGCGCCATCGGCGACCTGACGGGCCGGCAGTTTTCATCCGTGGCCCGGTTCATCCCCCTCTGGGACTACGTGGATGTGCCGACCGAAGAGATGTACACCACCCTCGAAAACGAGATGGGCTGGACGCTGGGTGGCGCCAATGACGAACACTCGGATTGCCTGCTTCACAATATTGTGCCGTATATCCACCGGCTGAAATTCCCCGAGGTAACCCCGACCACGCTAAAAAACAGCGCACGGGTACGCTGGGGACAGATGGCCCGTGAGGAGGCGCTTTCCATTGAAGAGGCCCAACTGTCCGCCCCGCCGGAAGAACCCGCCGACCTGGCCCCGTTTTTGGAGGAGATCGGCATGACCCGCGAAACCTTTCACAACGCCGTGCGGGACTGGCGCACTATTAGCGCATTTCGCGACAAGGGCGGACGCCTGCGGTCCCTGTACCGGCGTTTGTTCCGGGGCGACCGCTGACCGCGCCTGGAAAATAAAACGGACACGCAAGCGGATGCAAGCGGTGGAAGAAGTTTGCTGTCCATGCGTCAGCCTGCCCGTTCGTTGTACAGGCTTCAGCCTGCCCGTTCGTTGTCCAGGCTTCAGCCTGCCCGTTCGTTGTTCAGGCTTCAGCCTGCCCGTTCGTTGTTCAGGCTTCAGCCTGCCGCGCACGGCGAGCCGCATGCCACGCCGCGCGCTCGCGACAGCGCCAAAAAACGACAAAAAAACAGTCAAAATCGGCCAAAAATGGTCATTTTTACGGTTTTCAGCCCACAAATGGCCCATTTTTGGCAATTTTTTCTGCTTTTTTCACTGAAATCGGCTTTTTTTGGCATTTTCGGCACAAAACATGCGCCGCTCGCCGTGCGCTGCAGGCTGAAGCCTGAACAACGAGCCTCTTCCGAACAGCCTCCGGATGGACATGAAAACTAACGGATTTCACCACGGTCACGACCCGGCGAAACGGCGCGCTGTCCAGGCGTCAGCCTGCCCGTTCGTTGTCCAGGCTTCAGCCTGCCCGTTCGTTGTTCAGGCTTCAGCCTGCCCGTTCGTTGTTCAGGCTTCAGCCTGCCCGTTCGTTGTCCAGGCTTCAGCCTGCCGCGCACGGCGAGCCGCATGCCACGCCGCGCACTCGCGACAGCGCCAAAAAACGACAAAAAACCGTCAAAATCGGCCAAAAATGGTCTTTTTACGGTTTTAAGCCCACAAATGGCCCATTTTTGGCCGATTTTTTCGGCTTTTTTCATTGAAATCGGCTTTTTTTGGCATTTACGACGCGAAACATGCGCCGCTCGCCGTGCGCTGCAGGCTAAAGCCTGAACAACGAGCCTCTTCCGAACAGCCTCCGGGTGGACCTGAAAACTAACGGATTTCACCACGGTCACGACCCGGCGAAACGGTGCGCTGTCCAGGCGTCAGCCTGCCCGTTCGTTGTCCAGGCGTCAGCCTGCCCGTTCGTTGTTCAGGCTTCAGCCTGCCGCGCACGGCGAGCCGCATGCCACGCCGCGTGCTCGCGACAGCGCCAAAAAACGACAAAAAACCGTCAAAATCGGCCAAAAATGGTCATTTTTACGGTTTTCAGCCCACAAATGGCCCATTTTTGGCAATTTTTTTCGGCTTTTTTCACTGAAATCGGCTTTTTTTGGCATTTACGACGCGAAACATGCGCCGCTCGCCGTGCGCGGCAGGCTGAAGCCTGTACAACGAGCCTCTTCCGAACAGCCTCTGGATGGACATGAAAACTAACGGATTTCACCACGGTCACGACCCGCGAAACGGCGCGCTGCAGGTTAAAGCCTCTGTACAACGAACGGCGCCTGACCTCCGGTCTCCTATCGCCCATCCTCCCGCGGAGCAGCTCCGGCCTGATCGGCGAGTGACAGAGTGCGATTAAAACGTGGTACTGCACTTGAAAATTTTGCCCAGGGTTGCGGCGCTTTCGCACCGCAACCCTGGGCTACCATTTGCCACTCCGGCGGGGGAGTTGGCTCAACCTTGACTAGAATTCCGAGAAGTCGTCATCATCCAGCGGAATCACTTCTTCGGGTTTGGCCTTTCCGGCTGTTTTCTTTTTCTGTGGCGGGGGCGTGTGATGGGTGATTTGTTTGTGACGGGTGGCGGGGCCCAGTTGCCTGCGCTGCACCAGGGCGGTTGACTGTCCGCCGCCCACCAGCGTGGTCAGGTCGACCACCATGCTGTTGAGTTCCTGCGCCTGCGAGGAAAGTTCTTCGGACGCGCTGGCCGACTCTTCGGCATTGGCCGCATTACGCTGGACCACCTTGTCCATTTCCGCCACGGCGATGTTGACCTGGTCGATGCCCTGCGCCTGCTCATTACTCGCCGCGGAGACTTCCCCGATCAACTGGGCGACCTTGGTGGAAGAGTCCACAATCTTCTTGAGCATCTCGGTGACCTCCGTGGTAACCGCCACGCCGCGTTCGGCATTGCGCTGCGATCCCTCAATCAGGTCCGCGGTATTCTTGGCCGCCTCGGCGCTGCGCTGCGCGAGGTTGCGCACCTCTTCCGCCACCACGGCAAAGCCCTTGCCGGCCTCGCCGGCGCGAGCCGCCTCGACCGCCGCATTCAGCGCCAGCAGATTCGTCTGGAAGGCAATCTCATCAATCGTCTTGATGATCTTGGCCGTTTCATCCGAGGAATTCTTGATTTCATTCACTGCCGACGACATGCGCTCGGTAGCGTCCATGCCCTTGCCTACCGCATCGTTGGTCTCATTCATGAGACCGTTGGCCTGTTTGGCATTTTCCGCGTTCTGGCGGGTCATTGAGGTCATTTCCTCGAGCGAGGAGGAAATTTCTTCAAGGCTGGAAGCCTGTTCGCTGGCGCCCTCGGCCATCTCCTGGCTTGAGCCTGAAACCTGGCCGGAGGCGGAGGTCACCTGTTCGGAACCGGAGGACAAGCCGGCGATGATCCTGCGCAACGGGCCGGTAATGCCGCGAATAATCAGGATCGAGGCGCCCAACGCCACGATGACGCCGACGATAAGCCCCAGGGTCATGATAAGCGAGCTGGCGGAAAGGGAACTGGCCGCCTCATTGGCGATTTTATCAGTGGTATCCATCCCGGCGGCCGCCGTGGTAATACACGCGGTAAGCACCCGGGCGGCGGCGACCTCCCGTTGTTTTCCGATTTCCTGCAAATGTTCCCATTCCGTCAGGAATGCGCGCAGGCCTGATGCGTAGTTGTTCCCCGCGGTCTGCGTGTTGTCAATTCGCCTGAGGTCCGCGTCGAGCCGGGTAATCTTGCGCAACTGGTCGTACAGGGTATCCATTTTCGGGAAGTTATTCAGGGCATCGTGGATGATTTCCGGTGCGCGCAACGCCTGGGACCTAAAGGCCTTTACACGGGCATCATTACCCAGGTCAATGATTTCATTGACCAGGGATATCTTTTCATGTCGTTCCGACATGTCGTCCTTAAGTTTTGCCTGCTGGCCGGCCAGGAAGGCCGCGCAATTCTCCACAAACTGTTCTGCTGATCCATCCATTTGCCCGCGGATTTTATCAAGTTGCTGAAAGTTGACGAGATATTCGGCCAGCGCCGCAGCGTACCCCGTAGACGCGGACTCCACCTCAGCCAGGTCCTTGAGGTGCTCCTCCTCCCGCGTTGTTTTGCGCAGTTTGGCGATGATTTCTTTTGTGCCGCTGAGCTGCTGGGCCGCCTGGCGCAACAGGTCGGCATCCTGCAAGGTCTGCCCCTTGTAGTTCATGACACGCGCCGCGTTGCCGGCATCAATGATTTCATTGATAAGGGTGATTTTTTCGAGGCGCTCCTTAAGGTTGGCATCGGCCCGCGCGAATTCCAACTGCATCGCTTCATTCTGTGAAGTCAGGAAGGCGTTGCAATTCTCCATATATCGCGCCGCGTTTTTATCCATCGTGGCGTTGCTGACATCAAGCGCCTGCTGGGTCTTGATATAGGCCTTTATATTCTCCTGGTATTTTTTCCCGGCCACGTCCGTGTTGTTGATACGCTCCACATCTTCGGCATCCGTCGTAATCGGACGCAGTTGTGTTGTATAGGCGCCCAGCCCGTCCAGCAGCGCCGACGCCTCCTGCATGAGGTCCATATCATCCGTAGCCTGAGCCTTGAAGTTGGAAACCCGCACCTTGGTGCCTAAATTGACGATATCCGTGACCAACTGCACTTTTTTCTGGCGTTCGTTCAAATCCTGTTTGAAGGCCCGGTTCTGTCCCTCAAGAAACTCCGCGCAGTTCTTCATGTAGGCGGCCGCGTTTTCGTCCAGCTTGGTCCGCTCCACGTTCATTTTGGCGATGGCCTTTTCGGTTTCTTCCATGAGTTTCGCATAGGCGTTCACGGCGGCAGAGGCCTCATCCACCTGACCTTGCAGCGCTTTGAGGTTTTTTGCCTCTTTGGCGAGGGTCGCGGCCTCCTGCAAATGCTGCTTGATGGCGCCCATCTCTTCCTGGGCAGCGGTGTAGTATTGCTCCTCCTCGCTCAGCGCGTATCCGCGCATTTGGTACATGACGCGGTTGGCCGCGCCGCGCAGCGCGGTCGCCACCCGCACCTCCGGAACATATTCGACGGCCAATTTCTCTGAATTGGTCTTGGCCTTTGTCATGCTGGTAACACCCAGCACCCCCAGCGCCAACGCGATCAAAATCACGATGGTAAACCCGAGAGTTATCCTTTTGCCGACGGTCATACTACTCATGATGCTGCTCCTTCTGTTGTCTGCTCCTGTTCATGATTACCTGGTACACGAACCTGTTCCGGGAACCCGGATTCACTCAGGTTGAAAATCTCCTGGAAAACGCGCCCCACATTGGCGGCCTCGCGCAGGCTGTGAATGCGGGGGTGCGGATCATCGACAGCGTTGCGCCAGTACACCAGCATTTCATCCGCATCCGGATCATACATGAGCTCTGCCGTCTCCGCCGCCTGATTGACCAACACCTGTATTTGTGAAAGCATAAAGCCTTCATCCACCAGCTTGTCGACAATGCGGGGCAAACTCTCAAGATGGGGCGCGACGACCAGAAACATGACCTTACGCTGCTCGCAGGGATACATGTCGAAATTCTGTATGCGCTTGATCAACTGCCCAAGTAGATTGACATCATCCGACCCGTACATTTTGTCACGGGGACTGATATGGGCCATGTAGGCGAATTTTCCCGGATAGACGGCGAGCAGGCCGGTGCAGGTGGCCACGCCGAAGGTATGGAGCCGCCTCCCCTCTTCCGCCTTGAGGAATTCATCGATATCCACACGTGTACAGCATCCATACAGGTCCCTTACAGCATCCGGGACAGAAATGGAAGGCGCCGACGGGGCCTTCCGGAAATACTCCACCAGCCTGTCGGCGCTGTACCTGCGGTGGTCAGCGTAATGACTGGTCAGTATCTCGTCCCGGTCCACCTTCGCCACCACCAGCCACTCGGTACCCATGAAAGGAACCACCTCAAAGGAGGTCAACGCGGAAAACCCGCGATAATCCGTGACCAATCGGTGGCCTCGGCGCTCCTCGAACTTGGTTTTAATGTTCCGGTCGTCGAGGCGTTTGGAAAGAATCGTGGAGGAGCCTTCAAAGTTGGATTCGCTCAACATGAACCCTTCTCCGTTGACCAGGATGGTTTCCCCGCTCTGGCCCAGTTCCTCCGTCCACGCGAAAAGGGAATTCACCTTGTTGATGGCGCACTGGAGCACAATCCAGCCCACCAGTTCTCCGTCTTCCATAACCGGTTCAACAAAAAAAGAGGCAGGTTCCGAGGACGGGCCGTAGTCATGGAAATCCACAAAGCACTCTTCGGCAGGCTGCGCCTGAAGGGCAACCCCCAGCGGCCCGAACGTCGGGCTGTCCTTATCCATCAGATTGTTATGCATGTCCGATTCGTTGCGAATAGTGTAAAAAACCTCGCCGGACACATCGACAAAAAGAATGTCATAAAACGTCAGGTAATGTTCAAGGTAATAGGTCCCCAGTTCCTCACGCAGCATCATGATTTTTTCGCGCACCTCGCCGGGCGGAACAGAGTGTTTACACAGGCGATCGTATTCGCGATTGATGCGAAAGCAGTCATACAGCGAAGGGTCTCCAGCCGCCTTGGCCGCCAGCTCACGCACGCGGCGGCAAAAATGTTCCAACTGCGCCACTTTATCCGCGCGCACGTAATCGAGGCGCACAAGCGCCCAGTCGTACGGGCCCTTCTCGGCCTGAAGCATCATCGATCCGGGCAACAGGAACAGGCCGGCCAGCGCAACATACACAGCCCACCGACAGCCCCGCCCGGCTAGCGCATCATCCGCATATGACATGGTCATGCTGCTTTTCAATCTGTTCCACGCCGGGCACCATCTCTTCATTTTGTCGCTTTCATATATGCATCGGAAAGGCGGCCCGTGGACCGCCTTTCCGCATCTACTCGTTAAAAATCGGAGAAATCGGCGTCATCCAGCGGGATGACTTCCTCCGGCTTGGCCGCATTTTTCTTTTTCCCGGCGGCGGGTTG
>RZZM01000596.1 GCA_009929845.1 Spartobacteria bacterium
TTTCATCCACCAGGTTATTCACGCGCGTTTCTATCTCTTCAGCCGTAAACAAAACATCATTTATATGGTGCGGGTCCATGCCGGGCTCCTTGTATCGTTTATCTTCAGCCGCGCTCCTTATCACCACACCGGTGATTCACCAAGCCACAAAAAATAATACCGGATTATTTCTTGTGCCAGCCCGAACCCCGGTGCTAGTATACGGTTGTAGACGGAAGGGCCATAAAATGGGTTGCATTGGGACAGTTGAAAAAGGGCCGCAAGGCCCGGGAGGTTATCATGAAAACGTCTGTCGTGTTTCTATTTATCTGCGTCGTGGTATGCGGCGGCGCGGCGGCATTAGGACAAAACTATTATTTCAGCCTGGATATCGGCAGCGATCTGGAGATGGATGATCCCATTACCCCCGGACCAATTGACCCCGGGTGTATCTACGCCGCGCCATACGCCCTGGGCAATGTGGCGATAAAATTCGATGAACAGATATTCAACGGCATGCCCCCGCCGCCTCCGCCGGCGATCATCTATCCGGGAGATATCGTGGACTATACCAACTTTTTCGATCTGGATGGCGAAGATCAGCTCCTCGATCTAATCATGATCGAGGGTGAACCGCACCTGATTGAGACCAATGCCTCCATGGGAACCGGCCTGTGGAAAAATCCGCATGTCCTGTATATCTCCTACGATGATGACGGCGCGCCCGGCTGGCCCATCAACGACATCCCGGTGCTGGTAACGCCCACACACGGTCAGGCAGCGCCTTATGACGAAATCCTCAGTGGCACGGTCTGGCGCGCGTGGACGCTCATCGGCGCGGCGGACGAAGACGCGCTGGGGCTGACCAACAATCCCGTCGCGGGTGACGACACCTTTGATGACGATGTCGACGCGCTCGACGTTGAATTTTTGGACTGGTGGTACTGGACCTGCGACCATGAGGCCTGCGGTGACGGGCAGGGCGGAGCGCTCGATCCGGGCGCCATCTATGTCACCTCCCTGAGCGTGCCCGGGTATATGCCCGCCATCCCGCAGGCCTTCCTGGGGCTGATTGACGATCCAGCGACCCCTATCATCGAAGACGCGGATGTCGACGCCTTCGAGTTCTGCACGACCGACGATCCGGAGGTCCTGCAATTCTTTGCCGGAACGATTCCGGGCCATGAATACCTGGCGGTGCTCTTCTCGGTTGACCAGGACGACCCGCTCACGGCCAATGTGGATGAATCCGGCGGCCTGATGCCACATACGGTATACATCAGCCTGCTGACTGGTGAGCCGCCGATGGTCCTGGCGGAATATGACGAGGATATCGACGCCATAGCCGTGTACGGCACGGGGGAACAGGAAGACGAATACGACTTTGGCGACGCCCCGGACACCCCCTACCCCACACTGCTTGTCAACAACGGCGCGCGCCACCGCATTGTCAGTCATGTATTCATGGGCCTGCTGATCGACGCCGAGGCGGATGGCCAGCCGAACGCCAGCGCCACCCTTGATGACACGACCAACCTGAAGGACGAAGACGGCGTGAGTTTCACCACGCTGTTGGTGCCGGGCCAGGGCGCCAACGTGGATGTGGTCGCCTCGGTAGCGGGCTCTCTTTCCGCCTGGATCGACTTCAACGCTGATGGAAGCTGGGGCGCCCCCGGGGAAAACATCTTTGCCGCGCAAGCACTCACGGCCGGGGTCAACCATCTGACCTTCACAGTACCGCCCGGCCTCCTGCCCACCAACACCTTTGCGCGATTCCGCTTTACCACCAACCAGGTCAGTCTGAATTATACCGGCCTTGTGGATAACGGAGAAGTGGAAGACTACGAGGTCATTATTCGCGCCGACGAAGAGGGCGATCATGAGGTATGCCCCAAATGGATTCAACCACCGGATTGTGACGCGGGGCTGGATATGGCCTCCGCTTACTCCTTTTCGGGGGACACCCTGCCGGTTGTTGCCGACGACTGGTGGTGCGACGGGCGTCCCGTCAGCGGCATCAAGTGGTGGGGATCCTACATCGGTTACGCCACCAATACCGGC
>RZZM01000178.1 GCA_009929845.1 Spartobacteria bacterium
GAAGAAATGGGCGCGTCCATCACGGAAGTGGCCCGTAACTGCGAAAAGGAATCGACGCTGGCGGAGAAGGCCAACGCGCAGGCAAACCAGACGCGCGAGACGATGCGCAAGCTCGGGGCGGCGGCCGATCAGATCGGAAAGGTCATTGAAGTCATCAATGGCATCGCTGATCAGACCAACCTGCTGGCGTTGAATGCGACGATCGAAGCCGCCAGCGCCGGCGAGGCCGGCAAAGGCTTTGCGGTAGTGGCCAACGAAGTCAAGGAACTGGCCAAGCAAAGCTCGGAGGCGACGGAACAGATTGCGCGGCAAATCAATGAAATGCAGGCAAATACCACGGAATCCGTTCAGGCCATCGAAGGAATTGCGGGCCTGGTGGATGAGGTCAGCAGTATTTCAACAGCCATTGCCGCGGCCGTCGAACAGCAATCCGCGACAACCAACGAAATATCCCGCAATATCAGCAGCGCGGCAGGCGGCGCGAATGAAATCGCTCTGAATGTCCAGCAGGCCGCATCGGGCGCCAACGAGGTTTCAAGTCATATTCAGACGGTCAACCTCTCCGTCCAGGAGACCGCTTCCGGGGTCGAACAGACCAACAGCAGCGCCCAGGGGCTCGCGCGCCTGGCGGATGAATTGCAAAAGGCCGTGGGACAATTTAAAATCTAGGCGAAATGGGATACCCCCCCATTTTTTTATTACGGATGCTCGCGCAGGGAGCTGATCCGCACGGATGAAATCCGCATGGGGGCGTTGCGTGAATAGACGAAGTCCACGGCCATACGACGGTTGTCCGGCTGTTCATACAGCATTTCAGCCGACTGGCCGACATATACCGGAACACGCGTTTCGAGATCAGGCGCGTACCGGTTTTGCAGGTAGCCCAGCAGGACCCCTTCGGGGGCGTCGGATTCAAAATCCATCTGTACGCGGTAGGCGCCCACGGGCAGCGGAGCCTTCGGTCCGTAAAATATGGCGTCTGCCGGATCGCGTTCCGGCGATAAGACCACCTGTCCGGTGGCCGGGTCGGTGTAGCCGGCGTGAAAAAACACCGGGGCAGGCAGGAGCAGCTCGTCAAACTCCCCGTACCAGTCATCCACCGGCAGCATGATGACATCCACATCCACATGGCCGTCCTCAAGGCGGTATCGCACCGGCAGGCCGCGGTACCCGTCGAACGCGGGCAGGGACAGTTTTTTCCAGGTCCATTGGTCGGAGTCGATCTCCCAGATGTCGGCCACTTCATTCGAGGCGCCCGGCCAGATCGCGGCGCGCAGGCGGCCATGGCCTTTCAGGCGCGCCAGGAAATGGAGCTTGGTCAATGAATACATGGGATAAGGCGAAGTTTCAATTACCGCGCCGGGTTGGCTCATCCGTACGTATTTGTTTCCGCTCGCGTCATCCGCCTCAAGCACAATCGCATTCGTCCAGTCGCTCCGCTCCGCCTGCCAGAGGCGGCTGGGGCAGCTATAGGTCCAGTCCGGCATCCAATTACCGGTTTCCACCGGGGCCTCCTCGATGCGGAAGGCCCACACCCCCAGGCTGTTGGTCAGGGCCGTCAGCCGCGGATGACGCAACATGGCCTGCAGGGTATGTGAGACCGCGAAGGGGCTAACCTTCTCGGGAAAGGCGTTTTCGTGCAGCAAGAGATACTGGATGCCCCGTTTTTTCAGGTGGTCAAGCTGGTCATCCGTGAATTGTCCCTTGTTGCAGCTCTCATACCGCAAATACACATCGTCAAAGTATGCCTTGCGTACGCTGGGGCGATAGCCGTTGACCATGCGGGTGCGGTAGAGCGTGGCATAGTACTCGTAGAGCGAACTCCAGTGTGAATCACCCGGCCAGAGGGGAATCGCCATGGCGCGCGCCGGAATCTGATACTCTTCGGCGTCATCATGCACGGAGGCATAGGCAAGCTGTTCGTCGTCCAGCAGGCAGAGTCCCGGCCGAATGCGATGCGCATAATCGGCGGCCAGCCATACCAGGGTCAGGATACAGAGCCCCAGCGGGACCCACGGTCGCTTCACAAGCTTGTATGTGTTTGCAAAGAGGATGGCCAATGCGACCGCCAGTACGGTCGGCAGCAGGGTATAGACGCGGGATGTCTGACGAATCATGCTGTAGGGCGGCACGACGCGCGTCAGCAGGCGCCAGGCCCGTTCTCCGCCAGGATTGTTCACCCCCAGCGCCAGCATAGCCATCACATACACCGCCGCCATCAACAACAGGAAGGCCACCCCGCGTGGAAACTCTCCCCGTGTACGGTCCTTCAGGGCCTGCGCGAAGAAAAGGATAACACCGATGCCCAGTAAGGCGATGGCAAACCACCCGATGTAGATATCACTCGACGGCCCGATATCCCGCCAGCTCAAAATGCCCGACGCCACGGGGGAATAGATGGCGACTTCCCGCAGGGAGCGGCCGGTCTCCCCGGTGTGGGTTCCTTCCAGCCCCGAGGAGATGCCGGAAACCTGGATGCCCACAAACCCCAGCAGCGCCAGGAAGGGGATACAGGCCTTGAAATGCGGGGCCATGGCCTTTGCGGCAGGAAACCAGCGACGGGCATGATACCAGTAGGCGAACAGGCACCAGAACGGGGTCGAAAGGGCGCAGAAGAAAAACACATGGGTATCCACCCACTCCGAAAGCACCAGCGCCATGCCGGCCACCAATCCGCCAAGCATCTTGCGGTCGCATACCATACGTTCGAGGGCATAGTAATAGAGCGGCACCCACATCATGCCCAACCCGGCGGGACTTCCGCCCAGCAGGGCCATCCATCGATAGGGCAAGGCAATGGAAACCAGCGAAGCGGCAAGGACCATCCAGGGGTCGCGCACATAGCGCGCGACCAGCAGGCATGTGAACCACAGGGTAAATGCCAGCGAGAGCCATCCCGTCAGGTTCCAGCCGAACGGATGCCCGGCGATAAGATATCCGACCGCATAGGTAAGGCAGAACGGCGCATAATACGGGGAAACCTCGCGCCGCTGCGCGTCATCCCCGGTGTTGAATTCGTAGAGGTTGTGAAACCAGGGGGTTTGTCCCGCCAGCATATCGCTGCCCAGCCAAAGGTGATAAAGCAGTTGCAGATGGTCACCCGAAACCATGTACCGGTGCGTCGGCGTCTCGGTGGTCCGCCCGGTCGATGGAATTCCCCTGGTTATAAAGCGCGGCAACGGCCAGGAAAAAAGCCCCCACACCAACATCAGGGCCAACAGCCCCCACAGCAGATGTATGCCCCTGCGACTCTTCATGTATACCCGTCCCGGTGGTTAAGTATGCTCAGTCCATCGCCTGGATTTGCACGCGCACCGTCGCCTTCTTCAGGGCATCCGGATCGACCGACCCGGCGCCTTCGCCCAGCACACCGGCCACGCGGCCGATGATACTGGCCACCGCGCCACGACAGGAGGAGGCATTGCCCCGCACCACACTGATCACGGGCACGGCGTCCGGCAACATCAATTGCCCTTTTAAATGGGCCGCCTGCGCCGGCAGCTTAAAGGCCTTTTTGCAGTTGGGGCAGCGTCCCCGCTTGTTAATATCCGTATCGCGCACCCATAGTTTCTGTCCACAGGCCGGGCAGCTCATCTTAAAATCGATTTCGCCTTCCTCACGGAATAAAAACACGGACATGGGCACATGCGACTCTCCGGGCAAACGCCGATAGATCGCCTTGATCTTATCCAGGGAGATCACATCCAGAAAGCGAACAAGCAGCACCAGGGCATCGGCGCCCTTTACCTTGTCGTCCCAGTCGGCATTCAGGCGAGGGTCTCCCGCCAACACGTCCATGGCTACCGGTGTGTCTTCAATTTCAGTGGTCCCTGCCCCCCCGCTCGCATTTTTGCAGACATCCTGCACAAATGTTTCACCCATCTCCTGGTAGACACAAAGGACCAGGACGTTCACAGGCTTTTCATCTTTAACTACTTTAATTTGCATAGCAGATGACATTTAATGCAATGCCACGAATAAACGCAAGTAAATAACTTGAACGAAAATCAGGGAATCCGCAAGTTACATGCGGCGTTTCTGGTCCTGGCGCTTTTTGACAATCTCTTCCGCGATGGAGAATGGCACGGCTTCGTAGTGTTCAAAATGCATGGAGAAGGTGGCCCGGCCCTGCGTCATGGTGCGCAGCGCGTTGGAATAACCAAACATCTCACTGAGGGGAACCATGCCCCGCACGACCTTGCTGCCCCGCTGATCATCCATCGATTCAATGCGCCCGCGCCGCTGGCATATGGAGCTGGAAACCGGCCCCATGTAGTCCTCCGGGGTGAGCACCTCAAGGGACATGACCGGCTCAAGCAGTTCCGGGCTGGCCCGGCGGAAAAGTTCCTGGAACCCGGCGCGGCCCGCAGTCTGAAACGCGAAATCGCTAGAATCCACCTCGTGATACGAACCATCGTGAAGGATTACGCGCATGTCCACAACCGGATAGCCCGCGTAGGGACCGGCTTCCAAGGCCTTGACCACGCCTTTTTCGACCGAAGGGATGTATTCAGAGGGAATATTGCCGCCCTTGATGGCGTTGACAAACTCGAAGCCACTGCCGGGGCCGAGCGGTTCGAGGCGCATGACCACATGCGCGAACTGTCCGCGCCCGCCGCTCTGTTTGACGTGCTTGTAGGCGCCGTCGCTGATGGTGGTGGCCGTCTCGCGGTACGCTACTTCGGGGCGTCCAACGTCGGCTTGGATGTTGAACTCACGCTTCAGGCGGTCCACGATGATTTCCAAATGCAGCTCGCCCATGCCCGATATAATCGTTTCATTGGTTTCGGCATCGTAGCCGACCGTGAAGGTCGGATCCTCATCGGCCAGCTTATGGAGCGCCTCGCCCAGTTTGTCGTTGTCCGCTTTTGAATGCGGCGCGATACTGATGGAGATCACCGGGGCGGGGAACTCAATGGCCTCAAGCACGATGGGATGGTCGACACAGCAGATCGTGTCGCCGGTCTTGGTGTGGCTGAGACCGACCACCGCGATAATATCCCCGGCATACGCATTGTCCAGGCTCTCCTGACGATTGGCGTGCATGCGCAGGATGCGTCCGATGCGCTGCGATTTGTCCTGGGTGCTGTTGTATACATTGGTGCCCGCTGATATCTGGCCGGAATAGACACGTAAATAGGTCAGTTTGCCCATGTGTTTGTCGGCAACAATCTTGAAGGCCAGCGCGGCAAACGGGTCGGAATCCCTCGGAGTCCGTGTTTCGCCGCCCTTTTCGCAGATGATGGGCGGGATTTCATTGGGCGCGGGCAGGCAGTTGACGACCCCGTCAAGCAGCCGCTGCACCCCCTTGTTCTTGAAGGCCGAACCGCAATAGACCGGCACTACGCGGCGCGCGATGGTGGCCTTGCGCAGGATGGTCCAGATTTCCTTTTCGCTCAATTCACCGCCGTTGAGGAATTTTTCCAGCAGTTCATCGTCCTGCTCAGCGCATTTTTCCACAAGATTCGCGCGCCATTTGAGCGCCTTTTCCATCTTGTCGGCGGGAATTTCCTCCTCGTGGTATTTCTGGCCCTGTGTTTCATCGTCATAATAGATCGCCTTCATGGTCACCAGGTCGATGATGCCGCGCAGGTTTTCTTCCTTGCCGATCGGTACAACCACCGGCACGGCGTTGGCCCCGAGTTCTTCCTGAATCTGCCCAAGTACACCAAAAAAGTCCGCCCCCGTTCGGTCCATCTTGTTGATGAACGCAATCTTGGGAACGCTGTATTTCTCGCTCTGGTGCCAGACCTTTTCGGACTGTGGCTGTACGCCGCCCACCGCGCAGAACAGGGCAATGGCCCCGTCCAGTACGCGCAGGCTGCGCTCGACCTCGACGGTGAAGTCCACGTGCCCCGGCGTATCGATAATCGATATCTGATACCCGCGCCAATCCGTGCAGGTCGCCGCGGACGTGATGGTGATGCCCCGCTCACGCTCCTGCTCCATCCAGTCCAGGGTGGCCGCGCCGTCATGGACCTCGCCAATCTTATGCGTCTTCCCCGAATAAAACAGGATGCGCTCGCTTACCGTGGTCTTCCCGGCGTCAATGTGCGCCATGATGCCGATGTTTCGTATTTTTTCCATTGGAATTTTTTCAGCCATGATTGAATCTCCGCAAATCGTCCGTGCAGACGGTCCCGTACGCGGGACGGTGTTCTATTAAAATGTACAAAAAGTTCAGAAAGTGGCGCACTATGGGGGCGCGCCATCCCAAGTGCAAGCGGAAAATGACAATAATTTGTGAGGAAATGGTGAGGGCTGCTTTTTGGGGGACACCATTGACCTTATTGACCGCCCTGACCCTTTTGACGGCGCGGGCAACCGCACCGCACCCGCTAAGCGCGCGAAGCGGTCAGCGCAAAAGACGGGCCGTTGGCATGGGCCGGGTCCTCGAAATTGACCTGGATGTTGTCAAAGCCGAAGTGACGGAGCGCGCCGAGGATGTCCTCGCGGCTCAGCCAGTGGCTGTAGGCGGCGTTTCCTCCAAGTGACACCTTTGAATAGAGGCCCAGGCCGTATTCCCGGCGGTACAGCGTGTGTTTGTAACCGCTGACCTCGAAAGGCTCGCCGTCGGAAAAACGGTAGGCCAGGTCGTCGTTCTGCTCGATGACCATCGGATCGTAGTAGTGGGTCCAGATAAAAAGATGCTTGGAGGCCTTGCGAATGAGCTGCAGCAGTTCCACCGGATTTCGCATATGGTAAAGGACGCCGCTGGCGATGCAGACGTCATATTTCTCCGGGTCGCGTTTCAGGTATTCCACAAAATCGGCGCACCGGAAAAAGGTCCGCTGGAGTTGCAGCAGCTCCTTGACAATCAGGCATTTCAGGTAGGCGTGGGTATTGGATTCCACCGCCACGATCCGGGCCGCGCCCAGTTCCTCCAGCATGCTGCTGTGCGCCCCCTCCAACGGCCCGAGTTCGAGCACGGTTTTATCCTTCACGTCAAACTGCTCGTGCAGCCAGTGAATGCGCATGTCATGGAAAAGATCCACCATGCCGGCCTCGGCGCCGATGCCCTCCGGCAATGCCGTCGCCCATTCCCCCTTGAAGATATCCACGGCATTTTGCGCGTAATCGGCGGATTCCACAAAAAAATCCAGGATGTTGCGCCCGCCCATTCGCATTGGAATCGTCTTGACGCGCTCGCTTAACATTTTACTTAATTTCGACATTTCGCCAGACTCCAAATGCAATTAGAATGGCCCACAGTATGACGGATTATGTGATGCGGCTCAAGGAATATTGTGTATGATAAATTATCTGAAAACAGGTACGTCGGGTGACCCGCCGGAGACGCTGGTCTTCCTGCATATCCCCAAGGCGGCGGGAAGCACCTTTTACCATGTGCTTTCGCATCGCTTTCCGGTCCGGGATACCTTTCTCATTGAAGGCGCCGGCGCGATCGATTCCCTGGCGGCGTTCCGCGGGAAATCACCGGAGGAACGGGGCGCGTACCGGTTCATATCGGGGCATATGCCGTTCGGGATACACCAGGAAATTCCGGGCCCGGCGGGCTATATCACGATGTTGCGCGATCCGCTGGAACGGGTGCTGTCACTGTATTACTTTATCCGGCAACGGCCGCGGCACTACCTGCATGAACTGGTCGGCGGGCAAGGGATGTCGCTGCCGGACCTGCTCACGGCAGGGGCCAGTTCCGAATTGACCAACGCGCAGACCCGCCTGCTGGCGGGGGAACCCTACGCCTCGGCCGCGCCCTGCTCGGACGCCATGTACGAAAAGGCGCGGGCGCACCTCGCGTCGCATTTCATCTTTACCGGCCTCACCGAGCGGTTTGACGAGTCGCTGCTGCTCTTGCGCGATACCCTGCGCTGGCGCGGCCTCCCTTTTTACGTCCGCCGCAATGTCAACGCACATCGTCCCCCGCGGCAGGCCCTTTCCGACGAGACCCTCGATGCGCTGCGGGCGCACAACCACTATGACCTCGCGCTCTATCAAACTGTCCGCGACTCCTTTGACGCGCGCCTGGCCGAACAAGGCCCCCGTTTCCAGAAACGCCTGGCCCGCTTCCGCGCGCTGAACCGCTTGTTGCAACCCGCGGTCCGCCTTTGGTGGATGGGCCGCCATTTCGCGCGCTGCGGCGCTACGCCCGCGGTTTCCTGAAAGTTTCCAACCATTGGAAACTTTTTTTGCGTTTTTTCCAATCATTGGAAACTTTTTGTGTAATTTTTCCAATCATTGGAAAATTCCGGGTTTTTTTTTCCAATCATTGGAAACTTTTTGTATGATTTTTCCAATGGTTGGAAACTTTTAAAACGGAAGGAGAAGGCGAGATGTTGGATTTCAAGGTGAATGAAGAGCGGTGTATACGTTGTGGATTGTGTGTGGCGGACTGCCCCTATATGCTGATTGAGTTGCAGGGGGACGCCGTTCCGCGCATTCCGGCGGAAAAGGAAGAGTCGTGTATCCGATGCCAGCATTGCATGGCCATTTGTCCGAAGGGGGCGATTTCCATTTTTGGGCACAATCCGGATGACAGCCTGCGGATCAAAGGAATGTACCCGTCGTCGGCGTCCATGGATGCGCTGATTCGCGGACGACGGAGCATCCGGCGCTACCGGCATGAAAATGTGGCCCCGGCGCTGGTCGCGTCGCTCCTGAAGACCCTGGCGAACGCGCCGCGCGGCGTCAATTACCAGGACCTGACCTTTCGTTTGATCGATGATATCGAGGTCATGGAGGCGCTTCGAGCCAGGGTGTACGCCGCGCTGAAGCAGGCGGCGGCGGAGGATCGGATTCCGGAAAGTCATCAGTTTCTCGCGCAGGCGGCGCCGATGTATGAAGAGCAGGGGTACGACCTGATTTTGCGCACCGCGCCCCACGCGCTGATTGTCAGCGAACCGCCGGAGGCGCCCTGCCCCGAACAGGATGTCGCGTTGACCCTCGCCTATTTTGAACTGCTTGCGCAAAGCGCGGGGTTGGGGACGGTCTGGTGCGGCATGCTCAAACGCGCGATGGAACTTGCGCCGGAGCTGAAGGAAACCATCGGGCTGCCGCGCGACCACGTCTATTACGCGATGCTCTTCGGCTACCCCGCGATGGTATACACGCGCACCGTGCAGCGCGACACCGCGGCAAAGATCATAAAAGTGGACCGAAGCAGGCTGTAATGTTCCGTATGATGGCATTTGCCTCCTTGTTCGTTGCGGTTCTGAATGCCTACATCTCGCCGGCAACGATCAAGCTCTGCGGCGGCGGTAAGCCGTACGCGGCAGCGCCATGTTCGGCCCTTCTATGAAACCCACTTCAGCTGCAACTTCTTATGATGGAAAGCACAGTCTCTGAGGTAGAGGTTGATCAGGCTTTGGTAGGGCATGCCGAGTTCCTCGGCCAGCGACTTAAAGTATGCAACAGTCGGTTTATCCACTCGCATGGTGATCGGCTGCTTCAACTGCTTGGAGTAGGGATTCTTTTGCCCCTTCATTTTGCTGAAATCGTAATGGTCTCTCATGGTTCAACTCCAGTAATCTGATTGCTCTCGTTTGTCGGCTTTCCGCGCGGAGATGATACGTATCACCCAGTCATCTTCCCGGTAACAGTGGCATACAATGAGGACGTGTAGCGTGAAGCTCATACCGAGCATCAAGAACCTGTCCTCATCCTGCGAATGGTCCGGATCGAAGAACCGGATGGCGTTCTCATCGAAAAAGACTGTTTGGGCCTCCTCGAAGGATACCATGTGCTTTCGCTTGTTCGCGCGACTCTTTCGCTCGTCCCATTCGAATCGAATATCAGTCATATGTACACTGTACATATGTGGACGAATTCGCGCAAGTCATTTCTCAGACCGAATGTGGCTCGACAAGATTAAGCG
>RZZM01000597.1 GCA_009929845.1 Spartobacteria bacterium
CTTTGATGACACCTACCTGAATTTCAGTTCGGCGGTTCCTCCTGCCGACAGTAACGACACCGGTATGATTTACTGGGATGATGTGGGCACGCTGGCCAGCGGCGCATCCACGACGCTGGTGGTTAACTTTACCGCCCAGGCAACCACACTCAGCCTGCCGGAAACCAATCTGGTCGCCACAGCGCCAACCACGCCGCCGGATGAACCGAATGTGCTGCCCAAAACAAATGAGGCCCCGTATGAAATCAGTTCCGCCAGCTACCTGGTCACTAAGGAATATGTAAGTCCGGCGGGTCGCGCCGCACAGGTCGGCGAAACCATTACATTCAATCTCGTCGTGACAAACTCGGGGGATGTGGCCTTTGTCACCACACCGGTTGTTGATACGTTTGACGACAGTTATCTCGATTTCCTCAGCGCAACGCCGCCGGCCAGCAGTAATGACACCGGCATGATCTATTGGGATGATGCAGGGGCTCTGCCGGTTGGCGCCTCCACCACCCTGGTAGTGAACTTCACGGCTCAGGCAACCACATTAAGCCTGCCGGAGACGAATCAAGTGGTAGCCAGCCCTACCACCCCACCGTCTGAGCCGAATCTGCCGCCACTGACCAATGAAGCCCCCTACGAAATCAGCCATGCAGGTTATGACCTGGTTAAGACGCGTACATTCCCTGTAGGTCGCGCCGCTCAGGTGGGTGAAATTATTACTTTTGAATTCCTGATCACCAATACCGGCGATGTCAACCTGGTTACGATTCCGATTATCGATGCCTTTGATGGAACATACCTGAGCTATACAGGGGCCGTGCCCCCGGCAGATTCAGCCGATTCCGTTACGGCGATGTGGAATGATGTCGGGCCGTTAGCCGTCGGCGCAAGCACAACCATCGTGGTGAACTTCACCGCGCGGCAATCAACCAGCCAAACAGAGACCAATTTGGTATTCACCACACCAACCACCCCGGCGGATGAACCCGGCGTGCCGGAGAAAACCAATGACGCCCCCTATGAAATCAGCAACGCCGGCTATGACATCGTCAAGACATACACCGCACCGGCCGGACGGGCCGCGCAGGTCGGCGAAACCATCTCATTCGATCTGTTGATTACAAACACGGGCGATGTAGAATTAGTCGTCATCCCGGTTGTGGATACCTTTGACGACAGCTATCTGGACTTCCTGAGTGCTATTCCACCCGTGGACAGCAATGATACGGGCATAATCTACTGGGATGATGTCGGCACATTGCCTGTAGGGGCATCAACTACTCTGGTTGTCAATTTCACCGCTCAGGCGTCAACCCTGAGCATAGCGGAAACCAATACGGTAGAAACATCCCCAACCACACCGTCTGACCAACCGAATGTACCGCCCAAAACCAATGATGCGCCCTATGAGATCAGTAGCGCCGGATATTACCTTGTCAAAACATTGACCAGTCCTTTGAGTCGCGCTGCACAGGTGGGTGAAACCATTTCATTTGATCTGCTCATCACCAATACCGGCGATGTACAGTTAGTCGTCATTCCGGTAGTCGATACCTTTGATGACAGCTATCTGGACTTCCTGAGCGCCATACCGCCGGCCGACAGCAATGATACGGGCGTGATCTATTGGGATGATGTCGGCACGTTGCCGGTTGGCGCGTCTACTACCCTGGTGGTTAACTTCACGGCTCAGGCAACCACCCTCAGTCTGCCCGAAACGAATAGTGTGACTACGGCGCCGACTACACCTGCCGATGAACCACCGGTTGAACCCAAAACCAATGATGCGCCCTATGAAATCAGTGAAGCAGATTTCCTGGTTATAAAAACACTGACCAGCCCGGTTGGACGCGCCGCCCAGATCGGCGAAACCATTACCTTTAACCTGGTCGTCACCAACTCTGGGGATGTCGCTTTTGTCACCCTGCCCATCACCGATATCTTTGATGATGCCTATCTCGACTTCCTGAATGCCATTCCGCCCGCGGACAGTAATGACACGGGCATCGTCTACTGGGATGATGTCGGCGCATTGCCAGT
>RZZM01000179.1 GCA_009929845.1 Spartobacteria bacterium
GTTTCGAAGCCGGATCGGGAGCAGCAACACATTCTCGATCTACTGGGGGTCAAGATGATGTAGCCAGTCATTTTTATATCGAATTACGACGTTATTACTTGCATATAAGGGAGATACACAAGGCCGCTAAAAGAATGTCCGGATAAGATTGGCGCGGGTACATGGTGGCTCGATGGGAATCTCGCCCTCCAGGGGTTACTTGTGTGCACCGCAGGCTCTTTCAGGCTCTTTGGGGAAGAATGGGAATTTTCGCATTCTCTGTCCCCACATTTTTGTCCCCACATTTTCTCAAGCGTCTTGTTCGACGATTATTCGTTTGGGTGTTCTTGAGACTAAGCGATTTCCGTAATTGCTTTGCGTATGGGTAATTCGACTCGTCAAATAGCTCGGTATAGTTGTCTCCAAATACACTGTAGATTTTGGATTCATTTTATTATATGTCGAACATTTAGCGTTTTATCCATAGTTTATTTTGCATGTCATATGCTGAAGGCGGATCAGACGGGCAGCTTGGGCAGCTTGCGCGTCATGGGCGGTGGGGCATTGAGGACATCCTGGTTTTCCACCATCTCGCCTTCGTCGATACGGCGGCTGCCTTCGAGCAGGAGGGACATGGTGTTGCGGCCCATGGGTTCCTTTGCCGTCGGGGCCTGGCCGGGGACGAATTTAAAATCACCAGACTTGATGCGCAGGATGGCGTAAAAGGCCTCCTCGCCGGTTGTGCCCTCGTGAACGGCTGAGGTCACTTCGCCCTCGTCGAATCCGATGACCGATTCCTTGTTGGATTTTCCATTCACCTTGAGGACACCGCTCTTCTGGATGGAATTGAGCAATTGGATGACGTCCGGCAGCGAAACGAGGCTCAGATGTCCGGAGAAGAGCGAACTCTCGACGGCTTCCGGCGCGACGGCGCGGTCCCGGCCCGATTTATGGACCTGCGGGTGATTGCTGCCGACAAAGACGGCCGAGTAGGGGCCTATCTCAATTACGTCGTTGACCACCAGCGGGGCCTTGCCGGATATCTTCTCCCCGTTGAGAAACACGCCGTTGGTGCTTTTTTTGTCGCAGATGTAGTATCGACCGTCCTGAAAGATGACGCTGGCGTGCGCCCGGCTGATTCGCTCATCCATCAGGGCCACGTCACACTGTTCGTTGTCGCGTCCGATAACGGTTTCCTTGTCATGCGGCAGCGGGACAACCAAACCGCGCAGAAGCAAGTGCCCGTTTAATACACCCTTGTTCTTTTCCATACCGCTTTTATCCGGGGATGTCACATTACATTCCTTATTTATTGGCCTGTTTCGTATCCCAAATTACACTACACGATACTGAATAATGAACTTTGTGCATAAAGTCAAGACAGAGAGCCCCCCTTTTGTTTTTTTTAAAGATTTCGTTGCGCATGGCTTGAGCCCGGCGGAGTTATGGTATAGGCTGATGCGAAATTCTGGCAACTATTGCAGAAAAGGAGAAAGAGATGAAGTATTGGATTATCTATTTAGCGGTATGTATTATAGCCATCGCGCCCCTCGGGGCGGAGGAGTCCGCGCCAGGCCAGGTGGAGGACCTGTCCGCCGTGGCGGATGCCGTGCTTGAAGACCAGGGCAGTGCGGAGGAGGGCGCCCCTGCCGCGGATGTCGAGGAAGAAGCGGTCGTTGATATTGAAGAGGAACAGGACGTGGACGTATCCACGGAAGAAACAGGAAAGTCTGAAGAGAAAGTGAAGGAACCCATGGTAATCATTAAAACGAACAAAGGCGACATCACGCTGAAACTGGACGCGGAGAAAGCCCCGATCACCGTTGAGAATTTTTTGCAGTATGTCGATGACGGCCACTACAACGGCACGATCTTCCATCGTGTCATTGAAAACTTCATGATCCAGGGGGGTGGGTTCACCAGCGATATGCAGCAGAAGCCCTGTCGCGCCCCGATCAAGAATGAGGCGGGCAACGGGTTGGTAAATACAAAGGGCACCGTTGCCATGGCGCGTACCCCGGCGGTCGACAGCGCAACGAGCCAGTTCTTTATCAATGTGGTGGACAATTCTTTTTTAAACCATCGGGATGAATCCCCGCGGGGCTTCGGCTACTGTGTGTTCGGCGAAGTGGTCGACGGCATGGATGTGGTGGACGCCATCCGCACCGTACCCACCGGGCAGGCGGGGCCGCACGGGGATGTGCCCAAAGAGACCATTGAGATTATCGAAGTGGTACGCGGCGAAGAATAATCCATGTTCCAGGCGGCTTCCGTTCATGTGGCGTGAACGGAAAGGCCCCGTGGGATGATAGAAGCGTAATATGGCAAAAGGCACCGAACCCGCAGATACGACGGCGTATGCTGAAGACATGCCCGCGCCCACCTATCCGGGGCCCGGCTTCCGGATCGGGGAATACCTGATCAAGGAAGTGCTGGGCCACGGGGCTATGGCGACGGTCTACCTGGCCACGGATATAACCGGCCACGAGGTGGCGTTGAAGGTGTTTGTGGAAGGTCCGGGGGTCTCGGCCACCATGCTCGAACGCTTCCGGCGGGAGGCGGAAGCCTCCAAAAAACTGCGCAGGCACCCGCATATCGTGACGATTTATGCCACCGGGAAAGAGGGGCCGTACCAGTATATTGCCATGGAAAGCATCAAGCGCAGCAAGACCGTGGAAGCGGCGCTTGAGAGTATGCCGATGAGCCTGGATGGAATTGTCGAGCTGATCATCAAGATCGCCCGGGCTCTGCAATACGCGCATTCGCGGGGCATTGTACATCGTGACGTAAAGCCTACAAATATCATGATTGATGAATTCGGCGAGCCGTTGCTGGCGGATTTCGGGGTGGCTTCGTTTATTGACGGGCCCACCTGCACGATGACCGGCGCATTGACCGGCACCCCGTTGTATATGTCGCCTGAACAGGCGCGCGGTGAGCGCGTGGGCCCCCTGAGTGATATTTATTCCATCGGCGTCGTGCTCTTTGAGGCCGTGACCGGTGTGTTGCCCTACAGCGCGCACCACCGGTCGCGCGTGCGCGAGGTGCTGGACGCCGTGAAGCACGAACCCCCGCGTCGTCCGCGTCTTTTCCGCCGGGAAATCACCCCGAACCTGGAAGCGGTGATGCTCAAGGCGCTGGAAAAAGACCCGGTCGACCGGTATCCCGACGCGGAAGCGTTTGCGGTGGACCTGGAGCGGGCGCTGGCGGGCCGCCGCGTGAGCGCGCATCACTTTTCACGCATTGATTACCTGCGCCATCTGATGCGTCGGTACCGGCAGACGGTGGTCAGTGTGGCGAGTGTGGTGACGTTGTTGTGCGCCCTGTTGCTTGGCTTCCACGTGAAACTGGTCCATGCACGGTTTGAAGGCCTGCTGCACCTGGCGCGGTTTGTCGGTTCGGAACGCGCGCGGCAGGGGCCGGCGGCGCAGTGGGCCCCCTCGCAGGACACCACACGCGCCTGGTATGATATAAAACGCGGACGCCGCGCCATGCTGGCCGGGGACTTCGACAAGGCCGCCGGTTTTTTTAGCATGGCCGTTGAAGTCAGCCGTGAGATGGGCGACAAACGCACGGTCGCGATTGCGCAACTCGAGCAGGCGCGATGTCAGCTTATGGACCGGCATAACGGGTCCAGCCTTCAGCACTACCAGTCCGTGATCGACAATCCGGACGCCCCGCCGATTCTGGTGGAAACGGCCCAGTTGGAATACCTGATGCTGCTGTTGATCCAGAATGATAAAGAGGAGGCCTACGAGCTGCTTGTCCGCAAAGGAATCCCCCGCAATCCCGCCATACAGGATGCGGTCGATTGCGTGGCGGGCGATTTGGCGCCAACCGAGTTTTTGAGCCGCATTCCCGGCTATCCGCCTGATTTCCAGAATGACGCGCTGCTGGTTCTCGCGTTAAGGGCCATGATGAATGGAAATATGGATGATTACCGGAGCTACCTGCGAGAGGCCATACAGCGTTCCTCGCCCTCCATGGAATGGCCCGCGCCGCTCGTTCGGCAGTTAGCCGCGGATATGGACCCATGAGTATGAATAAGTACAATCAAAAAAATAAAGCCGGGTTTTCCTCCTCGGGCCTGTTGCTTTTGTTGCTGGCGCTTTTGCTGGGCGTCTCCGCGTACCTGACGTTCCAGAATTGGAAGAAGGAACGTATTTGTGCGGCGCAACTGGCGGCGATTTATGATGCGGTTTCACGGTATGAAATCAGGCAGGGCATCCTGCCCGCCCTGCAATTTTATCCGGTCGACCCCGCATCGCAAGAGGGCAGCCTGCGTCTTTTTTTGATGGGAGAAGGCGTGCGCGGCGATGACGCGGTTTGTCCTTCCTCGCCGCGAATATTCCGCAAGACGGGCCAGACCTATCTGTGGAATGATGCCTTGAACGGGCAGCACCTGAGCGCCCTGAAGGAACCCCGGTGGATGCTGGTGGAAATGAACGCGCTTTCCACGGATGTGCCGCCGCCGCATTGGGGACGATATCATGTGTTAATGACGGACGGAACCATCCGGAAACTCAGTTCCGCCCAATTGCGGGAGATGCAGATTCCCCGGGCGATTGAATAGCAACAAGTGTGGTACATGCAATGAACCCTGTCGGACAGTTGGGACGCGGAGTCATAACGAAATGGCGCCAGTTAAGGGGCCTGGTCGCGCTGCTGGTCACGGTGGCGTGGCTGGCGCTGCATCCACGCTACTGGCGCGCAACGGTGCGTGATGTGCTTGTGCGGCAGGTTCTCTTTACCGGGGTCGAGGCCGTGCGCTTCATCAGCCTGATTGCCCTTTTGGTGGGGATGTCCATTGTGCTTCAAGCCCAATTGTGGCTCACCAAATTCGGGCAGTCCGCCCTGCTGGGCCCCTTGCTGGTGGCGGTGATCATTCGCGAGGTGGGTCCGCTGCTGACAAATTTTGTAGTCATCGGACGCAGCGGCGCGGCGATTGCCGCGGAGCTGGGAAACATGCGTGTGTCCGGCGAGGTCCGGGTACTCGACGCCCAGGGGCTGGATCCGCTGCCCTACCTGGTCCTTCCTCGTGTGGTGGGCATGGGCATTTCTGTCTTTTGCCTGACTCTGGTTTTTATCGGGGTGTCCCTGTTCAGCGGGTATGTCAGCGGTATGTTGCTGGGGGTCACGACGGTTTCGCCCGGTATGTTTACCACCAGTGTTTTCAAGGCCGTTTCCCCTTCCGATGTCGTTAATGTGATCGCGAAGACCCTGATTCCAGGCATGCTGACCGGCGCTATCTGTTGCCAGGAAGGACTCAGTGTGGAACGTTCAATTACAGAAGTGCCCCAGGCGACCACGCGCGGACTGGTCCGCTCGGTGATGGCCCTGTTCATCACCTCCGCTCTCGTATCCCTTTTAACCTATATGTAATATGCAGACGTACCTGTTAGAATTCAGTGATGTGAGCGTATCGGATGAGGAAAACTACGATGCGGGGCTCTCCTCCGTGTCGTTTACGCTTGCGCCGGGTGAACTCCTTATGCTGCACGCGGAAAAGCAGCAACAGAAGTTGCCGCTGTTCGATGCCGCACAGGGCCTGGTGGACCCCGCCGCTGGGGTCGTCACGTATCGGCAGCAGTCCTGGCGGGAGATGTCCCCGGACACCGCCGCGGTGAACCGCGCGTCGATGGGGCGCGTCTTTGAAGCGTGGGGCTGGGTGAGTAACCTGGATGTTGATGAGAACATTACGCTCAAGGCGCGTCACTGGATGCGTCGAACCGCGGAGGATGTCGAGCCGGAAGCGGTGGCCCTGGCGCGCCGGTTCGGCCTGGACGACCTGCCCCGCGTGCGTCCGGCGCGGCTGTCCCGGTCGATTCTCCAGCGCGCGCAGTGGGTCCGGGCGTTGCTGGGCACCCCGGAATTGCTGTTGCTGGCCTATCCGGAACAGTACGTGGAACGTGCACATGTGGACGCATTAATGGAACTGCTTGCGGAACGCCTGGCGCAGGGTGTGTCCGCCGTCTGGTGTACACGGGATAAGGAGATTTGGAATGCCGCGGCCCCCAAGGGCAGCGCGCGCTATCGGATGCGTGGATCGGATTTAATTAAAGAGTCGGAGGCATGAGATATGGCAAAGCCATTTAAATTCAGATATGTCAATGAGGTGGTCGGCACGTTTGTGCTGCTTGTGCTGCTCCTGTTGGTGGCCGGTGTGTTTGTTGCCGGCAAGGCCCAGGGGTGGTTCGAGCCCCGGTATACGTATTTTGTCACCTTCCCGCCGGCAGGCGCGGAAGGAATCCAACAGGGCGCGGAGGTGCGCATCCTGGGGACGCTGGTCGGTTCCGTCGATGAGGTGCTGGTCAGTGATAATGGCGTCATGGAAGGCAAGCTGATTGTAAAAGGCGATTTCCGGCGTTTCATTCGGACCGATTCAAAAGCCATACTGAAAAAGAAGTTTCAGGTGGCCGGGGATGCCTACATCGAAATTACACGCGGAGAGTCGCCCACGCTTATGGAGGAGCGTGCCTATATCCCCTGTTCCAAGGATACCGAGTTGATCGAGATGGTTTTCAGCCTGGTGGATCAACTGCGCGCGGAGGCGATTCCGCTCCTCGACCAGATCAGTCTGGCGGTCACCGAGTATACCGGCCTGGCCACGGATTTGAGGGACCCGACCGGGCATGTGCAGCAGTTGCTGGCGCGTGTTGATAATCTGGCCGCGGAGGTCGAACAGGGCCACGGCGCGGTGGGCAAGCTGTTGAAGGACCCGAAAACGGCGGAAGAAATCGAGCGGGTGGTAGCCACGGCGAACGAGATTGTTGTCCAGATTCAGGCGGTGCTTGTGGATGTGAAGGAGATGACCAAAGACCTGCCGGAAACGATGCGGCGGACCGACGCCATTCTTGCGGATGTCAAACAGGTCACCGAACAATTGCCGCAGACGACGGAGCAGACGCAGGCGATGTTGTATGAATCACAAAAACTGATTGAAGGCATCCAGCAGCATTGGCTGATACGGGGGTATGTCGAACCATCCACCTATAGTCCACGTATCGCCCCGGAAGAGGTGCAAACAGGTAAGGGAGGGGTGAAATGAGAACGGTATTCAACATGCGCTGTGGGTTGTGCGGACTGCTTCTGCTTGGGATGGCCGGTTGCGCGTCCCCGCGCGTCAAACCGGTGGATGATGAACTTGCGCGGCAGACATCATTAGCCTGGCGCGCCTTTGCGCAGGGACGGATGGATGCGGCAGCCACGCTGTACGGGCAGTCCCTCGAACGGGCCTGGGCCATCTATGACCAAGCCGCGATTGCCGATAATGCGTATAACCTGGCGGCCTGCCTGTTGGAACAGGAACGCTGTGCCGAGGCGCTTGGATATCTCGCGCAGTCGGCGCGGATGTATGAACAGATGCGCCAACCCGTTCCCGCCGCAAACCGCCTGCTGGAAGCGCGCGCGGCCTATGCCTGTGGCGACATGGCGCGCGCGGATCGCGATGTCTCCGAAGCCCTCACCCTGGCGCAGGCGCAGGACGCGCCCTCCATACAGGCGCAAGCCCTGCTGCTGAGGGCGCAATGGGCCTGTCGCGCGGAGGATACGGTGGCCGCCCGCACCGCCTGGCAACAGGCGATGGATGTCCGGTTGCGGGGCCACTATCCGGTTATTGACGCGATGAAGGCCGATGTGAAAGGACAGATCGAATTGAGCGCAGGCAATGCCGCGGGCGCGCTGCCGTTTTTTGACGAGGCCATTGCATTGTATAAGGAAAATGCGCAGTATATCAGTATGGTCGTGTGCATGGAGCGTGCCGCTGATGCCTGCCTGCAGACCGGCGAAACCAGGCTGGCTGTGGCGCGTTATCTTGACGTGGCGCGTTGTTTTTATGGACAGGCCGATTATCCGTCCGCACTCCGTGCCGTCGATGTTGCCATGCAGGAAGCCGCGTCCATGAAGGATGATGCATGGATGGGGCAGGCCACTGAATTATTTGAAAAAATCCGGAAAAAGGTTGAAGAAATCAACGACGGAGAACGTCTTACTCTGCAACAATAAGATAGTGAATATGAAAAAGTTGGAGGTGCGTAGATGAAGAGACAAACATGTATTTTGATGCTGGTTTTATCGGCATCCATGATGGGTACGGCGCATGCGCGTGAAATGAGCGTGCAGGTGCGCGAGGGTGTGCTGCGGAGTACCCCTTCCTTCCTGGGCGCGGTAACGGCGAAGGTGACCTATGGCGACCGGGTCGAATTGATGGAAAAGGAAAACGGCTGGGCGAAGGTGCGCACAGGCGCTGTTGATGGCTGGATTCACGAGTCGGCGCTGACCGCCAAGCGGCTGACCTTGTCCGCCGGGGGGCAGACGGTAAGCACCGGGGCTTCCAGCGACGAGCTGGCACTGGCCGGAAAGGGGTTCAATGCCGAGGTGGAAGCGGAATTCAAGGCGCAGAACCAGGAGGCCGATTTCTCGGAAGTGGACCGGATGGAGGCCATCGCCATTACGGAACCAGAGATGCAGCGCTTTCTCCAGAAGGGTGGCGTTATGCCGCCGGAAGGAGGCGCCCTGTGAAAAGTTCAACCGTTTTATTCTCCCTGGTCCTTTTGCCTGTGGGACTCCTGCTTTGCGGTTGCGAAACCGTGAACAAGGTTACCGAACTGGGAACCACGATCGCGGTTTCTTCCGGCGTGATCCAAAGTAACGAGGCCAACTCAATCAACCGTAGCATGAAGGCGGTGACCAAGACCTTTGAAGATATTACCCCGGAGCAGGAGTACTACATCGGGCGGGCGGTGACCGCGACACTGCTCACGAAATACTCGCCCTATAATGACGATGAACTGACCCATTATGTCAACGTGCTGGGGCAAACCCTGGCGCGCGCTTCCGAACGTCCCGAAACCTTCGGCGGGTACCATTTCCTGGTGGTGGATAGCGATGAAGTCAATGCCTTCGCGGCGCCCGGCGGCCTGATCCTTTTGTCCAGGGGCCTGCTCAAATGCTGCGACAGCGAAGACGCCCTCGCCGCCGTGCTGGCCCATGAGGTTGGACACGTCCAGCATCAGGACGGCCTGCGCGCCATTAAAGGCAGTCGGTTGACATCCGCGTTGACCACCCTGGCCGCGGAAGGGGCCAAAACCCTTGCGGGGAATGATCTTGCCCAGGTGACGGAGGCCTTCGAGGGGTCCATCAATGACATTACCCAGACCCTCGCGGTCAACGGCTACTCGCGCAAGCAGGAGACGCAGGCCGATGCCGCCGCCGTTGAAATCATGAAACGCGTGGGCTATGACCCGAATGCGTTGATTGCCATGCTTCATGAGATGGAGACTCAACTCAAACCCGGCGCGGCGGACTTCGCGAAGACGCATCCGGACCCCGAAATTCGAATCAAAAATGCCCAAAAGCAGATTGGTGGATTTAACGCCAACCCTGCGCCCGAAGAACGGCAACGCCGTTTTGACAAGGCGATGGCCGGAATCAAGGGCTGATGCGCGGCAAGATTCTACATGGCTTGTTGATCGGGCTCCTCTCCGCAGGGGGGGCGCTGGCCCTGTGGGCCACGCATACCCTCGATCGCATGGAGGCAGTCACCTGGTCGTGGCGCGTGTCGCATTTTGCCAAGGCCTCGGCGGCAACATCGAAGATCAAGATTATCCTGCTGGACCAGGCCAGCCTGGACTGGGGCCAGGAAGCGAATGGATTGTCCTGGCCCTGGCCGCGCGAAGTGTATGCCCCCATTATTAATTTCTGCAAGCGCGGCGGGGCGCGCGCCGTTGCCTTTGATGTGCTCTATACCGAGCCCTCGTCGTATGGCGTGGGTGATGACGCGGCCCTGGGGAGTGCCGCACGCGAGGCCGACGCGTTTGTGGGCGCGGT
>RZZM01000180.1 GCA_009929845.1 Spartobacteria bacterium
AAACACTAATCAAAGAGTATGTAAACATTATAGAGGAATGGGCTGATGAAAAGTAAAAAAACATCTTGCATTGCCATATGGCACTATCTATTCGGGGTTTATGTATTGTTTATTTCTGACCGCGGGTGCAACCCGCGGAACCGTGACCTTCCCCATGCCAACCCCGAATGGGTTGTACGATAACGGCGATTAGAATGCTCCAGTGGCTGTTTTGGCGAATGGGAGTGTCTTTTCTATTTTCCAGGCGCACGATCTCTTTGACGCTACGATTACAGCAGGAAATACCACGTTCTCTGTCCCCGTTTACCCGTTTATCTCCGATGCTTCAATTATCATTTTCATGTCACGATCGTGACATGAAAATGATAATGCGGGGGATGAGGCGGATAATGGCAACCATCCCGCTGCGGCGATGGCGGTTTGTTCAAGGCTTAATAAAAAGAAGGCATTTCGCCCCGCGCCACGTTGTGGACCGTGTCGGAACGATGGGGATCATATCCGTTGTCAGGTTTTTGTCTTTTCTCAGGGAAAGAATAACCGCGTCCCCGGGATTCATTTTTTGCCAGGTTGTTTGTATATCCTCTTCTTCCGTTAAGGATCTTCCGGCATAGAATTCAAGGCTTTGAATGCCGTATCCGATGGCATATACCGTCGGGGCGTTATCAAGATACGGGTGGACCTGCGCTATGAAGCGCGGCAGCATTGACTTTGTTCGTTTGATCGGGTGAAAGGCATAAACATAGGTAATGTTGATTAAGATCAGCATAGCCAGGCACACAGCCAACGCTTTGTGCGGCGTTTCCGTGCAGCCTTTACGCCAACTGATACATGCAAGTAGCAATAACAAGGGAGAGATGATAAAGCCCGGTAATGTCCGCGCATCGGCATCGAATAACGGATACACCAGGATTCCCAACCCGCCGACAAGTCCCAAAAGGAGGACCAGTGTTTTCAGGTAGGCGAGTATAAAGCGGGAGGACAAGGTAATGCGCGGGGAAAAGGCCCGCGCCATGAAGATGCCGATTAAGAGCGCGGATGGCGGCAACAACAGCACGACATACTGGGTCTGTTTGTTGGGTACGAGAGTAAGGAGCAAGAACGTAACCAGCCACCAGAGCGCGACAAAGAGAAAGCCGCGATGAGTAACGCGCGATATTGTTTCGCGCGCGGAATATACCATTTTATGTCTTTTCGTAGGTGCATTTTGTGCATCGTTTTGTTGTCACACAGCTTTGACTAAGACTTTTGCGTCGTTTTATAAAGTCATTTCGGCTTGGGATACGGGTTTTTTATGCTGGACTTTTCGGTTAAAACGTTTATATCGTGCGTCCGTTGAAAGATAAAAGTTAGTGAGTCGGCGTTCCCTGAAAGAGGAGAAATCGGCCCTTCGGGGCTTGCCTCTTTCGGGGCGTGTTGTATGTTGCGCCGTTAAATGATGTGCTTTATTGCTAACAAGAAAGGTACCTATGAGCCATTTTGAACAAAATGCCGTATCGCGTGCGATATGGCCCTGGACAGCCGGAGCGGTGCTGGCCGCCGACCAGAAGAAGATGCCGCGTCCGATGCGCGCACTGATTCAGTGCGTCGTCATGGTGGTGATCGCCTTATTATTGTATTTCTGGATCAAGCATGAATTGTTTGCCACCATCATTCTTGTGCTGGCGGGCGTGGTGCTTATTTCCGGCGTGGCCGTTCCCCCGGTGTTTGACGCCATTGAACGGTTTGGGCATTTTCTGGGAAAAATCGTTTCGCACGCGCTGACCTGGATTCTGCTGGTTCCGTTTTACTATCTTTGTTTTGCCGTGGGGCATTTCTTTATGACATTACGCGGCAAGGACCCGATGTGCCGGGAATTCCCAACATCGCAGGCGAGCTACTGGGTGGACCGTCCCGCGATCAAAAATTTGGATTACTATAGGAAGCAACACTGATGAATATACTTGGAATTAGCGCATTTTATCATGATTCGGCGGCGGCTATTCTGCGTGACGGCGAGGTGATCGCCGCGGCGCAGGAAGAACGCTTCACCCGCATCAAGCAGGACCACAATTTCCCGATCAACGCCGTGCGGTATTGCCTGGCGGAGGCGGATGTAGGTCCGGGACAACTCCACGCCGTGGCGTTTTATGACAAACCGATTATGAAGTTCTCGCGCATTCTGGAGACCTACCTGAGTGTGGCGCCCAAGGGGTTGCAATCCTTCATGATGGCCATCCCGTTGTGGATGCGCGAAAAGCTCTGGATTCCGATGGAGATCGAGCAGTCGCTGGAAACATGCGGCATTCATGAGCGGGTGCCGGTGTATTTTCCCGAGCATCACCAGTCGCATGCGGCGAGCGCCTTCTTTCCGTCTCCCTTTAAGAGCGCCGCGATTCTGACCCTCGATGGTGTGGGCGAATGGGCGACCAGCACGTTGGGCCGGGGCGTCGGGAACAAGGTGGAAATCCTGAAGGACCTGCACTTCCCGCATTCGTTGGGACTGCTGTATTCCGCCTTCACCTATTTCACCGGTTTCAAGGTCAATTCCGGCGAATACAAGCTGATGGGGTTGGCGCCCTACGGCGAACCGAAATACACGAAGGAAATCTACGAGCACCTGGTGGACCTCAAAGAGGACGGTTCCTTCCGCCTGAACCAGGATTATTTCGGTTACATTGACGGATTGACGATGACCAACGACCGGTTCGCCGAGTTGTTTGGCGGTCCGGCGCGCAAAAGCGAGTCGGAAATCACACAGCGCGAGATGGACCTGGCCAGCTCGGTGCAGGTGGTGACCGAAGAGATTGTCATGCGCATGGCGCGGACGGTTCACAAGGAAACCGGCGAAAAGTACTGCTGCCTGGCCGGCGGCGTGGCGCTCAACTGTGTGGCCAACGGCCGGTTACTGCGCGAAGGTCCATTTGAGGATATCTGGATTCAGCCGGCGGCGGGCGACGCGGGCGGCGCGCTGGGCGCGGCGCTGATGGTCTGGCATCATGTGGAAGACAAGCCACGGGAAGCGGACGGCAAGAACGACAGTATGAAAGGGGCCTATCTTGGACCCTCGTTCGAAGCGGATGAAATCAAGGCGTTTCTGGACGCCCGTGGGTACGCGTACACCTGCATGAAGGACGAGGAGCGCGCCGACACGATTGCGCGTTTGATCGAGGAAGAGAATGTCATTGGGCACTTTAACGGACGCATGGAATTTGGTCCGCGGGCATTGGGCAACCGCTCCATCATCGGCGACGCGCGTTCGCCGAAGATGCAGTCGATCATGAACCTGAAGATCAAGTACCGCGAATCATTCCGTCCGTTTGCGCCCTCCTGCCTGGAGGAAGCCGTCAGCGATCTGTTTGAACTGGACCGGCCTTCGCCATATATGCTGCTGGTCGCGCCGGTGAAAAAAGAACGCTGCAGCAACGTGGATGAGGACGTGAGCATCCGCGACCGCATCCATCAAATCCGTTCGGACATCCCGGCGATTACGCATGTGGATTTTTCCGCGCGCGTACAATCGGTCAACCCGGATACGAACAAAGCGTATTACGACATCATTAAGGCCTTTGAAAAACGGACCGGCTACGGGATCATCATCAACACCTCGTTTAATGTACGCGGCGAGCCGATCATCTGCACGCCGGAGGACGCGTATCGTTGCTTCATGCGCACGGAGATGGACTATTTGGTGCTGGGTCCATACCTCCTGTATAAGAAAGATCAGCCGAACTGGGAAGAGAAGAGCGACTGGCGCGAGGAATTTGTGCTTGATTAACGCATGGAAAGAAAAGGGATAGAACCATGAGATTTTTTCGTCATTTAGGTAGATTATTAAAAGAGTTTGGCGTGTTTGCGTGGGAGAACAAGGCCTGGTGGATTGTGCCGATCGTGCTGGTCCTGCTGCTACTGGCCGGCCTGATTGTGGTGGGACAGACCGCGGCGCCATTCATCTACACGCTGTTTTAGATCGCCTTCAGGCGCGGGATGGTGGGCGATACAGAACTCGAATCTGTGACCTCATGCATGTCAAGCATGCGCTCTAACCAACTGAGCTAATCGCCCGTTCCTGATTGATGCGGGCAAGATAACGGACGTTGCGCCGCCTGTCAACACCGTGAATTCAGTTTATTCGCGTTTTTCGTCATGCCGCGCCAAATTGGCACGAAGCTTTTGCTGTTCTTTGCTTGATTGGCGTTGGCTTATCGGGGAACATGGCCGCTTATCTTAGTAACAGGACTATTACAGGCAGGGAAAAAGAGTGAAACTGGTTGTACAACTACCCGCGTTAAACGAGGAAAAGACGATCAAGGATGTCATCGACCGGATTCCCCGGAATATTCCAGGGGTGGACGAGGTGCATGTGCTGGTTGTGGATGACGGATCAAGCGATCGGACCGATGAACTGGCGCGCGAGGCCGGGGCGGAGGTGATCCGTCACGAGGTTTCGCGCGGGGTGGGCGCGGCGTTCCGCACCGGCGTGGAACGGGCGACGGCGCTTGGGACGGATATCCTGGTGACCATTGACAGTGACGGACAGTTCAATCCCGCGGACATTCCCAAGGTAATTCAGCCTATTCTGGACAAGCGGGCGGACTTTGTGACGGCATCGCGCTTCATCGACAAATCGCTGACCCCGGAGATGCCCCGGGCCAAGCGGTGGGGCAACAATTTTATGGCGCGCTGGATCAGCGCATTGATCAAAAAACGTTTTTATGATGTCTCCTGCGGATTTCGCGCTTATTCCAAAGAGGCCTATATGCGGTTGGTGCTGCTGGGCGAGTTTACCTACACACATGAGACTTTTCTGAATCTGGCCTTTGCGCGGGTCGCCATCGCGGAGGTGCCTATCGCCGTGCGGGGCACGCGCGAGCATGGGCAATCGCGGGTAGCCAACAATCTGTTTCATTATGGGTACAGCACCGCATCGATCATCCTGAAGACCTACCGGGACTATCGTCCGTTGCGATTTTTCGGGTGGTTGGCCTTTGCGCTGAGTGTTGTGTCCTTCGGCTTTTTCCTGTTCCTGATGTCTGTAAAGTTCCGCACCGGCCTGTTCACACCGCACAAATGGTCGGGCTTTGTCGCCGCCTCGCTGGCCGGTACCGCGGTGGCCGTATACATGGTCGGGCTGGTCGCGGAGATGCTCGACCGCATTCGCGTCGCGCAGGACGAACTGCTGTTTCGCGTGCGGCGTCTTGAAAGCACCATCAAAGAAATCGCAACCCCGGACAAGTGAACGTCCGATCAACGCGCTAAGGATACATACAATGATTGATACAACCACAACCCCAAAGAAAGCCGGATGTCTCAAGAAGCTCGCGCTCAGTCTCTTCAGCGTCCTCCTGGTACTCGTCCTGACCATTCTGGCCGGCGAACTGTACTGCAAGAAGCGGTATGCCATGCTCGAGGAAACCCTGAAGTGGGAAGGCCGGAAGGGCGACTATTTCACCTACGAGCCCGTACTGGGCTGGACCGGGAAGCCGGGGGTATCGGGCCTGCACGGCAGCGGTGCGGTCATTACGCACAACGAGCGGGGCTTACGCGATACGCCATGGGACATCCAGACCGACAAAATCAAAGTGTTGTTGCTGGGCGATTCCAACATGTGGGGATACGGCGTCGAGGATGACGAGTACCCGGGCGCCCTTTTGAATGCGCGGACTCCGGACGTGCGCTGGTTCAATGCGGGCATGAACGGCTATGGCACGGACCAGCAGTATCTCTCCTTCAAACAGCTTGCTCCTGAACTGCAACCCGACTGGACGGTCCTTGTCGTTTGCGGCAACGACCGCAAAGAAAACCTGCACAGCCGCGTGCGCGGATACAACAAACCCTATTTTACGGTCGAAGAAGGCGAGCTTGTGCGGCGCAACTCCCCCGTCCCGCCCCCCACCGAGGGCGAGAACCTGTATGCCCCCATCGCCAACCGGGTCTTCATGAAAACCCGTTCGTACCTGCTCTATCACATCGCCCAGGCGCTCGACGCCCGCATGGATGTGGAGGCCAACAAACCAGCCAGGCTGCCCAAGAAAAAGCGCGGCAAGGCGTCGGATGACCCTACCCTGCCACTTATTCAAGCCCTCTATGACGCCGCCGACGGGCGGCTGCTGGTCTGCCCCATGACCGAGGACCGCGAGATGGCCGACTACTGCAAAGCGCAGGGCATTCCCTTTGCCGACATGAGCAAAACCGACGCGGCCCAGCCGGGCCCTCTTCAATATCCCGGCGGCGCGCCCAAACACGGGCACTGGACGCCGGAAGGCAATGTTGTCGCCGCCGAGTTTATCCTGGAGTCCATGCAGCCCCACCTGGAAACGATCCGTAAGAATCGCTGACAGGGAAGAAAATGGCAAATATTCGGCGCGAAACGTGTGCGGCTCGCCGTCTCCCCACCCCTATAGGTTGAAGACACCTGCCAAGCGGCTTGACCTGATGCAGCCTTCGCAGTAGGTTAGCCTCATGAGCGATCGCACACGGTTGCCCGCTCTGACAGCGGAAGATGAACAACTGCTCACCGGGCGGCTTGGTGAGGAGGGCGGGATTGTTTTGTCTTCGTTCCCGTCGTCCGCCCAGGCTTTCATGACCTGGCGCCTGCTTGAGCGCTACCCCCGCGTATGGGTATGCGTAACGGACGGGGCGCATTCGCTGGAGGACATGGCGGACAACCTGCGTACCCTCGCGTTCGAGAACGAGGCCCACCTGCATATCTTCCCTCCCTGGGACGCGTTACCGACAGGCGACAGCCGTCCGCACACCGAAATCACCGGGGCACGCTTCAATACGCTGACACGTTACCTGGAAGAAACGCCCGGAGGCGTCATCCTCACCAGTATCCAGGCGCTGATGCAAAAGACGCTCTCGCCGCATGTTTTTGCCTCGCACCTGTCCACCTGGCGTCGGATGAAAGAATATGACGTCAACGAAATGGCCGCCCTCCTGCTCAAGGCCGGGTATTCCTTTACACACGAAGTCCAGGACAAGGGCGAAGCTGGATTGCGCGGGGGCATTCTGGACGTATGGCCGCCGACCTCCGACTGGCCGGTGCGCCTGGAATTTTTTGGCGACCTGCTTGAATCCATCCGCCTTTTTGACCCGGCCACGCAGCGCTCAATCGATAAAGTCGACCAGATTACCCTGTCGCCGCCCGACGAATGGAGCCTGCTGGAAACGGCTGGAGCGACCGGCACCCTGCTGGATTACCTGCCGGACGACTGCGGCTGGATATGGGTTGAACCGGACCAGGTCAAAGAGCACGCCGGCCTGTTCGAGATGTCGGTTTTCACGGCCGGGGCGGAGGCCTTCACAGAACGTTTTGATGTGATCCGCGAGCGCATACAGGGCTGCCGGGAGGGGCTGCGTGTTGAATTCACGTCCCTCTCCCCGGAGCGCCACATGGGGGAAGGCATTCAGTTCACGCCCGGCGAACAGCTCCCCGACCTGTCAGCACAGGGCATGCATCCGGACATCATGGAAACGGCCCGGCGCCAGTACATCCAGGCGTTGATCCAGGCCGCCAAAGAAACCTGTCAGGTGCACATCTTCTTCAACACCCAGGGGGCGCTCGACCGGTTCCGGCAGATGTATCCGCGCAAGCTGCCCGGCAAAAGCATGCGCCTGCATGTCGGCAGTCTCTCGGAAGGATTTCAGTATCCCGCCGGGAAGCTGCTGGTGGTGTCTGAGAGCGACATTTACGGGTATCGGAAAGAGCGGCGCGGCACAGGCGCGCGGCGCAAACACAAGCCTTCGGGGGTGGAAGGCCCGCGGCTTACGCTGTGGACCGATATCCAGCCCGGCGAACTGGTGGTGCATGCCGATCACGGCATCGGCAAATACCTGGGGCTGTATGAAATCAACTTTCAGGGACGTTTGCAGGAGGTGTTGGCGGTTGAATATGCCGACGGGGCCAAGCTGTATGTCCCCGTCTCGCAGACCCATCTACTCAGCCGCTACATCGGCGCGCGGGGCTCCCAGCCGGCGTTGCACCGATTGGGCGGGGCGCGCTGGAAAAACCTCAAAGACGCGGCGGAAAAGGCCATTGAAGACATGGCGTCCACCCTGCTGGAAACCCAGGCCGCGCGCGAAACCCTTGAAGGGTACGCCTTTTCCGGGGACACCGCCTGGCAGCACGAATTTGAAGCCGCCTTTCCGTACCAGGAGACGGATGACCAGATCAACGCCATCGAGGCCGTGAAGGCCGATATGGAGAGCATACGCCCGATGGACCGCCTTATCTGCGGCGATGTTGGTTACGGCAAGACCGAGGTGGCCATGCGCGCGGCCTTCAAAGCGGTGATGGAGGGCAAACAGGTGGCGGTCCTGGTGCCCACCACCGTGCTGGCGCAACAGCATTTGAACACATTTTGCGGACGCATGGCCGCGTTTCCCGTGCGCATCGAGATGCTGAGCCGTTTCCGGACCAAGGGCCAGCAACATGAGGTCATTAAGGAGCTGAAAAGCGGTGTGGTGGACATTGTCATCGGCACGCACCGGCTGGTTTCCCCGGATGTCAGGTTCAAGGACCTCGGGCTGGTGATCATTGATGAAGAGCAGCGGTTCGGCGTCGAGCACAAAGAGCGCCTGAAACAACTGCGCCGCCTGGTGGATGTCCTCACCCTGACCGCCACGCCGATACCCCGCACGCTCTATATGAGCCTGACCGGCGCCCGTGACATGAGTACCATTCAGACCGCACCCCAGGAGCGCATCCCCGTTGAGACGCATGTGATCGAGTACTCCGACGCATTGGTCCGTGATGTCATCCTGCGCGAACTCAACCGCGAAGGACAGGTCTTCTACCTGCACAACCGGGTGACCACTATCCACAACGTTTACCTGAAACTCAAACAGCTCATTCCCGAGGCGCGTATCGGCGTCGGGCATGGCCAGATGACGGAAAAACGGCTCTCCGGGGTGATGGATAAATTCATCAACCGCCACCTGGATGTCTTGCTCTGCACAACCATCATTGAAAGCGGAGTGGACATTCCCAATGTCAACACGATCCTGATTGACCGGGCGGACCGCTTCGGCATGGCGGACCTGTACCAGTTACGCGGACGGGTCGGTCGTTACAAACACAAGGCCTACGCCTATCTGCTGCTGCCGCGGCACGGGGCGCTGTTTGACACGGCGCGCAAGCGCATCAACGCCATCAAACGTTATTCGAGTCTGGGCGCGGGCTTCAAGCTGGCGCTGCGCGACCTTGAAATCCGCGGGGCGGGCAACCTGCTGGGGGCCCAGCAAAGCGGGCATATCGCCGCCGTTGGCTTCGATTTGTACTGTCAATTGCTGCGCCGGACCATTGCGGCACACAAGGGCGAGGCCCCGTTGCAGGTGGTGGATGTCGAGGTGAAACTTGACTTCATCGACCTGTCGCCGCGGCATGCTGAAAGCCCGGACGCCGTGGCCCTGCCCTACAGCTACATTGAAGATGAAAACCACCGGGTGGACGCCTACCGCTACATTGCCGGCGCCGGCAGCGAGCGGGAGATCGACCAGCTCTACGCCGGGTTTCAGGACCGGTTCGGACCGCTGCCCGAACCGGTCGACCGATTGCTGAAAGTCGCCCGGATACGGATACTCGCCTCGCACAAACAGGTCACGGAAGTGGAGGTACGCGACGACAAGCTGATCCTCACACACAACAACGACTACATCATGTTTGAGCGTCGCTTCCCACGCCTTGAGGCGCAAACGCCGTCCGCGCGCCTGGATGAAATCATCGAGTTCATCCGGAACATCTGAGGGGCATCACCACTCCGCGGGATAGGCCGCGCCCCACCCCCAGTTAAAGGT
>RZZM01000598.1 GCA_009929845.1 Spartobacteria bacterium
AGCGATTGGTATTTGCCCGCCATAGAGGAGTTGAATATCCTGTATGAGAAACGGGAGGCTATCGGCGACTTCAAGTACGGTTTCTACTGGTCTTCGACGGAGTCCAACACGAACGATGTGTGGAACCAGAACTTCAACTTTGGGTCTCGGATTCATAACAGTGAGACGAATAACTACAGGGTCAGGTGTGTCAGGCGCTAAAGCATGATTGGGTTTGACCGGATATATCCGGTCGTTTTATTACTCCCCGCAATAGCGTGGATCAGCGGGCGCAACGGGGGTAAGGGTAGCGCCGCAAACACCGACCGCCGCAAACAGGGCTTCAAGAAGCTCATCGGGATTGCTGGTCGGAAAATACTGGCCCCCTGTCGTCTCGGCGACTGTCCGCAGACTGGGATTGCCGACGATGTCGATGATATCGACCTGAATATTTGGATATTTTCGGGCGATGCTTCTGGCAACGGCAGCGGGATCAGTACCGTTGTTGCTGACCCCGTCCGAAATCACCACAACCTTGTTGGGACGCTCCGGCGTACCGTCCCCGATCTTGTCCGCCAGCGCCTCGATATGAATGCCAAGGGGCGTGTTGCCCGTCGGGCACATGCCCTGAAGCTTGCCTTCCAGAGTGTTGCTCAGTTCTTCCTCCGTAGGCGGTTCGTATCCCGCTTGTGTAGGATCGTCGATGGTGATGTCGCCGAGATTCTGCTGGACATTGTTCACATTGTTTCTGGCAACGAAACCTGTCATCCCCGTCGCGCCGGGCTCAGCAGCAAGCGCGTTGGTCATGATCCGGGCCGGAACCGCGCGGCGCATCGCCCACTGGGCGACATGGATGCGTTTGCAGTTCGGCATCGTGGCCGGACATTGAACACTGAATCCGTCCTCTCCCTGACCTTTCCAATCCATACTCCCGCTGGTATCGACCAGAAAAGCGACCTCTCCCGGTACGGGAATGCCCGTATCCGCGCAGGTGATGACGGTTCTTGCGGGGGCGTAGGCCATCTTATGGACGAACATTGTGTTCTCGTTCATCGACTTGGCGATGGTGTTCCGGAAAGTGGCGTTGGCGGTAAAGTCGCAGTTTTCCCCTGAAGCGGCGGCAGGATCGCAGGCGCGTAATAAAAGACCGTTCGTGTTATAGGCGCCGTTATTGTCAAGGCCCATGCTGTAAACGATCTGCGCGATATTGCCCGGCACCGCCGTTCCGTTGTTACCGTCCGCATCGATAATGGCGATGGCGCCCCTGTCCGCTGCCGGCTGCGCGGCGGAGGAGGCGTACTCCTCGGTCACGGCATAGATGAAGCGCTTTTTGTGCCCGTCGAACATCAGACGATCGTCGAGGCCAAGGGTGCGCACCGGCACGGCGCCGGTCCGGACCATCCTGCCGTCACGCCCGGCGGCGCGAAAAGTCCCCGGAAAAGCGCCAGCGGTGCAATCGGCGCTGACTTCATTGCCGAATGACGGCGTGTCGATAGCCGCATCAAGCGGGGCAGGACAGGGGTAGCGCCCATTCTGGGCAAGGTAACGGGAAAGTCCCGCCTGAATGTCTCTGATACCTTGTTCCGTCACGGTTTCCCTGTGGTTGGCATCCCACATCTGATAAAGCTGTATGCCGGCGACGATGAACAGGCCGCAAACGGAAATCGTGAGCGCCATCGCAATTAACGAGAAACCGTCCTCGCCTCCGCGTTGAAGATCAATCTGCAAGGACTTCCTGTTCATAGCTTTTCCAATCTGCATAATCGCCTTTTAATCTTCAGGCATTTTCATTAAATTTTCATGAATAGCAATTTAATATGGATCTTGAAATAATGGAAAGGCTTGAGTCATGAAGGCACCATCGCCGGAGAACAGGGAAAATCCGGCCAGCGGCTTTACTCTCATCGAACTGGCCATTGTCGTGCTAATCGGCGGGATTCTTCTGTCGTCCGCGGCCTTTCTGCTGTCCGTCCATCTCAAGCAGAGCCAGTTGAAAGTAACGCAGAAAAAACTGGAGACCGTTGACGAGGCGATGCAGC
>RZZM01000599.1 GCA_009929845.1 Spartobacteria bacterium
AAACGCCTGGCAGTACCTGGAAGTGGCCCGTGATTTCATGCAGACGAATGATGCTGACTGGAACATTTACAGCACCTACCCGCCGCCGACCACGCCGTCAGGCAGCAGTGCGTCCGCATTCAGGACCACCTCCGTGTTCCGCGTGCGCGCCACACGCTTCCCGACGCCATAACCCGATGCGTTGAAACGCGAGAAACAATAGCCATGTATGCGGGCCGGGAGCGGCAACTGATTTCCTGTGGTGAATGTGATTGATTATCCCCTGTTCGTCGCGGATACTATAATCTATTTATTGGTTTTTCATGTGTTGAGAACTGATCAGAAAGGATGCAGGAACATGGCATGTCAAAGGGCTCGTTTGTCGAAGGCGACAGGTTTAATCGGAGGGCTTGTTTTCTTGTTTTCAGTGTTTGTGCCGGGTCTCGGCGCGGCGGTTGCCGATATCGTCGGCGAGATGAACTACATCCAGATTGAGCCGATTGAATTTGCCTTGCAGGATGCATCCACGGAACGTTGCAATTATACATCGGATGTGACGCGGTTGTGGTACAGTCATTTTCAGGCGGATGAGGATTATGCATCGAAGCCGTTGTTCGTCTTTATCAACGGCGGTCCCGGTTGCGGCACCTGTATGAATCTGTTTTCCATGAATACGGCGCCGTATACGCTTGACCGGAACCGGATGTCCACCAATGATCTTTATAAAACGAATTCCTTTTCCTGGACGGCCCTGGGCAACCTGCTCTACATAGATGCCCCGAATACCGGGTATTCCTATATGCTGGATGATATGTCCTATGGATGGTTGAATCTCTGGCAGTTCCTTAACGGCGAAAACTGCCATGCGTATATTGACGCCGCGCAGGTCTTGCGAACCATCCTGCGGTTCCTGGACGAGCATCCGACGCTGCAGACCAACGAGGTGATCATGGTCGGCGAAAGCTACAGCGGCGTTCGGGTGTCGACGATGTTGAACCTGTTGCTGTACTACCAAACGTATCAAAACGGCGAACGGGTCTATCATGATCCCGGTCTTGTCGCGGCCGTAACCAATCATTTCAAGGCGGTCTTAGGTCGAGAGCCGCCGTTCAGTCCGGAGGATGTCGCCACGCAGTTCGGCAGGCAGATCCTTATTCAGCCGCAGATCGTGGACGCCTATCAGGGCAAGGACATGTATGTCGCTTTTGAAGAGCCCGATTCGGCGATTTCCCGGCTGGGCTACAGCGCTCACGCGACCAATTCCTGGGAGCATTATCTCAGCCGATACGGCGGCGCCTGCGACCTCGACGCGGTGCGCGGTTATTTGAGTGAAATTGATCGGGACCCCTATCATGTGCTCCAGGAGGCAAGCTGGACGGATGATAACGAGTATTTCTCGATGGAGCGCCTGAACGATTTCAATGCGCTGGAGGCGATCACCGGAAACTGCAGTCCGTCCAATGTGCCCTATCTTCTGCCCGCCGCGCGGACAAACGCGTTGAAATTCGGCATCGCGCAGTACATTCTGGATGACCCGATTGTCAAATGGCTGGTCTATAATATCCGGGTTCTTCGGGAGAGCATTCCCTTGCTTGAATCCATGATGCCCGGTTGGAAAACAGGGCGCATCGACATGGAGTACAATCCCGATGCCTTGAAATACCGGCTGGGGGAGCTGACGGAACTGGATGCCTATGTGACGGGCACAAATCCCTATATCTTTTTTGGGTTCATGGTGAACAGCGGCGGATACAATATCCCCATGGTGGTCTATTCCGCGATGGCCGATCCCTATGATATTTCCCCGGGTAGTTCCGATCGCTACGGCCGGATGTTTCTCGAGAACCTGGCCGTGGTCGATACCTTCATGACGGATGCCGAATATGATTATGTCGTGTATTCTCCGGCCCTGGTGTCGCAGTTCCAGGGGAACCGCTTTTCCAACTGGGTGGCGAATGTGACCAGCGCGCCGGGCGACGCGTCGCGTCGCTACGGCAGTTTTACCGTGGACTACAAGACCAATGCGATCAGCGG
>RZZM01000600.1 GCA_009929845.1 Spartobacteria bacterium
CGGTGCGCCGAGCCAAGCTCGGTCATTCTCGCAAGCTGAAAGGAGCTTGCTCTGTTAATTGCTGATTGGACAGATAGTTGCGGCCTGTCGTGCGGAGGCAACAAAGCACGGGGAGCAAGGCCTGCAGAGCCCATATTAATTGGGATGGCAACGACTGTAAAGGTCGGGCAACGAAATGGTAAGCCATAATGCGCAAGCGTGAACCGAAATGAGCTTCGTTATTCCCTTATGGATGGTCAGCCTGTCGGAAAAGGTGAAACCAGCATGGACTGTGAAGAAATCAGCATCAGCAGCAGTTCAATCCATCGGAGTCAAAGCGGATGGCGTGCCATGAAAGAATGATCGGGAACTCGGGAGACCCGTCAGGCTGGAAGTTGTACTTCACGGGCCACAAGGGAAGACATAACCTTGGTGACCCGCCTGCCGGGAGTCGGAGAGGCCCATAGTAGTGATGAAGCCCATGTAATGTGGGTGGAGCGAAGGGGCCTCGCTATTGTCATGTTTTGGAATCAGAAGGAGAAGCCGCTTGGTTGCACACAGCAAGCCCACTACGGAGAAGGAAAGGGTAGAGATACCTGAAGCCTTTATGGTCAATCATAAAGGTCTTCCTGAACCCCTCTTCAAGCTGAGGAAGAAGCTCTACATCAAAGCAAAACAGGAGCCGAAGTTTCGATTTTACGCCTTGTATGATCGAATCTACCGGCAAGACGTGCTTGCGGCGGCATGGGCACAGGTTGTCTTTAACAACGGCAGTCCTGGAGTGGATGGTGTCAGTATCAAAGCGATACAGACCAGCCCGGAACACGAAGCCGCCTTTCTTGAGGAGATCCATCAAGCCCTCAAGGAAAAGCGCTACCGCCCGCAAGCCGTACGACGCGTCATGATAGAGAAGGCCAACGGAGGAGAACGACCCCTCGGGATACCCACTCTGCGTGATCGGGTTGTACAGACCGCCACGAAACTGATATTGGAGCCGATATTTGAGGCGGATTTCCTCGATACATCCTATGGATTCCGCCCCAAACGCAGTGCACACCAAGCACTGGGTGCCATCACTGACCAACTACGTCAAGGCCGGACGGCCATCTACGATGCCGATCTCAAAGCCTACTTTGACACCATTCCCCACGACAAGCTCATGGCCTGCGTGGAGATGCGCATCACCGATCGCGGTGTGCTGAAGTTGATCCGGCAATGGCTCAAGGCTCCCATAGAAGAAGACGGCGGGAAAGGGAAGCCAGGGCAGCGCAAGAGGGAAGGAACCCCGCAAGGTGGAGTCATTTCCCCCCTGCTTGCCAATCTCTATTTGCACTGGTTCGATAAGCGCTTTCACCAGCAGGGAGGGCCTGCCCAATTTGCCAACGCCAAGATCATTCGTTACGCAGATGACTTCGTCATCATGGCGCGGTTTATTGGAACAGGAATAACTGACTGGGTCGAAGCCACAGCTGAAGGCTGGATGGGATTGAGCATAAACCGCAAAAAAACCAAGATCGTCAACTTACGAGAACCGCAAGCCGTCCTCAACTTTCTGGGGTACAGCTATCGGTACGACAAAGACCTTCAAGGGCGGGATCATCGCTATCTCAACCTGTTTCCCAGCAAAGAATCTTGTGCAAGGCGACGAGAGAAAGTCAGACAGAAGCTATGCTCCAAAACCTCTCACGTGCCGATACCCGAGTTGATCAAACAGCTGAATCACCAGCTTAAGGGCTGGGCATGCTACTTCAGTGAGGGCTATCCGCGGAAAAGCTATCGAGAGATGAACAGCTTTGTCCGACAGCGGCTTATCAACCACCTGAAACGTCGAAGTCAGCGCCCCTATCGTCCACGGAAAGGGGAAACATGGTACCAACACCTGCATGGAAAACTAGGTCTGGTGCCGTTATAGCGGGCTTCCCTGATAGTAATGATGTGAAGACAATAGGAAAGCCGGATGCGGGAAATCTGCATGTCCGGTTTGACGAGGGGGAGCAAGTTAGTCATTGTGGCTAACTTGCTCTCTACTCTACT
>RZZM01000601.1 GCA_009929845.1 Spartobacteria bacterium
TGGGTGGTGGCCATGCCGGATGCCCTGGGCAAGGGGCGCGCCCTGGAGGCGTTCCTGTCCGCGCGCGGGGCCGACCGCCGGAACGCGCTCGCCATCGGCGATCACCTCAATGACCTGGATATGCTTGACGGTCGAGCCGCCATGCACGTCGGCTGCCCTGCCGATGCCATGATGGAAGTCAAGGAAATGGTCCGGAACGCAGGTGGATACGTGGCCCGTGCGGATGGCCCCGCCGGCACCGTGGAAGTCATCACCCATTACCTGAATGACACGAAATAGAAGCCAAATACGTTTTTTGCATGTTTTAAGTGAGAATTGCTGTTTTTTAAGGCAAAAGTGTCGCACAAGCCTCGCATTCCCGGCGCCCAACTCTGCGTCTCTGCGTCTCTGCGTTAAAAAATATGAACGCAGAGGCGCGGAGACCATTTTATCCCGTTTTATCCCGGATTTTTTCGTTTTTTGCACTTTTCTATTGCGTGCGTGCGCTGCGCGACGTGGATTTTATCTCAGCGACTGGATGAGCCAAGCTGTTTTCAGATTCAACATAACGCTTCCCGATTAACCCGGACATGGAAAACCATGTCCCTCCCATCGCCCATCCTAATCGCACTCGCCCAACCCACAAACCTGCAAACCTACAACATCAGATTCTTTAAGTAAAAAAATAAAAATACTAGCATGCATCTAGTATGTTAAATTGCTGGAGCATATCGGGTTATAATCTTTTTTTTACGTTTTTTCTTGATTAGCGCCCTGTTGTTGTATTTAGATCGACGCAATCTACACGCTGATAAAGCGGGGTATGTGAATGGTGTTAACAAACAGGATAGGCAATAAACAAATATAGGAAAGGGGACTTCCATGAAGAAATATGCCTTGATAATGTCACTCGTCCTGGTTGCTGCGTCAGCGACCTGGGCGAATTTACTGAGCAATCCGGGGTTTGAATCCGGCTCGACGGACTGGGTGCTGGCGGGTCGAGTCGCCACCGAGCCCTGGGCGGCCCGCTCCGGGACAAACGGGGCCGTATTCCAGGGGTGGAACTGGTCGCCAGACAATCACGGTAACTTAAGTCAGAAGGCGCCTGTCACAGCGACAGGCGAATATACGTTCAGCATTTGGATATGCGCGGAAGCTAATTATGCCGTGCAGACAAATACACTGAGTCTTCAATGGCTGGATGACGCTGATGGCGTGTTGCAGGCGGCGACCGTTAAGGAGCAGTCGATTCCCCGTGATGGCTACTGGCATCGTATTTATATAACCGGGAGTTGCGCCAGCAGCGATTTGGCGTATGTAACGGTCTCACTCGAAGGCGCCTGGGGAAATATGCCCTCCGATCCGCGTTCCTGCCTGCTCGACGATGCGGTACTTGTGACGGGCGCGCTCGTGAAGACCGGCTACCAGTTTTCAAACGGTGGGTTCGAGAACGGTGATGGCTGGGCAGGTTCGCAATGGACGGCGAATACCAATGTGTCCATTTTCAGAGCCGACTGGGCCGCGCGCTCCGGTTCGTATGGTGTTGCCCTGGCGGGCTGGGATGATTATATCGGCCCGTTTGCGATATCACAGCCGGTCTATCCCGAAAATACCGGTACCTTTACTTTCTCTTTCTGGGGTCGCGCTGAAGCGGACTTTAATATGACCAACGGAGAAATCCGCCTCGAGTACTATGACGAAACCCTGACCAACCAGATTCAGGTGGCTACGGTGCAGGAATTCATTATGCCGGCGCTGTCCGGGGAAACCTGGTATGAGTATGTGGTGACCGGCGTATGCGCGGATGTCAGCCTGTACGAGGTTAGACCCTCCATTTCCTTTCAGTGGGATTCCCCGGGGTCAGGTGATCAGGCTGGGCGTATTGATGATTGCCTGATGCGCTATGGCGACGACCTGGCTGACCCGCTGGATATGGATTGGGCCTACTTCTCAGCAGAAGGCTATAACCCCGCCACCGAGCTGGTGCCCAACACCAATGTCGGTACGTTCCTGCAGTTCAATTATGCGG
>RZZM01000181.1 GCA_009929845.1 Spartobacteria bacterium
TATCCCAGCAGGCGCATCGCCGGGCCGGGGGTGTTATAATTGTTACTCCTGCGCAGCCGGGTGTAGAGCGACCGGCCCCCGCCCTTGGAGGAGGCCCTGGTGTAAAGGGTTCGCGCCAGCGTCCATACCATACGGGGTATCGGCGAGGATACCGAAAAGACATCTTCGACCGATCCGATGCGCTGTTTCGGCAGGCAGGCCCGAATACCATCCAGATACATGGGATGCCCGCGTCCGATGCTTGTGTATAAAAAATTGATTTTCATGGACTGTACCATAGCGTTTTGTGCGCAGGATTTCCACTATTACTGTTTCGTTGCAGTTGTTTTGTGGGTTGACTCACCCGGCTCTTATATATACCTTGATCCCATGATCAGGTTGTAGTGAGGTAAACCATGAAAACGATGACCATTAATATATTGGATGACCAAACCACAGAGAAGGTACGCTGGATGCTGGATCACTTTCGAGGTGACGGAGTAGAAATTGTCTCAGAGGAAGACTTGAATGATTTAAAATGTCTTCAAGCTACACGCAGTGAAGAATCTGTGACATTTGAGGATTATCTTGCCGATGCAGATTAGGATTCGCTCCAGTGCCGTCAAAGACCTGAAACGGTTGAATGCTCGCGAGCGTGGCCGTATGAATCATAAAATGAGCGAGCTCGCCAATTTTCCCGATGTATCCAATATCAAAAAATTAACAAACTTTGAGCCCGCCTACCGCCTTCGCGTTGGCAACTATCGTATTCTTTTCGATGTAATAAACGACACAATCTACATTGGTCGTGTTTTGCATCGGCAAGAGAGTTACCACCAGTAGCTTGTTCTTTAAGCTTCGTTACCTTATTGAAATTCGCCGAACATTGACGCATGATGCGGGAAATGAGCAGGTGTGTACTAAAAACGATTTGCTGTGGCTTGCCCCTCCGGTTGCTTGGATTGGCGGGGGGGCTTTTATGTGGGTTGAATCATTCTGCGTATGCCGCGGAGACCGGGACCGGGTCGGTCGTTGTGCTTGCCAATGAGACGGTGCCCGCATCCGTTGAGCTGGCGCGCTACTATATGGAAAAACGGGGCATTCCCGAAGAGAACCTGTGTGTGCTTGCCCTTTCCCGGGGGGAGATCATGTCCCGCGCCACCTACAACAGCAAGTTGCGTGATCCGCTGTTGGCTTTTCTGCGAAAGCAGGGCTTGATCCAACAGGCCTTGCGCGACGACAAAGATATCGGCCCCAATCAGAGCGCGTGGATTACACGCCGGTCCTCCGTGAAATATCTTGTCGCCATGTATGGGGTGCCCCTGCGCGTTTCAGATATCCAGACGATGGTACGCGCCCTTACGGAGCGCGGTACGGGCAAGTTTATGGATGAGACCACCTCGGCGGTTGATTCTGAACTGGCGTTGCTGCTGGCCGCGCCTTATGATCTCAAAGGACCGGTATCCTGTCCCTTTTACAATGTGCGCTATTTTCCCGAACCCCGCGCCGACAATCAGTTCTTTATCCTGACGACCCGCCTGGACGGGCCGGATGAACAGACCGTCAGGAATATGATTGACCAATCCCTGTTTGCCGAGCGCTATGGCCTGCTCGGACGGATGTACTTTGACGGTCGTGGCATGACGGACCCCGCCTACCGGATTGGGGATGACTGGATCGCCGAGGCCTGCCACCGTTTTCAGCGTGAAGGCTATGAATGTACGCTGGACGAGGCGGGCGGTCTGATCGCGGATGATTATCCCATGCAGGAAGTTGCGGGATATTTCGGATGGTACCACAAGCATATCAAAGGCCCTTTTTTGAATGATGACTTCCGATTCCAGCCGGGTGCGATTGCCTGTCATATCCATTCCTACAGTGGAAAAAGCCTGCGTTCAAAATCGCTGTTCTGGATGGGGCCGTTACTGTATCGGGGGGCGGCGGCGACCCTGGGGGCGGTCTATGAGCCGTATCTGGCATTCACCCCCAATCTGGATATCTTTGCCGACCGCCTGTGTCGGGGGATGACCCTGGCCGAGGCGGCGTATTCTTCGTTACGGGTGGTGTCCTGGCAGATCAGTGTAGCGGCCGATCCGCTGTACCGTCCGTTCCGCTACAGTTTGGATGAGCAGATTGCCCATCTCGAAGCGGATGAAATACCGGGGCGGGAGTGGGCCTACGTGCGGAAAATGAATCTGCTTGCGCATTCTGGGCGGTATGCGAGCGCGCTTGAATACGGGTTGCGGAAAGTGGAGCAGACGGACAGTCTGGTGTTGCGCGAACGGCTGGGGGACCTGTATGCTCTCAACCATCTGGATAAAGACGCCGGGCAACAGTATGCGTATGTTGTGGAACATGCGCGGGATGCGCTGATGGCGGTGCGCGTTGGCGTGAAAAGGATACAACTATTGAATAAGCAGGACAACAAAGAAGAAGCCCGTGAGGTGGAGGCGTACCTGAGAAAGACGTGGGAAGACGCGTCCGCCCTGCGTTGGCTGGAGACGAATTTATGATTACCTGGCTGCTGTTTTTGCTGAGCGCGGGCATCCTGGTATATGCCGGATACAAGTTGACCATTTATGCCGACCGGTTGGCCGAATTGTTGAACCTGGCCAAGTCCTGGATGGGCCTGCTGGTGGTGGGGCTTGTGACCAGTCTGCCCGAACTGGCCACTACGCTGAGTTCCGTGACCAAGGTGGATTCCCCGGACCTGGCTATCGGCAATGTATTCGGAAGCGTGCTGTTCAATATCGTTATTCTCGCAGGGTGCGATCTTGCCTTCAGGCGCGGTGGCCTGATTCGCCTGACCAACCCCGGCAATGTGCTTTCCGCGACGTGGGGTATCTTCCTCGTCGCGGTCATGATGATCGCGTTGCTCTTCCCGTCTACGCTGCCGCGCGTGCTCCCCTTTGTCTCCACCGGTTCCATCCTGGTGATCGTGTTGGGAGTAGCGGCTTTCCTGATGGTGTATTATTTTGAGCAGCGCTTACAGATTGCGCCCATTGAGGCGCCCTCCCACGCGGAACATTTGGAACGGAAGTCTCTGATTGTCTCGTTCTGTATCGCCTCTGTGATCGTCGTCATATGCGGGTACCTGCTGGCGGTGCTTGGCGACAGACTGGCGGTTCAGAGCGGTCTTTCGCGCACCTTCATCGGCACCCTGCTCCTGGCCATTGCCACATCGCTGCCGGAACTTATTGTTTCCATCACCGCCATTCGCATGGGGGCCTACGACCTGATGATTGGGAACGTCCTGGGGTCCAATATCTGGAATGTGATGATCATGGGCACGGCGGATGTCTTCTACACAAAAGGCGCATTTGTGGTGCGTGGCGCGGAAGCAAACCTGGGGTGGGGGCAGATATTTACCGGGGTTCTGGGCATCATGGCAACGTGTGTGGTGATCGCTACGCTTGTTTATCGGCCCAAGCCCGCCCGGCGCCTGACCTTCGGGATCGAGTCGCTGATCATTATTGTTTTATATGCGTTGTGCCTGACGGGATTGTATCATGGCGTCTGAATGCGGCAGGTGGTCATGACGGGCGAGTACATTGATTCCCACGCGCATTTTGACAAGTTTGCCGCCAAGGGGCTTGTGGAAGAGGTGCTGGCACGCGCGGCGGACGCCGGTGTGACCCGTATAATTGCCGTGGGCGGAAACGCGGAATCGAACCGGCTGGTTGCTTCACTGGCGGCGCGGCACCCGGAAACACTCCATGTGGCGGTGGGCTTTGACCGGGATCAGGCGGAACGGCCCAACGACCTGCAAGCGCTGACGGAACAGCTTGCGTTACCTTCGGTTGTCGCAGTGGGTGAGATTGGGCTGGACTACCATTATCATCCCGAAACTGCCGCCATCCAGAAGCGCCTGCTGCGCGAACAGCTCGATATCGCCGCCGCCCTCGGCCTGCCGGTGATTATTCACAGCCGGGAAGCCGACGAGGATACCTTGGAACTCCTGCGGGCCTATGTCGGGAACTGGCCCCGGCCGGACCGTTCACCGGGGGTGTTGCATTGTTTTACCGGGACCCCCGCCTTTGCCGGGCAGGTACTCGAACTTGGTTTCATGGTCAGCTTCAGCGGTATACTTACCTTCAACCAGGCCGGGCAGGTTCGCGAGGCCGCGCGCATGATTCCCCTGGAACGGCTCATGATAGAGACCGATTGCCCCTACCTGGCGCCGGTTCCCCATCGAGGTAAACAAAATGAACCGGCCTGGGTGGTCTGCGTGGCCGAAAAACTGGCCGAACTTCACGGGTGTCCGGTACAGAAAATTGCAGGGATAACAACTCGAAATGCCCTGGATTTTTTTGGTAAACGAGCCATAAATGAAAGTGAACAGAAAACGATAGTCGCGGATGACGCGTTCAGAAAGGGTACCGGCCATGACAATTAAGAAACCGAAACAGATTGGATTGGGTGTGGATTTCGGGGGCACCTTTGTAAAGATTGCGCTGGTGAATGAAAAAGGAAAAATCCTGGCTAAAAAAAAGCACTCGACGAAGAATGTCACGACGCGGGAGGACTGGGTCGAGGCCCTGGCGTCCGGGTTGTCCGGGCTGGTGGCTGAAGTGGGCATCCGTGAGGACCAGCTTTGCGGGATGGGGGTCGGGGTGCCCGGGTTTGTTGATTACAAACGGGGCTTTATTCACAACCTGACCAATGTGCCCGGCTGGACCGGCGTGAATTTGGCGTCCATTCTCCGCAAGCGTTTCGGACTGCGCGCATTTGTTGACAATGATGTCAATGTCATGGCCATGGGCGAGTGTATGTTCGGCGCCGGGAAAAAATTGAAGAACGCGGTGTTTGTGACGCTGGGCACCGGGGTAGGGGGCGGCATTGTTATCAATGGCGGCCTGTACCGGGGCGCGCATTCCATGGCGGGTGAAATCGGCCATGTCTGCATCGAGAAAGACGGCATTCGCAGTCCTGAGGGACGCGGCGGGCTTGAGCAGTATGTGGGCAATCAGCGTCTGATCGCGCGCGCCGTCAAGGAATTGAAGAAAGGTCGCGCCTCGCGTATCCGCGAACTGGTGGCGGACAAACTTGACGAGGTGACCCCCAAGGAGATCGCGCAGGCGGCGGCGGAAGGCGACGCGCTGGGCCTCGAGATTTTTGACTTCATGGCGGATTGCCTGGCTGCGGCGTTTGCGTCGGTCACGTATCTGCTGCAGCCCGAAGCCTTCATCGTGGGCGGGGGCGTCGCGCAGAGCGGCAAGGTGCTGTTTGATCCGCTGCGGGAAAAACTGGTCCAGCGCCTGAGTCCGTTCTTTGCGGAACGTGTCGAAATCTTGCATGCCAAGCTGGGCAACGACGCCGGGGTCATCGGCGGCGCGGCGCTCGCGCTGGCGGCGCAATAATTCCGTTACGGGTTTTCCAGGTAAAGTGTACGGCGGGTATAGTCGATTGTCACCCGGAACCTGCGCAAAAGCTCGTTTCCGATCAGGGCCAGGGCCGGGTCCCTGCCGGTGTGGTCCATCTCGGAGATGCGCGTGGGCACGCCGGGGATTTCGGTATGCCCGAGGGTGATGGTATGATTGCCGACAGCCCGTGTCGTGGTGGTCCCCGCCAGGCTGCCCCCGTGTTCGATGCCGCCGGTCATCCGTTGGGGCGAAAGGCGGAGCTGGCGCGCCATCCGCGATGAAATCCACAGGCCAAACGCGCCCCCGGTATCGAAAACCACCTGGAAGGGTTGCCCACGGTCAATGCCGGCTATGGTTGACAGTGCTGTCGAGGTATCCAGCAAAGGAACCGCCGCCACGAGTTTCCTGTTTTCCGGTATGTAGCGGCGCTCCGTCGAGAAGGTCATTTGTTCGCGTGGATAATCAAAGGTCACATAACTGAAGGCCGAAAGGACGTCCTGCCCCAGGATGGTTTCCACGCGATAGCCGTCGATCCAGGAGACCTGCCCGAGCCCCCGCATATCGTTCAATATCCCGAAGGGGACATTCGAGACCGTGATGTCGGCGATATGGAGGGCGTCGGCCACGCCCAGGAACATCTCGGAAACGCCACCCGGCGTCATGATATCCACGGAAAGCAGGGTAGGGTCCCGGGCCGGATCATCATCCCGCGCCGCATACGGCGTGATCAGCGGCGTGACGCGCGCGCGGTGGGCCAGCCGGTATTCCGTTACGGAGGAGGAGGCCCCGGTATCCACCAGCGCGTAGGTGGCTTTGCCGTTCACATGAACCCGGATGATCGGGAAATTGGCGTATTGGCGGTATTTCGAAACAAAGGGGACCCGCACGGTGTGTTTGCCTTGAATCAGGCAGGTATTGTCCCAATAGGCCCGGTTGTTGTCGATCTCCATGCCGATATCGAGGAGGTTGGGTGGCTTGGCGCGTGCCAGCAGGTTACGCTGTCGGGATGCGCTTAGCGCTGTCGAGTGCGACGGGGCCATACATCCACATACCCCGCATAGCAGCAGGCCTCCGAGCAGGCAACGTGCGATACATATAACGTCACGGTTTTTCAAAATAGACCACTTTTTTCTGGGGGTCAAAGGTCACCACAAACCGGCTCAACAGGCGTTTTCCGATGTGCGGCACATCGGCGTGTCCGACACCGCATTGCTCAATCGGCGTCACCGCCACCTGTCGGAAGACCAGGTCTCCCAGGCTGACCTGATTGGCCGTGGCGGGCGCATCGACATCCATGGCCAGTTCATAATCGCCTGCGCTGTCGAGGATGAACACATCCGCCTGTCCGTCCACCGCGCCTTCAACAGCCATGGCCCCGTATTTTGATTTCAGGGGCATACTAGCGATCAGGTGGTCATCGCTGGTCTTGTAAGGCAGTGTAGAGGAAAAGGCGGCGCGGCGCCCGGGATAATTCAACTGGAAAAAACGCATGGCGTTGAGCATGTCACATCCCAGGACCATACGCGGAATGGGGTGTCGGCTGTTTCGCGCCAGGGGGCCCAGCGAGTATTGCGAGGCCAGGGTATAAAACAGGGCATTCTCGATATGCAGTTGCTCGATACGGAATTTGGTTGCCAGCGACAAATAGCCGGTGGTCGGGTCGTTGACATGCGAAGGCGTCTGCTCGGGAATGGGCGGTCCCAGGGGAAACATGCGCAGTTCCAGCGCGCCATCGAGCGCGATCCAGTTGAAGCGGGAGCTGGTGTCGATCAGCGCGGAGTAATATACATTTTCGTTGGGACGGATTTCGATGACAGGCAGGTCCGACTTGCGCGCGCTTATGAAATCCACCCGGGCCTTCTGCCCGGAATGCAGCCGGTGCGAGCCGACATACACCGGACCGTCCCCGGACTGATAGATGGAAAGCCAGTGCCGACGCGCGTCCTGCGCCTGCGACAGGTAGGCCTCCATACGATCGGACGGCGCGGACTTGGCCGTTCCGCCGCCTTTCCCGGTCAGGCATCCCGAAAGGAGCATCGCCAGCAAAAACAGTATGGGTATATGGCAGTTTTTCATGCCGGTAACATGCCACGCCGGGGACAAGCATACAAGCCCGACTTTCAGGAATAATCCGGTTGGACGGTGGCTGGTTTGTTATTCAGCCTGCCGCGCATTTTTTCAACCACCCGCTCTGCTGGAGGGCACGGAGTTCACGGAGATATTTGAATCCATATTTTAAAAAAACATTTCCCCTCCGTGTCCTCCGTCGTATCGTTTCTTTCAACCACAAAGAGTACACTGCATCTTTTGACAAAAAATCGGCATTTTTCACTGAAAATCGGATTTTTTCGGCACTCCGCGTCTCCGCGCCTCTGCGTTCATATTTTTTAACGCAGAGACGCAGAGACGCAGAGTTGGGCGCCGGGAATGCGATGTTGAACGTTTGGTACGTTTTATCTGTGCAAATCTGTGTAATCTGTGGGCCGCTTCTTTTGGTTGCGGCTCTGCTGCGCCAGGTTCATCCACGCTCATTTGCCTACGTACCTCCGGCGGGATTGGCGAGAAAAAGAGTGCGATTACGATCAGCGAAACACACGTTCCTCTGTTTCCTCCTGTAAAAAAACATGGACAGATTTGCTGGATACATTTAGAGTGTCCGGGTATAAATTTTTATGATGTGTGTGACAAGGTGCATGGTAAAGGTATGGCAGCATGTTGAAATCGCTTGAAGAGATCGCCCCGGGTATGGTGGTCGCGAGTGACGTGACGGTCAAGGGGCTGACGCTTGTCCGCGCCGGCGTGGCGCTGACCCCGGAGCATATCCTTGCGCTACAGAAATGGAAGGTGTCCAGCGTGGATCTGGTGGGGACCGAGGAGGAGGAGGCCGGGGGTGGCCAACAGGCGGATATAAAGATTGACCGGGAGAAATATGACAAACAGGCGGCCCGTGTCGAATCCTTGTTTGCCGCCAGCGCGGGCGACGACCAGTTGAGTTTGCTTAAAGCGTGTGTATTTCAGGCATATCGGGAGCTTTATCGTGTCGAATAGTTCGGTGGAAATGAAATTACGCGTGGAGCGTTGCCTCAAACGGGGCAAGCAGTTGGGGGTGCTCATGGGCGTAGCCGAGCGGATTCGCGAGCTGACCTCGAATGCCAACGCCTCCATCCAGGAGCTGGTGCATGTCATCGAGGCGGATGCGGTCCTGACCCTGCGCGTGTTGCGCGTGGTGAATTCCGCGGCGTTCGGTTGTCAGCAGCATATCAGCAATATCGACCAGGCGGTGGTGCTGCTCGGGTTTAAACAGTTGCGCGAATTGTGCGTCGGATTGCAGGTCATCCAGGGCTTTGGCGTCCGCGAGGTGGAAACGCATTTTGACCGCAATGCGCTCTGGCGGCATTCGCTGGGCACGGCGGTCGTCGCAAAATTGATTGAAGAGGAACTTCATGGGCGCTCGGACCCGGCGCTTTTTGTGGCCGGGCTGCTCTCGAATGTCGGACGGGTTGTCCTGGACCAGTTTTTCCCGGAGGAGTTTTGCGCGGCGCTCAACTCCGTGAAGGAAGAGGGGCTGCGGTTGCTGGACGCGGAGCGGCGTCATGTCCGCGCCACCCATGCGCAGGTCGGATGCTGGGCGGCGCAAACCTGGGGGCTGGATGAAACCCTCGCTACCATGATCCGCGATCATCACGGCCCGGGGGGAAATCCCCGTGTGGATGTCATCAATCTGGCCTATCTCATGACACAAGCCATGGGGTTCGGATCGCCCGGTGAAGACCTGATCACGCCGATGATTCCCAGTTGTCTCAATCGCCTGGGTATTGAGGCCGCGCAACTGAAGAGATTGTTGATCCTCTCTGAACACGCCTTCGAGAAACTGGAGCCCATGGTGGATTCCCTGCTGGAGTAAAGGACGGTTTTGTGACCTGTAAGGTACTAATTATTGAAGATGAACTGGTGCTGGGGTTGCTCTTTCAGCAAGCCCTGATCCGTGATTTGCAGGATGCGTCGGTGGATACAGCGCGCGATGGCGCCGTCGGTATCAAAATCGCCCGTGAGTGGCAACCCGATGTGATCATCCTTGATATCATGCTGCCGGGCGACAATGGGTGGGAGGTCGCCAAGGCCCTGAAAGGGGATCCGACTACGGCCCATATTCCCATTATTGCCGCCTCCGGCGCCGGTTCGCCGTTTGATAAAGACAAGCCAGTTATCGATCCCGCCCTTATTGCAGACTACCTGCGTAAACCCTTTGATGTTGAATTGCTTTGTGAATCCATAAAAAAAATTATTCATGGCACGAAAAGTGCTGAATAATAGCGGGAAGTTTGACGGCTTCCCGAAGGGTCTGGTCATCGGAGAGGCCTGAAGTTGTGACAGAAGAT
>RZZM01000182.1 GCA_009929845.1 Spartobacteria bacterium
GGATGCCTTGCGCCGCGCCCTGCGTACGCTGGTCATTGAGGACAATGACCCTCCCGGCGGGTTGGGCAACTGCGGACACAAGGCTTTTTGAGAAGTTACCATTTTTGTCGCTTTTTGCGCTGTTTTGCGCGTGCGGCGCGGCATGTGGCTCGCCGTGCGCGGCAGGCTAAAGCCGGTACAACGACCCGTGAGATGTGAAACCTGGAAAAGAGTGCGATTAGGATTGGCGAGCAAACCTACCACCTAATCACCTACCACCTAACGACCACCTCAAAAGCCAGAGAGGGCTTGGGTGAATTCCTCCAGGGACAAATCATAATGGTCTTGCAGAGCCTGATAGACATCCGCGCCCTGTATCAGCGCCCGGGTAAAGGGGACAATCTTTTCCGGGGGCCACTTGATCATAAGCAAACCGACCATGTACTTGGAGGTTTCATAGAAGGCGCGCACGCCGGCGGCGGTTTGGGGATAGGTGTCGAGCACGAGGATTTGCGAGACGGGATAGACATGCTTGAACGACCGGAACTGGGGGCGTTTGCTTTTCTTGATGCCCTTGAAAGCGGCATAGCCGAATTCTTCGTACCATTGGGCAAGGCCTTCGTTCAACCACAGCGGCGGCGTCCCGCTAAAATAGCGGTTAACGACCAAATGGGTCATTTCATGCGCGAGCACACTGCCGCTGCTGGTCGTATCCTTGTCCTGCTGCAAAAACATGGTCGGGCCCTGCACGAGCGAAAACGCCCATTCAGTGCTGACCATGGCGGTACGCAGGAATGCCTTCCATTCTTTCTCGTCACGAAAAATGAAAATATGCGACCTTCCCTCATTCTGTTGCTCCGCGACCTGCAATTCCTCCCCGATGTAGTCGTGCATAAACTCGCCCATTCGCCCGACCTTGCGTGCGAAAGTGACCCGTTCATAATGGAGGACAAAGTGCGTGGTCTGTGCGTGACGCCATTTCATGTCCGGCATCTCCAGGGCCATGCGGCCCAGGGGCGTCAGCAGGCGGTCATCCATATCGCCCTGGTCCACCTCTTCCATATCAAAGCCCGGCTTATCACCACGGACATCATCAATGGTTTTCAGCGCATAAAGGGATGTCCCCGAAAGCAGGACGATAAGACAGGCAACGATATAGACGCAGTATTTCATGGCTCAAACAGATTCCCCGGATTCAATCGGCCCCGCGGATCAAAAACCCGTTTCAGCGCCTTCATTTCTTCTATCCCCCGCGTTCCGAACATACGCTGCAGAAAGGGTGTCTTGAGTTTGCCGATGCCGTGCTCCGCCGACACGGTTCCGCCCATGGCGATGATTGTTTCAGCCCACGCCAAATATAACGCCTTGCCACGGTCATATTCGTCGTGATCGCGCGGCAGGATATTGACATGCACATGGTTGTTTCCGATGTGCCCGAAGATGACATACTCCAGGCCGGCCTCCGCCAACGATGTGTGATACATGCGCATCACCTCGGACAAATGCGCATCCGGGACAGCCATGTCCGTGCCCAGCTTGGTCAATGCCGGATCGGCGCGCCTGCGCTCATCAATCAGCGTATTGACGGCCTCGGGCAGGGCATGCCGAAAATCCTTCAACCGCTGCAACTCATGATGGTCGGCGGCCATCCAGGCGGCATCTTCACTGCCGCCGCACGCCACCAGCGCTTCGCACATGGACTCGACGGCCCCGGCCACCTCCTCTTCGTTATCCCCGTCATATTCCACATAGACCGCCGTGTGCCAGGCCTCCGGGATATCCGGTAGTGACGCATGCTCCGCCCGGCGCCCGCGCAGCAACGAGAGCGCGTTGTGATCAAAGAATTCGATGGCCGCAGGCTTGCATTCCTGCCCGGGTTCGCCGGTCCGGGCCCTGGAAACGAAGGCGACCGCGGATTCCTCAGAGGGGAAAAAGGCCATGACGCCCCAGATCGCCCCGGGCGCGGGCAACAGGGAGACCGTCAATTCCGTAATGATCCCCAGCGTGCCTTCCGACCCGATGAACAGGTCGATGATATCCATATTCTCCCGGACAAAATAGCCGGCCGCGCTTTTGATCGCGAGCGAAGTGTAGCCCGGCAGCGTTCCCTCATACGTCCGCCCGCTCACAGCCGGAATATGGAACATTCGTCCATGGGCCTGCATCGCGCCGCGTCGGATATCCAGCACCTCCCCATCTATCATGACCATGCGGAGACGCCGGACATGGCCGCGGGTGGCGCCATACTTGAACGAACGGGCCCCGGAGGCATTACAGGCGGCCATACCGCCCAAGGCGGCGGTCTGCTCAGTGGGGTCCGGCGAAAAGAAAAAAGGGCCCGCATCGCGGAACGCCCGCAAGGATTCCAGGGAGGCTTCGTCCCATCCCGTCGTGTCAAATTCCTTGTGCTGGATATGCTCGTTAAGTTGCGCAAGGGTGACACCCGGCTGAAGTGTGATTTCAAAGCCTCCGGTAGCCGCGTCGCGGGACATCCCGGTGATGGCCTGCATACGGCTGAGATTGACAAGCAGCCCGCCCCGCGGCACGGCGCCGGCGGTTATCCCGGTCCGCGCGCCCTGCACCGTTACCGGCCAGTCCTGTTCCTGCGCATAGCGGAGGGCTTGCAGCACGTCCTGCTCTGATTCCGCGAACACCAGCGCGTCGCACTGTCCGGTACTACGGGACTCGTCGCGCAAGAAATCTGGATAGTCGGCATCGACATGGCCATGCACGGTCACATCATGGTCAGTGGAGCGAGTCAAGACTGCCCCCCTCTGCTTCGAGATCGGCCACCAGGTCGGGGTACAATTCACGGAAACAGTCCGGGCACAACCCATGCGTAAACTGCGTCTCGGAATGGGCGCTGATGTACTGTTCCACCTGTGTCCAGTAGCCCTTGTCATCCCTGATTTTCTTGCAGTGACTGCATATCGGCAGCAACCCCGACAGGGCCTTCACCTGGGAAAGGGCCAGGCGGAGTTGCTTGATAAGCCGCTTTTCGGTATCGCGCGCCCGTTTTAACGCCACGTGGGTATTGACACGCGCCAGCAGTTCGGAGGCATTGAACGGCTTCGTGATATAGTCCACCGCGCCGAATTTAAATCCTTTGACGACATCCTCCACCTCGTTTTTCGCCGACAAAAACACGATTGGAATATCCTTGAGTTCGTCCTGCTCCTTGATTCGGCGGCAGACTTCGTAACCATCCATTTCCGGCATCATGATATCGAGCAGGATGAGATCGGGTTTCATGTGCTTGAGCATACCCAGCACCTGGGTTCCGCTGGTGGCGGCGGCCACCTGATAGCCCTTGTCCTTCAGGACAACACCCACCACCTGCAGGTTGCGTGGAATATCATCCACCACCAGAATCAGGGGCATCTCTTCAGTTTTTTCAGTTTCCGTATTCATTTTCTGCTCCTGCCGCATTGCCTGGCCTCCGTTCACACGGTCGGTCCGGAATCCTTAAGCGCTTCAATTAAATTAGGATACATGGCGAGTGTATCAGGTAAATGTTCCATGTCAAATGCTCTGGCCTGCTGCAGCAACTTTTCCGCCCAGGCCGCCACGGCCGCCAGGCCATAGGTTGCGGCCAGCACGTGCATGGCGGCGGCAAAGCCCTCGATATCACCGATGACATAGGTCTTCCTGACCGCATCCCATCGCGCATACATGTCACCTTCCATGGCGCTGATCACGGCCGGCAGATTCCGGCGGGTCTCCTCGGACAACTCCGCGGTTGTTTCACCGGTTGCCGCCTCCGACGGCGCCCCGTGCGGGCCCGCGACGTATCCCTCGCTCAGGTACTTCGCCAATTCCTCCATCAGCGCCTGTTTGCTCAGCGGCTTCTTGAGATATCCGTCGCACCCGGCCTTATACATCCGCTCTTCTTCATCACGCATGGCCGAGGCGGTCAACACCACCACCGGTATCGGGCGTAACGTATCATCATTCTTCAGGGTCTTCAGGGTCTCATAGCCATCCATGACCGGCATCTTCACATCGAGCAATATCATATCCGGATGCTGCGTATTCGCCAGGGCCAGGGCCTCGCGCCCGTTCTCGGCCTCAATCACCTCGAACTCCGGGCGGGCCATATACTTGCGGCACAACAGGCGGTTCATGCGGTTGTCGTCCACCAGCAGGATTTTCGAGTTTCTGAAGTGGACCACCTGATCGGGTTCGTCGGCGCAAACAGGCGACTGGCCCCCAATGGCCACGTTCGGGATATGGACCTCGAACACGGCGCCCTTGCCCGGCTCACTTTCCAGGCTGATAGTGCCCCCCATCATTTCAATCAGGCGACGGGTGATGGTCAGGCCCAGCCCGGTGCCGCCATATTTTCCGCTGTCCTGTCCCTCCTGCTGGCTGAACGCGTCAAAAATCGACTGGAACTGGTCACGCGCGATGCCCTGGCCCGTGTCCTCCACGACCACCACCAATTCGCCAAGGGTCTGGTTTTCGTTGAAGTTGCACATAAAGAGGGACACCTGCACATACCCTTCGTCCGTGAACTTCACCGCGTTGCCGACAAGGTTCAGCAGGACCTGGCGCAGGCGGATCTCATCGAGCATCAGGGAGGTCGGCAGTGAGGGATCAATATTGGCCCGCAAGGCGATCTTCTTGCGCATGACCAACGGGCTGAATATCTGCTCGATTTCCTTGAGCATGACCCGCGGGTCGAAGGTCCGGTACTGCAAGTCCAATTTGCCGGCTTCCACTTTCGAGAGGTCAAGGATATCGTTAATCAACCGCATAAGGGTATTCCCGCTGGCCAGGATGCTTTCCAGGTAACTCCGGCTTTCCGGATCGCTCACCCGCCCCTCCAGGAGATCGGCAAACCCGAGTATGGCGTTCATGGGCGTGCGGATTTCATGACTCATGTTGGCCAGGAATGAGCTGCGCGCGCGGACCGCCGACTCCGCCAGCTCTTTGGCCTTGATCAGGTCCCGCTCAATGCGTTCACGCTCCTTGATCTCGCGCGTCAGGTCCCGGTTGCTGTTCTTCAGTTCCGTGGTGCGCTGCTCAATGATTTTTTCAAGGTTGGCGTAACTTTTCTTCAGTTGCTCGTCCCGGTTTTGAAAATCGTTCATCATCGCGTTGAGCGCCTCGACAAGCTGGTCGAATTCATTGGTATTCTGGGGCGGCAGGCGCAATGCGTAGTTTGCGTTCTGCGCCATCTGGCGGATGGCGCCGGTAATCCGGCGGATGGGCACGGAAACAAACCGCTGGACACGGATGGACAACACAACCGCGGTCAGCGCCGAAACCACCAGGATCAGCAACGTGATGGCGCCATAGCCTATAACGATATTTTTAAAATTAACAAACTCGTAGCTGATAATCAGGGTGCCCGCGACTTCATCGCCCATACTGACCGGCGCCATGATGCTGAACGCGGGATCCGCTCTCTGCATCAACTCCTGTCCGGGGGCAAAGCGATGAGCATAAGCCTTTTCCCTGGAATACCCCGCCAACAACAGGCCATCTGTATCCACAAGCGCCGCATACTCAATCCAGTCGTAGACCTCCAACGCGTGCAACACAGAATGTACCGCTTGCACCCCGTGACGCATCATCCGCTCGCTCACTTCTATGCTGATGATACGCGCAAGATTCGTCGCCTCCTGCCGGAAACTGCGTCGGTAGCGAAGAATTTCAACCGTAAAAAACGCCGATGACGCCAACAGGAGCACGGTGGTGCTGACGCCCAGAATCAGCAGTGTTATCCTGCGTTTTAATGATACCATCATCGTTCGATTCTCACTCCACCTTGTGTTCAACTCCTCATTGGGCTGTATTGCGCCGACAAATATCCCCAAAGGACCCCGACCGCCAACCCAACGCCATGCACCACGTTGGCGATATCCCCCACCGTGCCCGTGAAGCCAAGGACAAACCAGAACCCCATCATGACCACCGTGGCCGTATGCAGGTGATACCCGCAGCCGGGGTCATACCGGCTCTTCATCCAGATATAGCCCAGCAACGCATACACCACCCCCGACATGCCGCCAAAATGCGGACCGCTGTAGGCAAACTGCGCGACATTCGACAGCACCGCCGTCACCAAAATAAACGCCGCCAGGAACAAGGTCCCCTGCCGCGTTTCAACCGTGTTGCCCAAATCCCACAACCAAAGCATATTGAAGGCGAAATGCATAATCCCGAAGTGCAGCAGGATGGGCGTCACCAACCGCCAGACCTGCCCCTCTCTCACCTGCACAAGCGCGTCCCACCACGTCCCCCCGCCAACCGGCACATAGTCCGAGATAAACAAATAGCGCACAAACTGCGGCCTGACCCCGAACGCGCTCAGCACCCACACCAGCGAACACAAAAACAAGAGCGCCTTGGTCAACGGCGCCATCCCGCGCCCGCCCACCTTGCGCAGCGTCTGCTCCCGCGTATGCACCAACTTCTTCATCCGGGCGTTTTCCGCCTTCAATTCGCGGCGTATCTCCGCCGCCCGTTTGGCCGCCGCCTGATAACGCGCATCCTCCGGCCTGTCCAAAAAAGCGCGATAAAGCGCCTCCGCGCGTGCGATTTCATCCTCGGCATGCACCCATATCTCATAGCCGCCGTCCGCAACGGCTTCACAATCATTCTCAATGCCCTCGGCAAACAGATAGTCACTGAAATTCCGGGCCGCCGACCCGTCTTCTATGTGCCCAATTGATCTCATGCCCTCCATCTATACGCCATTCCGCCAAAAACCGCAACACTTCAGACTTTTTTCGTGGAACTTCTTCCCCGGCCCGTGGCATGGTGCATGCTAACTTGCACAACGATGTGAAAACGGTATTGATCATAAAGTTAGGGTATTGTGAAACCCTGGTGAAGGAGGAAGGATTTGCCCCCAGCCTGGGTGATGTCTTTCGCCACACGGTGTTGCTGCATCATTACGCTGATTACCGCGTCACCTGGCTGACCAGCGCCTCCGCCGCGCCTCTCCTGCGAGATAACCCCTTTATTGATGAATTGCTCATTTTTGACGAATCCAGCGAAACCTTCCTGAAAAACCGGCATTTCACCGAAGTGCTCTGCCTCGAAAAAGCCGAATCCGTCTGCCGCCTGGTCAACGTCGTCACCACCGACCGGCATCTCGGGTTTGGATGGCACAAAAACGACGTACACGCCCACCCCATGGCCCACCGCGCCCTGGCGGTCGCCAACGGCAAAAAACACCACCACACTATTCAGGAACTGCTCTACGAAATGGTCGGCGCCCGGTGGCGCGGCGAGGACTACATCCTCGGCTACACCCCCAAGGTCAGCGAGACATGCGACATCGGCCTGAACTACAAGGTGGGCAGCAAATGGCCCAGCAAGGCCTGGCCGATGCTCCACTGGCAGGAACTGGAAGAACTCTGCCGCTTCGAAGGCCTCTCGGTAAGTTGGCAGCAAGGCTGCACCAACCTGGAGGAATACATGGAGTGGATCGCCGGATGCCGCCTGGTCGTCACCTGCGACAGCCTCGGCATGCACCTGGGACTGGCCATGAAGAAAAAGGTCATCGCCCTCTTTGGGCCGACCCCCTCCGAACAAATCCATATGTACAACCGCGGCCTGATCCTGCACAACGCCGCCGCCTGCCCGCTGGCGCCCTGTATGCAGGCGAGCTGCCCCGACCACATGCGCTGCATGACCTCGATCCTCCCCACGGATGTGCTCAACGCCATTCACCGGCTCATCCCCGCGCCGGTGCTGGTGGCGTCGTAACGGAGGTCTGCTGTGATGCGTCCACCATCTATCCCGACAAACGCGATTCCCGAAAGCTACAACTATATCGCGGCCTTCCTGACCTTCCGTTGTCCCTTCCACTGCTCCTTCTGCATCAATAAACTCCAGGGTGGACTGGTCCTGACCTACCACGAACTACCCGGCGACGCATGGATTGATTTTCTGACGCGCCTGGATACCCACGGGGTCCCGATCACCCTCCAGGGCGGCGAACCGGGCAACCATCCCGATTTCATCCGCATCGTAAAAGAAGTCAGCCAGGCCCATCCCGTGGACCTCCTCACCAATCTTGCCTTCAACCTGAACGACTTCGTCCGTGAAGTCGACCCCGAACGCCTCAATCGCGAAGCCCCCTACGCCCCCATTCGCGTAAGCTATCATCCCGAACAGTTCACCCTCGACTTCATCATGAAGCGCGTGCTCTTTCTCCAGGACGCCGGCTTCCGCGTCGGACTCTACGGCGTCCTTCATCCCGACCAGCACGATGAAATCATGCGCGCCAGGGATATCTGCCTGGACAGGGGCATTGATTTCAGGACCAAACCCCTGCTCGGATGGCACAACGGCACACTCTACGGCGACTACGCCTACGAAGACGCCTGCGGCGGCAGCGCGATCGGAACATGCGATTGCGCGGGCTCCGAACTCCTTGTCGCCCCCGACGGAACCCTCCATCGCTGCCATCACTTCCTTTACAACAAACTCGCCCCCATCGGACACATCCACGACACCCCCCTGCCCCGCGCCGATATCCCGCGCCCCTGCGCACACTACGGACTCTGCAACCCCTGCGACATCAAAATCAAAAACAACCGTTTCCAGCAGTTCGGGCACGTCGCCATGCAAATCTCCAACATCCAAACCGCCACGCATCTTTTTCACATCAGCGAAGTGGCATCCACGTCCACTGCGCAATAAATATCCCGGGGCCATTTGAAGGCGCTCATCACCTCTTTGATGGGGCGGGTCATGGCCGTGGTTTTTTTCGCGCGCATCATGATCTGATAGCGGTAGGCGCCTTTCGCGCGGGCCAGGGGCGCCGGGGCCGGACCGGCCATCCGGACCTCTTTGCTTATGCGTCCGCGCAGGTGTTGCGCAAAGGAAGCCCCCGTCTTCTTGAGCTTTTCTTCATCCTTTCCGCGCAACGTGATGCACACCAGGTGCGAGAATGGCGGATACTCAAGTTCCTTGCGAAAGGCCAGTTCCTGATCGACAAAGCCCTCGAAATCAATGCGGCGGGCATGCTGAATGGCGGCGTGAAACGGGGTATAGGTCTGCACAATAACCTCGCCGCAAACATCCCCCCGCCCGGCCCGACCCGCCACCTGCGTGAGCAACTGAAACGTCCGCTCCCCCGCCCGGAAATCCGGCATGTGCAGCGACATGTCCGCAAAAATGATCCCCACCAGCGTCACATTGGGAAAATGCAGTCCCTTGGCAATCATCTGCGTGCCGATCAGGATATCGATCTTCCCGGCGCGAAAATCCCCCAGGTAGCGTCCATAGGACTCCTTGCGCGTCGTCGTATCCGAATCCATGCGCTGCACACGCGCCCGCGGAAAGAGCTTGCCGACAATCTCCTCGATGCGCTGCGTGCCCGCCCCCCGATGTTTGAACCCGGGGAAGCCGCAATCCGGCGCCGGACACACATTCGGCACCTTCTTCGACGCGCCGCAGATGTGGCACCGCAATACATCCGCGCTTTTGTGGTAGGTCATCGCAATGCTGCACTCGGCGCATTGGGCCACATAGCCGCACTTTTCACAAATCAGCGAGGTTGAAAACCCCCGCCGATTCAAGAACAGGATGGTCTGCTCGCCCCGGTCCAGGCGCGCCCGGATCGCTTCAATCAGGTCCCGCGAAAAAATATGTCCGCCCCCCTCTTTCTCCGCTTCATTGCGCATATCCACCACATGCATCAGCGGCATGCGCCGGTTGTCCGCGCGCTCGGGCAGCGTCACGAGGGTGTACTTGC
>RZZM01000183.1 GCA_009929845.1 Spartobacteria bacterium
CTCGTCAGCGCGGTCGTCGTAATGTTTGCCTTTGGAATGATGGTTCTCATCGGAACAATCATCCTGTGGGCAAAATGAAGAACAGAGGAATTCGAACAATGCCCTGCACTTTACGTCGCTAACGTGCCGAAAGTGAGGGCAGACGTTCGATCTTGACATATATACCTTTGCATATATACTCTGACAATATGAAGACAGCAAAACTGTTCAAAAACGGACAAAGCCAGGCGGTTCGCCTGCCAAAGGAGTTTCGCTTCGACGGTGAATCTGTGTACATCCACCATGTAGGCAGCTACGTGGTACTTGTGCCGCGGCACGACCCATGGCGGTCAATGTTCGAGGCGACCAGACTCTTCACCGACGACTTCATGGCGGAGCGCGAGCAAGGGTCACAACCCGAACGAGAGGGCTTTGACTGATGCGATACCTGCTGGACACGAATACCTGTATCTACATCATCAAGCGTTCTCCTGAACATGTGTACCAACGGTTCAAGCGCCTCCGCGTCGGAGATGTCGGAATTTCTGCAATCACATTCTGTGAACTGCAGTTCGGCGTCTCCAACAGCGTCAAGCAGGAGAAGAACCAGCTTGCGCTGACCGAGTTCCTCGGCCCGCTTGATATCATCGACTTCCCTGCCGGCGCTTCTCCGATATACGGGAACATTAGGGCCTACCTTCAGCGAGCCGGAACCCCGATTGGAAACTACGACCTACTTCTCGCCGCCCACGCCCTCTTTCAAGGACTCACCTTGGTTACGAACAACACCAAGGAATTCAAGCGCGTGCCCGATCTCAGGATTGAAAACTGGATCGAACCAGACAAATCCAGCGTACGCGGTAAACCGCGCCGCCCCTCACCACCGGCGGCATGCATGACTTGACGAAATCAAGGAATATAAATATTCTGTGTCTAAAAAGGAGATTGAGAAATGCCTGCTATAATGGAGAAGAAAGAAGCACATAGACTTGTGGATAGTCTTCCGGAAACGGCAACGTGGGAAGATTTGATGCACCAAATTTACGTACGGGAAACAATCGAAAGAGGCCTTGAGGACAGTCGTTCGGGGCGTACTAAAGATGTGAGTGAGGTGCGTGAAAAATATGGCTTTTCTTCATGAAAGTTCATTGGACTGATACAGCACAAGAGCACCTTGATGACATTTATACTTATATTGCCAAAGATTCCTTGGAATATGCATTAAGAATGGTTGAGCGATTAACTGATCGATCAAGACAAATCGCAGATCATGCACAATCGGGAAGGCGCGTTCCTGAATATGATATGGAGCAAATCAGAGAGGTTATTGAGAATCCCTATCGCATCATATATCATATCAAGCCAGATCAAATTGATGTCATTGCTGTTATCCATTGTGCCAGGAATGTGTTAAATGATGGATAGAGGGCTCAACAATGAAGTGCACTTTATCGAGAAAAAGCTGCCGTGTTTCCCCGAAAAATGACTTCTGACGTTAGCCAAAAAAGGATATTTGATTCCATCCCTGCCCAATTTATGCAACTATTCAGAAAGGATGACGACATGGTTACAATACATCCAGAATATGTTGTTGATGAACAGCAGCATCGGAAAGCAGTATTGCTTCCAGTTGCTAATGGGAAAGCATCGTTGAGGAACTCGAAGAACTCAATAATTGATTCTGAAAAAAAAGAAACTGACGCTCAAGCGGTTGCAAAGCGGTGAAGAACCGGGCCATTCGGATGGGGGCGGCAGCAAACTCGACGGCGTTGTGACCCTACGGAAGGGCGGCGCGGATGCGGTAGTATCGGTGCGACCACGTTTCGTTGGTCACGGTCATGGACAGGGTGTCTCCGTTCCCGGGAATGTCGGTTTGCATGTCCACCCAGTGAGTGCCAGACAAGTTGGTGCTGTACTGAAAGGTGTAGACGCGATTGGGGGAGGTGGGCGCGCCGAAGCGGTACTCGTCGGCGGTAAGGGGCTGCAGCGCGCAGATCAGTTTCGATGTCGCGCTGGTCGGGTCGGTATCCGCACAGTATTCCCCGAAGTTCGAGAGCCCGTCCCCATCGTCATCCGCATCCCGGAGCAGGTTGGTCCGGAACTGGAATTCCCAGTGGTCGTCCATGGCATCGCCGTCCGCGTCGGTATAGGTATTGGTTGAAAAGACGATATCCATGTGCGAGAGGTCCATGCCGCCCTCGATAATCTCTACTTTCACGGTGTGGATGCCGGCGGCGGGGAAGGTGAGATTGGACAGGATGCAGGTGGTCCAGTCGCTGTCGGACCATCCGCCCGAGGAGGGGAGGGCGACGGCGCCGGTCAGTGGCGTGGTTTCGTTGAGCAGCAGACGCAGTTGGGTGTTCATGCCCGATGTATAGCGAAGGTGCGCGTGGTAGGCGCCGGGGTAGAGGACGGACACGGTGTAACGTATCCATTCGCCTGTCTCGGTCCAGTTGACCTTGTACCCGTTGCCTTCGGCGGTTGTGCCGAGGTCCACGCCGTCGTTGCGGTACGCGCCGCCCTGGTTGGCGATATAGTTGGTGAGATTCTCGTAGTAGGAGTAGTAGACGCTGTCCGCGTAGGCCACGCCCTGATTCCCGTAATCATAGTCGGCGAAGTGAATGCATCCGGGTACGGTGTGATGGGTATAGGGAACGGGCTGGATGTTAAAGAGCGATTGCGTATCGAAAAGCGCGCTGTAGAAATCCGGATAATACACGCAGTTGGTGGTGGCCAGGGAATCGGCCAGCAGCGTAAGGGCGTAGAGGGCATAGTTGGTGTCGAAGGTTTCCGTCCAGAAATTGTCGCGGAAATAGTTGTAGCCTTCGCCGGGGCGGGCGGCGTAGGCCGCCGCGTTGTGCGACATTTTTTTCCAGCCCCACCAGCAGGTTCCTATGTTATTGGTCATGAACAGTCGATCCTGACGATGCATCCAGGGGGTCGAGTTTTCGCCGGTTTCACCCAGCCAGAACGGGATGTCGTGCGCGGTGCGCGTGTCAAAATAATCCTGGATGGAGAACCAGGTGTTCCATTCGAAGGTCTGCCAGTAGCGGTGAACGGTAATGCACATGTTGTCGTCCCAGGGGGGCGTCAGCCCGTCGATGCTGTTGCCGAACCAGTCGCTCTGCACAAAAATAATGTGCCGGTTATCGATGTCGCGTACGGCCCGGGTGATGTTGATCAACGCCTCGCGCATCGCGGGGACGAGTTCGGTGCGGTGCAGCCGCTTGTCGGGATTGGGGGCCTCCGGGTCGTCGGTCGCCAGCATGGGTTCGTTGACAATTTCATAGCCGATGACCTGGGCTTCGTCCTTGTAGCGTTCCGCGATGCGCTGCCAGATTTCCGCGGTGCGCTGCTGATTGAAGGCCGGGGTGCGCCCGGTGCGCGCATGGTAGGTTTCATTCGAGTTCCACAGGCAGGCAATGCCCAGTTCCTTGGTGTAGACATCGCCTTGCGCGTTGGTACAGAGCTGCGGGTAGGTGTATTCCGGGTCTCCGGATTCCTTTTCGGCCGCGCCGCCCGGGCTGCAGTGCATGTCCAGGATGACGTAGATGTCGTTGGACCTGCACCAGTCAATGCAGCGGTCCCACCACTCGAAATGTTCAAGCGTATAGGCACCCGGATTGTTTTCGGGGCTCAGGTCCCGGTAGTTGAAGGGCAGGCGGACCATATTGCAACCGACGGTGGCCATCTCTTCAATGTCCGACGCTTGCAGGAACGTGTTGTAGTAGTGGTCCCAGAAGGGTTTGGCCGCGTCATGCCCGCCCAGGATTTCGAGAATCCGGTTCTGGATGCAGGTTGCGGAATCCAGGTGTTCACCGTCCGGCAACCCCCAGAAATATCCTTCCGGGAACAACCAGCCGCTCAGCACCAGGCCGTGGGGCAGGAAGATCTCACCGCTGCCATCCAGAATGTTTGTCGATTCGCATCGGAAGTAGTCGCATGGTTTCCCGAAGCGCACATCGTCGATATAGAAGTTGCCGCTGTGGCCGATATCGGAAAAATTGAAGCGGAATTCGACCCGGCAGGCATTCGCCGGCGCCGTCAGGGCGTAGTCGCCGCTGAACTGCCAGCTCGCGGCCCCTCCGGACAGGTCGATGCTGAACGAGTTGGTCGAAATGGACGCCCCCGCGGCGTCGAACCATTCAAACTGGGCCAGCGGGTCCGCGACCCAGTAGTCGGCGTCCGCATAAAAATAGAAACTGGCGGTGTAATCTTCCCCGCTGTCGGCGTCGATGCGCTGCGCCGCGCCGCCGTAGTAAACGCCGGCCGACGCGCCGCCCTGAAGGCACAGGCTGTATGAGTCGCTGTAGGCCTGGTAGGACAGTTGCGTGGCGGACCCCCATGTGGCCCAGTTGCCGTCGTTGCTGTCCCCGAAGGCTTGCTCAAAGCCGATGTTGCGCAATACACGCACACGTTCCGGGTCTTCCTCGAAAGTGATGTCATCCATATACAGGGCGCCGCCCGACTGAATGGATTCGAGTTTGAAGCGCACTTCAGCGCTCGTCGCATTGGCCGGCGTCTTAACCGGATAGTACCCGGAAAAATACCAGATGTCATCCGGGCCCTCCAGCCCGAACATGAAACTGTCGGTTCGAATCACGCTATCGCCACTGTCGCGCCAATCGATCTCAAAGAGACGGACCCCGCCGAAAAAGGGCGCCGTCCATGAAAAATTGAAGCTGGCTCGGTACTCGCGTCCCGCGACCACCGGAATCTTCTGCTCGAATCCGGCGTAGTCCATGCCGGATGAAGCATCCTGTATTTTCAAGGCCAGTGCGCCGTCATATGCCCGGTCTGACGAGACCACCGCGCCGCCCCAGGCAAACCAGTTCCCCCAGTCGCTGCCGCCGATGGCCGCCTCGAACGACTGATTAGAGAGCATGTTGCCCGCCTGAACAGCCATAACCGCAGCCATAACCGCCCACAATAATACCGATATCATAACTTTTTTCATCACAATCTCCTGTGCAAGGGTGTTTTATTGTTACATGTATCATCTTTCCGGTTCTTTGCAAGTCTTTCGGGCTTAATATCTCAAAAATTCATGAAAAAATCTATTTTTGGACCCTCAACCGTACAAATGCCCCAGCGATAACCGGTCCATTTGAGAGTGTTGCCTAACGTTCAGAGGAAAAACATGATACCGCCTCTTGACATAATTACATAATGTATGTACATTGGTGGCAATGAAACTTGAGTGGGATGAAGAAAAGAACAAGCTCAATATTCGAAAACACCGGATCAACTTTGCTGATGTCGCTCCTGTTTTTGAAGGGCCGCTATATGTCTCGTTGGACACACGCCATGCATACGGTGAGGAACGGGTGATCGGCATTGGATTCTTAAAGGAATCCGTTGTTGTTGTCGTGTTTATTGAGATCAGCGATAATATTATTCGCCTCATTTCCGCAAGAAAGGCTGCAAAAAATGAAAGAAAAAAATTCCAGCAAGCACTCAAAAACTGATTGGGACTATCTCGCAGCAGATTCGGATGATGGAATCGACTTCTCGGATATTCCGAAGCTTGATTCCAACTTTTGGAAGAATGCTACATTGAAAGAACCTCAGAAGAAAGACAGTGTGACCATGCGCTTGGATCATGATGTATTGACCTGGTTTAGGGGAATGGGACGAGGATACCAAACAAAAATAAACACAGTGTTGCGATCATACATGACGGCTACAAAGCATATCTAAATACAACAATTCCGAACAAAGGAATCGAGAAGTACACTGTGGGTGTAATTCTGAAACACAGAATGAACAGCAGGATATTGAAGAAGTGTCGGAGCCATGGGCGCCCTATTTTTCGCATCCAAGGAACTGCTCCTTGTATCAGACCTATCTGGTTAAGTGGTTTAGGTTGTGGGGATGGGAATTGAAGCCGACTGAGCCGACGTTGCTGGATCTTGCAATCCTGCAAACGAATCTATTCTTTACTCAATCAAGTCGTTTCCACAACGGCTTCGACGACAATCAGTGGGCCTATGCTTTTCAGCGGCTTTGCACTGGAATCATGCACTATGACATCTCGGGATTGCTGATTACCTCCAAGGAAGTGGGAGATCGGTTTATTGAGGCAACACAAAAACCGGGGATTCCAGGGTGGAACAGGGCAATTGGCGAGGTGTCTTCGTGGAGCGAACGGAGTAGCGACACTCTGCAACTCACAACCACCAAGACGGCGGTTCTCAGTGTCGCTATCATGAACCACTATGCAAGCGGTGTGGCTGATGACGATGTACAATCGGATGCGAACAAGAGGACGATGCATGCTTGGATCGGTGACGTCCTGCAAGAGTACAAACGGAACCAATTCGCAGAACAATCGTCTCCACCGTACAATTCACCCGCGATAGGTTAGCCGGTCACTTAATCATCTTAGCTTGGCGTTTTTGTAGAGTCGCAAGAGCATGGTGGGCGGGGTGGTGCGCGTCCCCGCGAGGCGCGGTTGGTTTGCCGAGCGCAGGATGTTTCGCATGGATTGGGCGGGGGTGTTGTGGTCGAATGTTTCGTTTTCAAAGCAGGTGACATAGCTTCCCGCGTATCGCTCTTCGCCAGCGAAAGGCAAGGGGTCGGAGCCAGCCAGAATGGTCACGTTCCGTTGTCGCGCGTAGCTGAAAAGTCGGGGTTCGGGCCACCCTGACGGACGCAGGGTGGTGTCGGCCAGTGTCAGGCGGTCAGTGTATTCGTCGATGAGGTGTCGGACCGTTTTTCCCCGTTCGAAGAACCATTTTCCGGGTGCCCAGCAGAGGGTAGGGACCCCTCCGCGCGCTTCGATTTCGTCAATCGTCTCACGGATGGGCCCGCGGTCCGCCAGTTTTTCGGCCAATCCCAGTGCCAGCACCTCGATCCGTTCGCGGGTGTTGATTTGGTGTCCCGCAAACAGGTACACAGGCGGAAGATCGGCGCCGCACAGGCGTAAACTATCTGTGTCGCCGGTGGTTTCAAGGTGCCGGGTTTGGCTTGGAAAGGTTTCGGGATGCTCTTTCCACTGCCTGAAATACTCACAGTCGAAGCGTTCCGTCAGGCAAAACCCGTATATTGTCCCTGCCTCATGCCTTGTGAGTCGCATCATGCGCTGAATGCCGTCGGACAGTAATGCCTCGATGGAGTAGCACGGATAAATATGTACATGGGTATCCAGTACAAACATGGTATTTTACGTGGCGAAAATTGCCTGACTGCCGCTAGGGCATCAGTTTTACGGCGGTGACGTTTACGTCCATTTGCGCGGGCTGTGTGCCGTGACACTCAATCCATGGGGTGAGGGCGCCCGTTTCGCCGGGGGCGAGTTTCTGGGGTTGCACATTTTCCGTTTGTGTGGCGATGAGCATGTTTCCCTGCGCGTTTTTCAGGGTGAATACAACACGAATTGTGTCGTAGGTCTCTTGTCCGCAATTAGTTACTTTGCCGTCAATCTTGACGCCTGCTCCGTCCCAGATGACCAGTTGCGTCTCAAATTTCAAAGGAATGTTCGGAGAAGTCTTGTCAGATGTGTTCAGTTCGATTATTTCATTGGCCTGAACGGATAGTGAAAACAGAAGTACGGCGCATATCGTCATGGTCACAGCCTTCATGATGGGCTCCTTTGGTGATGGGTTTAACTTCACTCTGCCTGGCATGCTAACGGATGATACCGCAAAAGGCAAATGTGTTTATGGGGCGCCGTTCGGCTTTTGAATATTATGGAAAAATGAATATGGGAAAAAAACTGATTGTGCTGGCGGATGTTGTTTTTGTGGCGCTGCTTTTATTGTTGCCGGTGATCTGGCTGCTGGACCCGTTGAAGATATTTGTTGGGCCGGTCCACCTTACCGTGCATTGCAACTGGAAACCGTGGGTGGCGCTTGTGGCCATTGCGGTCCTGGGCGGCGTGTTGCGCGCGAGGGCGGGTGCTCAACGGGCGGACATTCGCGGCGTATGGGAGATTCCCTGGCTGAAGAAGTGCGTCATGAGTCTTGTGATGATGATCTTGTTCTTTGGGTGCATCGAAGGTGTGCTGACGATGGTTGGTTTCGAGACGTATGTGCCGCCCATCATTTTTGCCGATGGCAACAACACACAGGACGGGGGCAGCGCGGGGGCCATCCCGGACCCGGACCTGCTTTGGGCCTTCCGACCCGGCGTCCGGTTTCACGGCGTGCAAATCAACAGCATGGGCTTTCGAGAGCGGGAGGTCGACCCGGAGAAGACGCCCGGAACGGTCCGGGTCATTTGCATGGGCGATTCGTGTACGGCGCAGGGGGACCCGGGCTATGCGGGCTACCTGCACAATATCTTTTCATACGCCGCGCCGGATGAACGGCCGTGGGAAGCCTTCAACATGGCGGTCTACGGCTATTCCGCCCTGCAGGGCCTGCGCCTGTTTCAGCGTTCCGTACCTCAACTTCAACCGGATATTGTGACGATTTATTTCGGGTGGAACGATCACTGGCGGCATGAACGCACGGACCGTGCGCGCATGGGCTGGCGCATGGGGCGGGTGACGGGCCCGCTCATCGAGAAATTGAAAACCAAGCGTATTTTCATGTTTTTGCTTTGGGCCTTGAAGCCCAAAGAGGTGAAGGAACGGGAGCAGGCGGGCACAGGCTATCGTGTTCCCGAGCGGGAATATGAGCAGGTGCTCACCGAGTTTGTGGAGGAGGTCCACGCGGCCGGAGCGTTGCCGATCCTGATCACTGCGCCGCGCCGGGGGCTTTCCCCGTCCGCCGTCGAGTCGGGGCATGCCTTGACCGTGGACGACGCGGAGCAGGCGCATGACCGTTATATCGAGATCACGCGTCGGGTCGGGGCGACCCGGCAGGTACCCGTCCTGGACCTGGCCGCCGAATTTGCCGGTCCGGAATATGACAGCTACTTCAAGGACGACGGCATCCATTTCCAGGATGACGGACTCAAGGAGATTGCCCAGAGCCTGCATGCCCTGATTACGAACCTGACGGCCTCCAATGCGCTTACGCCTCAACCACCGCTAAAGTGATCTTATCCGTCCGGCGGCTGTTCGGCATGTGATCGGGCTTTCGAAGCGGCCGATTTCAGCGAAAAATCCAAAAATTTGCCAAAACTGGCCGTTTTTGCGCAGAAAACCGTAAAAATGGCTATTTTTGGCTTTATGGCCGTTTTTTGCCCTCTCAATAACCCATTTTTTTAGCCACGGATGGGCGCGGATAAGCATTTTCAAACTCCAAAAAGCAAAATCAGCCCCAAAATTATCATTTACGAGAAATTTACTGTAATTATAAATAACACTATCACAGTAAGTTATAAAATATTTTAAAATTTTTTGTTGCACACAGATGTCCGATCGGACATCTGTGTGCAACAAAAAATTGCATCTCTCCGCTTATTTCGTGCCGAAAATGGCGAAAACGGCTGATTTCGGTGGGTAATGCCGAAAAAATGGCGAAAAAGGGGTTTTGGGGCATTGAAGAGCCCATTTTTGGTCATTTTCCGGCTCATAAAGGCCGTTTGGTATGATTTTATCCGCGTTCATCTGCGTTCATCCGTGGCTAACAAAATGGGTTATTGAGAAGATACAATTTTTTGCCCGAAACATGCGCGGCTCGCCGTGCGCGGCAGGCTGAAGCCTGGACAACGAGCGGCAGGCTGAAGCCTGTCATACATGATGCATCCTTTTTGTTAGTATGTTGATTACCAAAGAGTTATCTGATTTGGATTTTCAGTTAGCGGCCCAGAATGGCCATTTTT
>RZZM01000602.1 GCA_009929845.1 Spartobacteria bacterium
TGGACCCTGGAAGCCTGGGTCTGGCGCAACAGCGCCGAGGTCAACGGCGGTATTGTCTGTCAGCGCGGTGTCGGCCCGGTGGGCGTGAATTATGAAATCGGTCTCGGTGACGGTACCGTCGCGCCTGTGAACACGCCCTACGTAAAATACACGTCGGTGGGCGATACGGAGATCGTCCTCGCGGATACGAACGGCGGCGCCATCCCGGCCAATCAGTGGGTGCACCTCGCGGGTACCTACCATCGCGATAACAATCTCCTGTCGCTGTTTGTGGATTCGACCAATGTGGCCTCGCTGGCCAATGCGCCGGAGTCGCCTGCCATGTTCGCCGGCGGCGCCATCGAGCAGCGCATCGGTCTGGGATGGAACGGACGCGTGGACGAGTTGCGTATCTGGAATACCAACCGGAGCGCGCAGGATATCCGGGACTGGGTCTGGAATACCATTCCGCCGACCGCGCCGAATCTGGTGGCGAATTACCGGTTTGATGACGGTACCAGCTTTACAACGAATACCGCGCCGTTGACGGGAACAAGTATGAATAATATGTCGACCAACGGGTTGCGCGTGGAACCCTGGACCTGGGGACAGATACAGGATTTCGCGGCGATCGGTGACGCGGACTGGTGGAATGCATGGGCTCATGCCGCATCGCTGTGTGGCGATGTCTATTTCTCCACCAATGGCGGCGGTGTCGTGGCCGGCCTGCCGGTGTTGCAGGTCGATATCTTCCCGGTGGATGTTCAGCCGCTTGCCTGGTGGTCTGTGATCGGTCAGTCGGGTTCCAACCAGCATGGACAGGCCCGCAATGATCTGCCCGAAGGCGATTATACCATCACCTTTACGCCGTTGCAGGGATGGGTAACGCCGACGAATATCAGTGTGACGCTCTCCAATAACCTGGTCGTGTATACCAATGCCACCTATGTGACCAATGCCGGCGCCCAGATCGCTTCGTTGCGCGTCTACCTGACGCCCAGCAACGCAGTTGAAGAAGGGGCCCTCTGGTGGCTGGAAGGCGTGGGCGGTTGGTATACCAATGCCCATATCGTTGACGGACTCTACACCGATGTCACCTATACGGTCAGCTTCAACGGCACCTTCCAGTGGGAGGCCCCCAACCCGACCAACCTGATGCTCATGGGCGGCGTCACCAATGAACTCACGGCGGTGTTCATCCACCGGACCGGTATGATGATCTACCTGGAACCCGGCGCGGCGCGCGCCGCGGGCGCGCAGTGGCGTGCGCCGGCGATCACCGGGACCTGGTTCAACAGCGGTACCCTGCTCGAGTGCCTGCCGGGCGTCTACCAGGTCGAGTATCGTGAGATCAGCGGATGGACCGGTCCGCGAACCTATGGTATTGATGTCTATCCGCAGCAGATCACCCAGCGCAGCGATGATTACTATCCGTTTACGGTTATCCTCGGCACCAACTTCGTGGCCGCGCCGGCGGATATCTTCTTTAATGCCGCGCAGGATATGTATATCGCGGACAGTGAAAACCATCGCGTCCTCCGTGTGCTGAATGATACCAATATTGTCAATACCTGGGGCAGTTTCGGCACCGGTAACGGCGAGTTCAAGTTCCCGCACGGCGTGACGGTCGACTCGGTCAACAATGTCTACGTCGCGGATACGGACAACCACCGTGTCCAGCGCCGACTGAATTCGACCGGGGCGTGGACCGCCTGGGGCGGCACCTCGTCCGGGACGGCGCTCGGTCAGTTCAATTCGCCGCTCGATGTGCTCTGTGACACGCCGGGTAACCTTTATGTGGCGGATACAGATAATAACCGCGTTCAGATGCGCTCCACTATGGGTGCCTGGTCGCTCCTGATTGCAAGCGGTACGGGCAACGGACAGGTGACGGAGCCCTCCGGCCTCTTCATTGATACGGCCGGAGACCTGTATGTGTCCGATAACCCGGCCAGTGGCCAGGGCCGTATCCAGAAGTTTACCATCGCGGGCGCTTATATTGAAACAGTAGGCACTTGG
>RZZM01000184.1 GCA_009929845.1 Spartobacteria bacterium
GGGGTCAGTGAGTTGATGTATCACCCGCCGGACAGCGTGACATTGCCGACGGACGGGAATGAGTATGAATTCATTGAACTGTGCAATAACGGAGCGGTTGTCGCGGACTTGGGCGGGTCGTATTTTGCGGATGGCGTTTCCTACACCTTTGCGCCCGGCGCGGAATTGTCGGCGGGTGGGCGGCTGGTGCTGGTCCGGAATGCGGCCGCATTTTCCAATCGCTATGGGGCGGGGATATCCGTGTTTGGCGTATATACAGGCAAGCTGAGTAATGAGGGCGAGAAGCTGACGTTGAATACGGCGGGTCATGCGCCGTGGTTCTCTTTTAGTTACGGCGATGATGTGCCCTGGCCGCCGGAGGCGGACGGGTTGGGCGCATCCCTGGTAATGGCTGATTATCTCGCGGATCCCAATGACCCGGGCACATGGCGGCGGAGCGACGCCTACATGGGAACCCCGGGGGCCAGCGGCGAATGCGCACGGTTGGATGTGGTTATCAACGAGGTGCTTGCGCATACGGATATTCCACTTGAGGATGCTGTCGAGCTTTGCAACAGGACAACAAATGATATGGACCTTGCCGGGTGGTATCTGAGTGATGACGCCGATGTGCGAAAGAAATACGAAATCCCGTCCATGAGTATTCCGGCGGGTGGCTACGCGGTCTTTTATGAGTCGGCGTTCAACGGCGCGGGCGCCCACATTCCTTTTGCATTGAGCGAACTGGGCGACACGGTTTTTTTGACGGCGGCGGATGCCCAGAGCAATCTCACACGGTATGTTGCCTCTCAGGCGTTCGGGGCGACGGAGAACGGCGTTTCGCTTGGACGGTATCCTGATGGCGCGGGCGACTTTGTCGCGTTGAGCGAACCTACGCTGGGCGCCTCGAATGTCGTGCCATTGACCGGGCCGGTAGTGATCAGCGAAATCATGTATCATCCGGCGGATGACGACGAGGCCGGGGAATATATCGAGCTGTTCAACGCGGGCACTAACGCCGTTGCGCTTTTCGATGTCGCCCATCCCACGAACACCTGGATGCTGGGCGAGGCCTTTGATGATTTCTTTTTCCCGCCGGGGATTGTCATGCAGCCGGAGGAGCGCGTGTTGGCCGTGGGAACGACCAATACCGCCGCTTTCCGTGTGGCGTATGGGCTGGACTCGAATGTGGTGGTCATGGGGGGCTGGACCGGCAAGCTCAGCAATGCGGGCGAAACGATCAGTCTTTGGAAACCGGGCACGCCGGAGCCGGATCAGGTTCCCTATATACTCGTCGAGCGCGTAACCTACAGTGATGAAGCGCCCTGGCCGACGGGGGCGGATGGCGCCGGCCCTTCACTGGAACGAATTGACGCCACCGCCTATGCGAACACATCGCACAACTGGTTTGCGGGCCCTCCGGGCGGTTCGCCCGGCGCGGCGCCATCCGGCGGGTTGTATGGCCCGCTCATCAGTCCCGAAGCCCCTTTGGCCGGGCAGATGTTTACGGTCACGGTGACCGTTGTTTCCGAGACGATGCCGACGCAGGTGGTGGTCCGTACGGCCATTAATGAGGTCGTCATGGACCACATCATGCGCGATGATGGGGTGGCGCCGGATGGAATGGCGGATGACGGGGTGTACAGCGTGGCGGTGTCCGGGCAGCCTGACGGGACCTGGATATATTTTCGTTTTGTCGCAACCTGCACCAACATGACCTATGAACTGCCGTTGGCGTATGAGGGGTATATGCATGCGCCCAATACGACGATGCGTATGTCATGGGGCGGGCTGCGCACGACCGTCTCTCCCACAGATGAATGGGTTACCCACACCAATTTTGGTCCTGCCACGCATTCGGAAACCTGCTATCTCTTTCTTGATGCGGCAGGGGAAGCCCTCATCGACGACATCACGCTTACCGATGTGGAAACAGAAACCGCCACGGTCGTAAATGGCGATTTCTCGACCTATCTGGAGGGGACCTGGACGTTGCAGGGTAATCATAGCGATTCTTTTCGCGAGGTCATTGCCGCGGAGCAGAGCAACACGGTGTTGCATGTGGTTGCTCAGGGCCCGGGCGATGCCGGGGGCACGGACCGGATTGTCGGCAGCATCTTTCCTCCGGTAACCAACAATACCCCCATGCGTCTGACCTTTCGGGTGCGGAGAACCCGCCAGAAGAATGCCGACTGGATGTGGGTGGTGGCGGGCGGCGAACCGGCGCCGGAGGTGGTCATCAATGAAATCATGTATCATCCCGATCCGCCAAGCGGAGAGGAGGAAGACTACGAGTACATCGAACTGTACAATCCGGGCTTGATGTCGCAATCGCTCTCGAACTGGATGATCGAGGGCGTGGGGAATATGACGTTTCCCAATACAGCGGTGCTGGGTGCCGGGGCGTATCTGGTGTGTGCGGCAGACGGCGACACCATCCGGACTACCTATGGGATTACCAATGTACTTGGAAACTGGGCCGGCGAGCTTCGCAACGGCGGGGAACGATTGCGCTTGAAGAACGGCTACGGTCGAGTGGTGGATGAAGTCGAGTATGCCGACCGCGCCCCGTGGCCGACCGCGCCGGATGGCTATGGTCCTTCGCTGGAGCGCATTAATCCAATGGCGCCGGGCACGACCGCCATGAACTGGTCCGTTTCGACGGGCGCCACCAACTGGCAACGCATCGCCTGGACCCAGCGTGTGAACACGGCTTCGACGCATCTTTATCTGTGGCTGGATTATGATGGGAAGTGCCGGTTGGATGATGTATCGGTCCGGCAGACGGGGGGCGGACCTGAATTGATGACCAACGGAACCTTCGAGAGTGGCCGCGGAGGTTGGGAGCTATTGGGCAATCATCAGCGTTCCCGTATCGAGCCGGACACCGGCCATGGCGGCACTCAGGCACTCATGATGGCCGGGGCGACGGTGCGCTCCATCATTGGATACGAAGCCGTGGTTTCGTACGGTGACGGATTCACCAACACCGTGAAGAGCCATACGCTTTCCACCATTTCCGGTACGGATTATGAAGTCTCTTTCTGGATCAAGCCGGAAGGCGCGGGTCGGAACCTTTGCGCGCAATTATACGCGACCGAGCACCGTTTTCCTACCGGGGTGGCGGGAACGCCGGGTGCCTCCAACGCTTGTGGCGTTTCACAGACCATGATGGCGATCACTGACGTGCGACCGCAATACAGCGTATGTGAAACGGGCACTCCCAATGTGGTCCGCGCCCGTGTTACCGGCGAAGCGGTCGATGTGCGCTTGATGTACCGCGCCTTTTCGAGCAATGGCTATGAGTTTACCGATGTGCATTACTCTTCGGTCGCCATGCGTGATGATGGAATCGCGCCCGATGCCGTCGCGGACGACGGTGAGTATGCCGCGGCGGCGCCCGCCGTGAATACCAACCTGACTTTTGTGCGTTACCATGTCGTGGCGACCGGCGCCAATGGCATTACGCGACGGATGCCCTGTTGGGGTGATCCCGATGGCGATTATGCCTTTTGGGTCGAGAGCCAACCCGTGCAGACGCATCTGCCCAACTGGCATATCCTTTCGGACGGCGGTCCTGAATACTATCCCGTGGCCGCGCGGTGTTGCGCGGTGAGTCCCGATGGACAGACCTTTACGGATGCGCTGGTGCGTCAGCGGGGCAATTCAGGGTGGTATGTCGACAAGCTGCGCACGGGCATCGCCTTGCGGATGCATCGCGGGAATCCCCTGCATACCTGGTTCGGAGCCGTTTCTGACGGCATTAATTTCCGTACGCGAAGGAACGATATCCCCTGGTTCTATCGCCGTTTCATCCACGAATACCTGGCCTACGAGCTGCAGCGCACGCTGGGACTGCCGACGCCCCGTGTGCGTCACGCCTGTGTATGGATCAATGGGGAGCCTTCCATCACCCTGGAACTGGAGGCCCCGGATGAATCATTCGCGCAGGATCATGATATTCCATCTTCGGACCTGGTCATGCGCGGCGGCTGGTCGGGGCTGCGACCGATTGCCGGTAACGAGTCGCTGAACAACATTGTAGATGTCGTCAGCAATCTGGACGTCGCGGTTGGCGCCGGGATTACAGACGCCATCCGCACCAACCTCTGCCTGGAGACCATGAAATACAGCCTCGGGCTGCTGTCCGCCTGTGGAAACGGCGATCAATACTTTATCTTCAATATGTTTCAGCACCGCAGCGGACAGGATGGCCGGTGGGGGCAGTATCCATGGGATGTGGACAACAGTTTCAGTCATGACTGGGCATTGAGCCAGACGCTCTACATGCCGGAGCTTCATCCATACTATCAAAGTCCATTGCATCCGAACATGTGGGTGGGTGGAACATTTTCCCTACAGGCGACCAAGCGGATGTTTTATCCTGAAAGCGGTGTCGACAGCATCTATACCCTGCCGTACCGCTACCGGCAGCAGCGAACCCTGTGGCGGCTCTATCAGACGCTCTTCACCACGAACTATATCCATCCGCGCCTGGAAGCCCTGTTCAACGCACTCGAACCGGCTTTTATCCAGGTCAATGCGCCGACCAATGTACTCCGGGAGCAAATCAATACCAACAAACACTTTATCGGTGTCCGACAAAACTATCTCTTCAACAAAACATGGTCGGACAAAATGACGAATATATGGGCCGACACCGGCTATACAACCACCAATGTTGTGATCAATGAAATCATGTACAAATCGGATGGCTTCGGCGGGGAGTTTCTGGAGTTGTATAATCCGGGCACCCAACACATCGACCTGGGGTGGTGGACCCTGAGCTGCGGGGATGAGATATATCATTTGCCGCACGGGACCATGCTGGGCCCGACCTCCCTGCTCGTTATTGCCGATACGCAGTCCACCCTCACCAACGCCTACAGCGAACTCCACGCCGGGAGCGATATGATTCAACGCTATGTGTATTCTCCGATATGGGACTGGCCGGTGGTGTGGACCTCCGCAAATGAGTATGCAACGCGCATTGTGCAGATACCCGCGTTGTCCCTGCCGGATGACGGGGCGGTGATCCGGCTTCAGGACTGGTGCGGCAACCTGATCGACGAGGTTGCGTACAGCAATGGGCTCCCCTGGCCGGACGGTGCGGGGTGTTCATTGGAGCTGATTGATCCGGCCTGGGACAACGGCACAGGGACCGCCTGGCGGGCCAACGCGTTTGTCGGGACGCCCGGCAGCGAGAACGCGGCCTTCGGGGACAAAGATGATGATGGCATGACGGATGCCTGGGAAATGGCGATTGTCAATGCGTCGGAGGGCACCCTGCCAGACGTGTACGCTGTACTGCCCGATGATGATTTTGATGGGGATGGGCGGGATAATTTACAGGAGTTCATTGCCGGCACGGATCCGGTCACGACGGATGGGGAGCAGACGGCGCTATCCGTTTTGGCTGGCGCCCCCTCCCCACGTATCAGGATGAACACCATCGCCACCACCGGGACCGTGTACCGATTGTATGCAACGCGTGACTATTCGCTGCAGCAATCAGAACATATACATATGCCTGCCTGGTCGAACATCCCGACTTTCACTCGACGTACCGGTACCGGTGCGCCGCTGGTATACACGAACGCCTTCACGAATGCTGTTGAGCACTTCCGGGCGGTCATCGATCTGACGCCGGTGCGGCCTTAACCTCCGCATCGGGAGCACGGCTTGCCCTCATCCGGGCCGCAGTAGTAGCCGTGCGCGGTTTTTCCGTAGTGGGGGCACCCGGCCCGATGCCGGATACCGCTTTTACTGTTGAGCCAGTACTGATTGATGGCGCGGGGCGGCCTGGTGTCCGCCTCTACCGTATCGGGCTCAGCAGGGTCTCGCTGTTTCTCGTATGATTTTTCGGGAAACAGGATCATCAACTCGATGCCATTATTTCGGCAGAGTCGATCAACCATTTCAAAGCGTTGGAGGGATTTCTCTTTGAGATTGTCCGGGTCCAGACTGTAGGAGATCAGGGCCAGCACGCCTTGTTTTCCCGTCGCGTCCGCGTAATGCAGGGCCTGCCCCAATCCTTCGTGCCATTTGTGTGGCCAGTCCAATTCGATGGCCATGTCGTCGGTCAAGACGTCAATCCTCCCGCCCTCTATGGATACCTCCGCCTGTCCGTTCAGCCGTTCCCGCAGCGCATCCCGCCACGCTGATTCCCGCAGCCCGGAGGGTAGGTCAAAGTGATGTTCCGTCCATGCGTAACTGTCTATTCCAAAATTTGTTATACATGTCAGTGCGATCAGGGTCATCCACAATGTCTTCATCATATCACCTCGTATCAATCTACGTGTATAGACCGGATTCCGCAACCTTTGTTCAATATCTTTTCTGGAAACAGTAAACAAAGGTGTTGTTCGCGTTTATCCGCTGTGTATGCACCTCAAAAGCGGCTTATTGTATTGCATGCATAACGATTTCGATGTACGAAAGAGGGCATGAAACGCTTTTTTAATGTGGCTGGGCCTTGCGTGGCGGGAAAGCACTATATGCTTTCGCCGGCAGCGCGCTGTATGGAAGTATTTTCGTTGATTGAACAAGAAAGCTTTTTTGTGATCCACGCGGCACGACAGACGGGAAAGACGACGATGCTGATTTCCCTGACCCAGGAACTCGAGGCGGCGGGGCAGTATCATGCGATGTATGTTTCGCTGGAAAGTTGTCAGGGCATTGCGGACCCGCAAGTAGGCCTGACGCAGATGGTTTACAACATGAGGAACAATCTTGAGTATCATCCGTCCCTTTCCAAATATCCTTTTCTGCTGCCCGACGATAATCCTTCTGAAAACTATGCGGGTATACTCAAGAAGTGCCTGACACGTCTGGCCAGCGCCCTGGATCGTCCGTTGGTTGTCTTTTTTGATGAAGTGGATTGCCTGGCCAATGGGACGTTGATTTCGTTCTTGCGTCAGCTCCGGGACGGCTATGTCAATCGCGCCATGGCCCCGTTCGTGCATTCGTTGGCACTGGTGGGCATGCGGGATGTCCGCGATTACAAGGCGAAGGTTCGCAGCGACAGGGAAACCCTCGGTTCGGCCAGCCCATTTAATATCAAGACCAAGTCGCTGATCCTTCGCAATTTTACGCGCGACGAAGTCGCCAACCTTTATGCGCAGCATACAGAGGCGACCGGGCAGGGCTTTCCCGAAGAGGTGGTGGACCGGGTATTTGAACAGACCCAGGGGCAACCCTGGCTGGTGAATGCCATCGCCCGCGAAATGGTCATGGAAATCGCCGCCAATGATCCGACCATCCCACTTACGTTGTCTATGACCGAAGACGCAGTACAGAATATCATTCTGCGGCGCGAAACGCATATTGACAGTCTGCTGGAGCGTTTGAAAGAGCCGCGGGTGCGTCATTGCATTGAGCCGATGCTGCTGGGCGAGGATGAGAAGGTTGATCCGACGAGTGACGATGTCTCGTATGTGCTGGATATGGGGCTTTGTCGTCTTGTGCAGGGGCGTCTTGTACCTGGAAACCCGATTTATGCGGAAGTCATCGGACGTACCTTAAGCTGGCGTTCGCAGTTCTACATGGAGGAGGCGCGTATGCCATTCACGCTGCAGCGCTTCGGCACCGTCGAAGGCGGTCTTGATATGAATGCCATGATGAGCGCCTTTCAGCAGTTCTGGCGTGAAAACAGCGGGGCCTGGGCCGACATGTATGACTACAAGGAGGCGGCTCCGCACCTGATACTGATGGCGTTTTTGCAACGGGTTGTCAACGGGGGCGGACGCATCGTCCGCGAATTCGCCACCGGCAGCAAGCGCATGGACCTGATTGTGGAGCTGAACGTATTCCGCTATCCGGTGGAAATCAAGCTCTGGCGCGGGCCGAAAACGATTAAAGAGGGCCTGGAGCAGTTGTCGGGGTATCTGGGAACGCTGGGCCTGAAGGAAGGCTGGCTGGTGATCTTCGACCGCCGCCCGGATGTTTCCTGGGATGAAAAAATCTATGTGCGCGAAGAAACGGACGACACAGGCCGGATTTTATATGTTATAGGCATGTGATCACTACATCCCCACGGCAAACATGGCTTCAAGGTCATGTTTGGAGAAGGCCTTGAAGGCCAGCAGGGTTTCGGTCTTTAAAATCGTGTCGATGCCAAGCAGTTTGGTGGTGACCAGACCCGCGAGGTCGTCATTCGAGGAGGCGCGCACAATGGCGATCAGGTCATAGGCGCCGCTGACGGAATAGACCTCGGAGATCTCCGGCATTTCCGCGAGCTGTTCGGCGACTTCGTTGATGTGGTGGCGTTCCGTGTTGATCAGAATGATTGAAGTGACCATTGTTTCCTCCTTGGGTGGGTTTATATCGGATTGCCGCATGAAGGGGCGTAGGCGGCCATGGCGACAATCATTTCAGATTGAATGGGACGAACCGCGGCGGCCAGTTTCTGGCCGATGAAGTCCAGTTTGGCCAGTTGCTTGATGCGCCCGCAGACGCTCTTGAGTTCGTCGAGGCTGAATATCTCGCGAAAAAGCCCGCAGGCGTCCACCAGGCTGATCAGGATCGCGTCGCGCGGGTCGGGAAGATCATCGCCGAGGATGATGTGACGCAACCTGCTCTTGACCTCTTCAATCTCCCGGTTGTCGATCAGCGGGTATCGACGCCGTTCAAATACCCAGAGTATGCGCTGCTCGTCCAGGCGCAGGATGCCTTTGGAGATCAAATGTTCCAGTGTGCGATCCCGTATGGTTCGACCGTATATGGATAAATAGTCGAGTACATCGGTAATGAACAATTCATTGTCGTGCGCCTTGAGTTCGTCAAGAAGCACATTCTGCATGGGGTCGGGGGCCGGGGTGGCGTCGATGATGTGCAGACGCTTGTCGTCGGTGTCAATACGATTGGCCATGGCCATTTCCATCAATACGGCCCCAACCATGGCACGATCCATCTGCTGCGCCGGTAACTCCTTGATTACTCCACTTTCATCGTCAAGGGTCAGCAACAGTAACTCTTCAGCAAACGTCAGCATGGGCACAATTTCCTTTCAACTTGTGCCCATCTTACCACGAAAACAACAGCGGGCAAAGATGGAGCACAAAAAAAGTCGGATTTTTATCTTTACATAAACAATATAACTTATAAAGTAAAGCTGTTTATCAATGGTGGCTATAAACAGGAGATAGGATCATGAATGGAAAGTTAGCAGTATTTGTATGCATTATTGCGGTTTTGGGTGTGGGTGCATCGGCCGGGGTGTGGCTGGCGGACGATTTTGCTGACGGCACACAGAGCGATAGTTGGGCGGTTTTTGGAAATACAAACGCCCCGGCGGTGCTGCAGGAGGAAAACGGGGTACTGCTGATCTCTGCGCGTGGCGTGGATGATGACGGCACGTTGGGCTACCTGACCACATCAACGTATCCGTGGCAGGACACCGGTACGTCGTATGTTTTTTCGCTGTGGATAAGCAACATCAGTGTGACGGTCACTTCGACGGCGGAATTCAGCCAGCAGGCGTTCATTTCGCTCGTTTCGGAGTCCAACAAACATTACATGGCCACCAACGCAATCACCCTGTACGCTAATTATTTCCCGGATGTCGACGAACTGGAGCTGTCGCTGGCCACCAAGACCAACCGCTACGAGGGAGGCGGGGCCTACGGCAGTATGGGCACATGGCGCTATGCCGCCCGTATAACGAATTTTTCGGGCATTATCGCGAC
>RZZM01000185.1 GCA_009929845.1 Spartobacteria bacterium
CGCCGGATGCGGAAACAGAAGCGCAAGACGATACGCGGTTGCCGCCCTATCCGGTGATTATCCCCTGGGCGATATGGGGCGCCATCACCCTGTTGCATTTGTCCGCGCCGTTTCCATATGATGACTATCAGGTCATTGCCTATCCCGTATTTGGCGTAGCCCTGGCCCTCTCGCTGATCTACCGGCTGCACGCGCTCAGTGCGGCAACCGATATATTGGTTACCCGCAAACGGCTGCTTTGGATTGTGAGTGTCCTGTTGCTCTGCGCGGGCACCTCTTCTTTTTCGTCACCAATCAACCAGAACTGGATGATCCGTGGACGGGACCGGATATGGTGGCTGATGAAGGATAAGCCCGATCTGGTGGTTTTGCGGGAAGTTGGCGCCTGGCTCAAGGCCCGGACGCGGCCGGGGGACGAGCTACTGACGCAGGATACCTATATTGCCGTCGAGGCGGACCGGAAGGTGCCCGAGGGAATGGAGCTGGGGCCATTTTCGTACTATCCGGCCATGGACACCGCGCAGGCCGTCCGGTTGCATGTGCTCAACAGGGAGCTTCTGCTTGAACTGATCGCGAACTCGCAGGCCCCGTACGCCGCCATCAGCGGATACGGCCTGGCCATCGAATCGCCCGCCGTGGAACGTGTCGCGGTGGAGGACTATGATGTCCTGTGGGACGCAGTTGTCCAACACTACCAGACCATGCGGACGATCCCCGCTTTCGGGCAGGCCCATACTACACTGAGGATTCTCAAGCGGCGTGTCGCGTCCGACGGGGAAGGTCGGACCCCATGAAGCTCTCCATCATTGTGCCGGCCTATAACGAGGAGAAGCGCATTGAACCGTTCATTGAGGTGTATACCCCATATTTTATTGAGCGGTATGGCGATGAGGTCGAGATCATCTTTGTGATCAACGGGTCGACCGACCGGACGGAAGAGGTGGTCCGGGCCTGCACTTCAGGCATGCCCCAGGTCAAGGTGATTGTCGAGCCGGGAAAGATCGGCAAGGGCGGGGCGATCATCCGGGGGATGGAGGCGGCCACGGGCGATGTGGTAGGGTTTGCGGATGCGGACGCCTCGACCCAGCCTCCCGCCTTTCAGGATTTGGTGGAACGGCTGTCGGCCTCGGACGCGGGCGCGGTGATTGCCTCGCGCTGGTTCAAGGAGTCACAGGTCTATCCCCGGCAGTCCCTGTTGCGGCGTCTTTCCTCCAGGGTATTCAACCTGTGTGTGCGCATCCTCTTCAGGTTGGACATCTGGGATACCCAATGCGGGGCCAAGGTGCTGACCGGGCAGGCGGCCAAGGATATCATTCCCCGGCTGGGGGTTACGCGCTGGGCGTTTGATGTGGATATGCTGTTCCAGTTGCGCCTGGCGGGGTACCGGATTATTGAGGCCCCGACCGTGTGGCATGACGTGGGGGGCTCCCAATTGCGTGTGGGACGCGCTTCCGTTGAAATGTTTTTGGCGATTTGTCGTTTGCGGCTTGTGCATTCACCGTTCCGGTGTCTAATCACGCTGTACGACCGGACTGTGGGTCCGTTTATTCATCTGGAAACCCGTTAAAGGGGACAACGACCTGGAATATGAAACAATTGAAGGTATATCTGGAACGTATTGACGCGGACGGCATGATCCGGCACAGCTTTATTGTCATGGTGTTTACGCACATGGCCAGTGTGGCCAACCTGGCCTTTCATGTGGTGATGGGACGCACGCTATCCGCTGTCGAATATGGGATATTGAGTTCCATGCTGGGGGTGATGCTCATCATTGTCACCCCGCTCGTGGCCATACAGAGCACCCTGGCGCACTTTGCGGCGCGGCTGCGCGAATCCGGGAACACCGCGTCCGTCTGGGCGCTGGTGCGGGTATGGTACCTGCGCTTGAGCCTGGTCGGGTGCCTGCTGCTGGTGGTCGGGTTGGTGGGGCGCCACACCTGGGCGGCCTTTTGGCATCTGGAGTCCACGACGCCGATCATCCTGGTCTCGTTTACCTCGGCGGGCATTCTCATGCTGCCGCTGATCCCCGGTGTGATGCAGGGGTTGCAAAGTTTTATCTGGATGTGCGTGGCCCTGAACCTATGGGGTATCATTCGTTTTGTTATCGGCTCTGTGCTGGTGCTGGGGATCAGCGCCTCGGCCGTCTGGGGGCTGACCGGACAGCTTATCGGGACCTATTGCGGGCTGGCGGTGGGCTGGCTGGGGCTCTGGATGATCCTGCATGGCAAGGAAACCGGAGAAAAGGGGCGCCTCTTCAGCGGTTCGAACGCCTACTTTCTGTGGTCTTTTTTTGCGTTGTTGTTTTTCGGGCTGCTGATGAACGCCGATATTGTGATGGTGCGCCACTATTTCGCCCCGGAGGAGGCGGGGATGTTTGCGCAGGTGGCGACTATCGGGCGTACGGTGATATTTCTTTGTCAGCCGATCGCCGTGGCCCTGTTCCCCAAGGTGGTGTCGACCGGGTCCCTGAGCGGCGCGCAGCGCAAAACGCTGATCCGTGGCATCATCATGGTGATCCTGCTCGTGGGCGGTGTCGCGTTCATGGTCACGTTGTTGCCGTGGCTGCCTCTGCTGGTGATGTTTAATGTCTCCAGTCCTTCGCCGGAACAGGTGCACCTGGTGCGCTGCCTGATCTGGGCCATGGCGCCCCTGGCCCTGACCTTTTTGCTGTTGAATTTCGAGATGGCGCAAAACCGTTTCATCATGATCCTTCCGCTGGCGGTGCTTGCCGCCTGTTACCTGGGCGGGGTGGCCCTGTGGCACACTTCATTGCTGCACGTCATCCTGGTGTTGGGTTTTACCAGCCTTGGGTCGGCGGTGGCGCTCCTGTTCTGCCTGCCATGGCGCGGACGCGAGGGTGTCGCGCATGCCTGACACGCCTTCTGAACCGGGCAGGGTATCGGCGCCAGAGGATTCCCGGCTGCTGTCGCATGTCATGTTCCTGGCCGTGGTGATGGGGATTGCCAACATCGCCAACATCCTTTTCCAGATTGCGATGGGGCGTATGTTAACGCGCGAGGACTACGGAGTGCTCATGGCCATGTACGGGATGCTGTATATCCTCAATGTGCCCGGCGATATCCTGCGGACCACGCTGGCGCATTACTCCGCCACGCATGGCGCCGCGGATGTGGACACCGCCGTCATTGCCCACATGTTCAAACGTGTCATGCGCTTTATTATCCAGGCCATGACCCCGGTGGTCATTGGCATTATCCTCGCCAACGCGCTCATCGTGCGTTATTTCCAGCTTGAGGGCAGCGGTCCGGTGTATGCCGTCGTGGGCGTGTGTGTCGCCAGCATTGTGATGACGGCCTTCCAGGGGGTCTTGCAGGGTTTGCAGCAGTTTATGTGGTACGGCATTTCCGTCATTTTCTGGTTCTTCGGACGCCTTTTTTTTGCGGTTTTTCTGGTCTGGATGGGCTTCCGAGCCACCGGTGCGCTTGTCGGCATGATGCTCGGCGCGGTAATTGCCCTGTTTTTGCCCTATTTTTGCCTCCGAAAGACCATTTTTATGAAATCCGACGTCGAATCGGGCGGTTTCAGGACGATTTCGAGCTATGCCGCAAGGGTTTTGGTCGTCTATGGGGCCTTCATGTTCATCGGAAACGTCGATGTAATGGCCGCAAAACACCATTTTTCGCCCGAAATGGCCGGCGCGTTCTCCCAGGGGGCCCTGCTGGCCCATATGATATGGCTTTTGCCGTTTCCTATCGTCCTGGCGATGTTCCCGAAGGTCGTGCAGGCGCATGTGCGCGGTCAGAATCCCGTCCCGTTGCTCCTCAAAAGCCTCCTGATGAGCGTTTGTATCATCTTTTTGGTCGCTTTTTTCGTCTGTTGGCAGTCTGATCTGCTTTTTTCAGTGTTTTTTGCGCAGGATCACCATCCTATACAGCCATTTATGACCCGTTTTGTGATGGCTATGGCCCCCGTTTCGATACTTTTTGTGCTGATTAATTACGAAATGGCCCTGGAACGCTTCAAGGTGTCCATTCTCATGGTCCTGGCGTCGCTGTACCTGGCCACGCTGTTGTTCGGGGTCGTGGAAAACTATGCCGCATTGCTTGATAAATTGATGGTAACGAACTGGTTGCTGATGGTTTTAACCGCGCTGATGTGCCTCTGGCACAGCCGAAGGGCGTCGCTGGAAGAAAAATGAGCACAAAAATGCAAAAAATATCACAAAAGGTGTTGCGCCGCCCAAAAAAGTCGTGTAACCACAGGGCCATTCAATAAACAAAAGTTACCGGATAACATACTATGTCGAAATATAAATCAAAATGGTCGTTCTTGTTCCTCAGCGCCATCGCGGGGTGCGTAATGGTGCTGGGTGTGTCGTGTAATCAGATGTGTGGTAAGAAAGAAGTGAAAGACAGGATTATGAAAGAAGCTGAAAAAACAAATCCTTTTGTGCATGCGGCGGGGACGCGGATTGTGGATGGAAACGGCGCGCCGCTGACGCTCAAGGGATGCAACCTTGGTAACTGGTTGTTGCTCGAAATGTGGATGATGGACGTGAAGGGTATCCATGACCAGCACGAATACGAAGAGATCCTGGCTACACGCTTTGGCGAGGCTAAAAAAGATGAACTGATGGAGCTGTTCCGGGCCAACTGGATCACAGAACGGGATTTCGAGATTATCCGTTCGTTTGGCTTCAATGTAATCCGGTTGCCGTTTTATTACACACTGCTGGAGGATGAACCCTTTACCCTGAAACCGGATGCCTTCAAATGGCTGGACCAGTGCCTGGCCTGGGGCGAGAAGTACGGCATCTATGTTATCCTGGATATGCACGGCGTTCCCGGGGGACAGAGCGTCGACCACACCACCGGTCGCGCGGGCCAAAACAAACTCTATGCCGACCAGTCCTGCCGGGACCGGGCCGCGTGGCTGTGGCTGCAGATTGCCGAACGCTATAAAGACTCCACTATCGTGGCGGCCTACGACTTCATCAACGAGCCGTTCGGGGACTACAAAACGGAAGATCACCAGCAGGGACTCATCGAGGTGATGGATCAGATTTACAAGGAAGTCCGGTCGGTGGACCCGCACCATATGGTCATGATTCCCGGGACGTTCGCAGGCATAAAATTCTATGGCGATCCCAAGGCGCTGGGGTGGGAAAATGTATGTTTCCAGGAACACTATTATCCGGGCCTGCATGGCTGGGGCGAGCCGACCTACGAAACACACAAGAAATTTATCAACCGTCAACTGGTTTCGCTGGATGCCTACATGAAGGAGATGGATACGCCGTTTCTCCTCGGGGAATTCAACGTGGTCTTCCGCCAGGCGGGCGGGCCCTCCCTGATGCGCTACTATTACGACTACCTCGCGGAACGTAACTGGGCCGGCACAATGTGGAGCTACAAGATTGTCTACAAAAAAGGCGGGCTGGGCCAGGACAACTGGTACATGGTCAAAAACCTGAATGACGCGCCCTTTGCCGATACACGGACCGCCTCCCTGGAGGAGATCGAAACATACTACCGGTGGCTGGGGACGATGGAATACGCCGTTGATACCGACTTGCAGGACGCGCTCACCGCGACGCATCCGGAGCAACTGGCGATATTTGAGCCGTACCCGCCCATCGCGCCGCCATTTGTGGATGCCTTGACCGGTTGGCAGGCGACGGATATCAGCAATGCCCTCACCGGGGGACAGCGCGTGGACAGCGCGTCCCAAATGGCCATCTATGGGGGCGGCGCGGATATCTACAAGGATACCGATCAGTTCCGGTTTGTTTCACAGCCGGTGGATGGCGATTTTGAACTCGAAGCGACGGTGACGGCGCTGGAAGAGGCCCACACCTTCGCGAAGGCCGGCCTGATGATCCGCGGCGGACTGGCCCCGGACGACGCGCTCGTCCTGGTGAATGTCTTTCCCGACAGCCAGGTCACGGTGGCCTGCCGCGAGGAAAAAGGCGCGATGATCAGCGAGACCAAGCAGGTTATACGCGAATTTCCCATCCGCCTGAAACTCGCCAGAAATGGCGGCGTGATCCGGGCCTATTTCGCGTTTGGCGACGAAGATTGGCAGGAGGCCGGACGCTATGAAATTCCGGCGCTGAACGGCCCGGTCCAGGCGGGTATGGCGGTGCTGAGTCACGATAACCGATTTCTGGCCAAGGCCGAATTCAAGGATATTCAACTCCGGAAAGGCGCTGAATGATGAAAGGCCGACCATTCAGAATAATGTTGTTGTCGGGAGTCGCCATGACCGCGTTCCTGTGTCGTCCGCTGTGCCACGCCGAAGAGCTTGTGCCGATTACGAACCCCTCGTTCGAGGAACCGGGCGACGCGGATGACCGCGCCGCCGGGTGGGACCGGTGGGGCGAATGGATCAACCGTGAGTGCGCATGGACCCCCGTACATGATGGGTCCTGCATCATCGGCTATCACCATTTTCGCCTGGAGGACAATAACAATTCCGGCATCTTCCAGAACATCGCTGTCGAGCCGGGGCGCTACTATACCTTCAGTGTGCGCGCCAACGCGGACCATCCAGGGGAGGACTTCCATGGCGCAAAAGAAGTGGAACTGCGCCTCGAAACCACCCTGTACGGACAACAGGCAACCATCGCCTCCAAAAAGTACCCGGCCAAATACCTGGCCACCGGGGAGAACTGGAGCTGGTTGCGGGTCTCTTCCGTCGCGCCGACCGATACCATGCGCCTGTTGGTTATCCTCCATCCCTCCGCGGAAATAAGAGGCCGCGCCGGCGCCGTAAAAATCGACTCCGCGCGCCTCACCGTACAAGACATCCAGGCGCCGGTACCTGCTCAATAACCCTTTTTTGCCACAGATGAGCGCGGATGGCTCTGTACCTTTGCGTGCCGTTGACCCTTTCGGAAACTGACGATTTCAAGCGTGTGGCCGGGCCTGTTTTTTGGGGCGGGCGCTTTTCCGCTCCAGGCTGCCGCCTGACAGTTTCAATTGCTTTAGCACTGTGTTGAAGTCTTTGGGCAACGGGGCGTTGCAGCGGATGACTTTTTCGCTGAAGGGGGAGCGGAAGACGAGCAGAAAGGCGTGCAGCATGTGGCGGGGGATGGTTCTGAATTCCTGGGTGTTCAGTTTGCGTGTGATGTATTTCTTGTCGCCGATGATCGGGTGGTGAATGCCGGCCAGGTGTTTGCGGATTTGATGGGTGCGCCCGGTTTTTATGCTGATTTGAAGATAACTGGCCTGCCGGGTCTGTTTGATGACACTGATGTCCGATTGCGCGGTCATGCCTTCCAGGGCCTGGCGGATGGTGGTGGTCTCGGCGGGGAGTTTCCCGTGGATGATGGCGCGGTAGTTTTTGGTGACCTGATGGTCACGAAACAGCGGCAGCATGGCCAGGCGCGCTATTTCGGAATTCACAAACAACAAACACCCGGTGGTCTCCTTGTCCAGGCGATGCATGGCCCGGATTTCCGGCGTACCCGTCTTCTCCTGCAGCAGGGTTTCCATGCTGTCCGGACCGTTGGATAGAATGCCGGAAGGCTTGTTGACCACAATGAAATGCTCGTCCTGGTAAAGGACGTCGATGCGCAGCTTCCTGGGCGTATGGTGATGCTGCACTTCAATGGTATCGCCGTGTTTCAACCGGTGCTGGGCCATCCAGGTGCGCCGGTTGTTGACAAAAACACATTTGTCGTCCAGCAGCGTTTTGGCCGCCCGTTTTGAAATTTTCAGGCTCTCCGCCAGAAAATCAACCAGAATGACACCTTGCCGGTGTTTGGGAACCGTATATATCGTTGGATTTGTTTCTGTTGACCGTTTATGATTCATGATTCATTATCACCCTATATATGTAAACAAAAGTTATAGAACAATGTATCCAATAGACACAACAAGCATAATACAGGGAATCCCGACTTTTATTTTGGGGTATATCGGGCCGGGGGCGGGTTTTGCCTTCCTGGGATCGTTTTTAATCGTGCTGGTGGCCATCGCCATGGTTATTTTGGCCTTGCTGAGCTGGCCCTTCCGCCTTTTGATAGCGCTTTGTCTCCGGCGGGGCAAAAAACGCGCTCGCACGCCGTTCGGACGGGTGGTGATTGTCGGTCTGGATGGTCTGGACCCTGGGCGGTGCCGCGATCTGATGGGGCAGGGGCGACTTCCCCATTTCAGCGCACTGGCCGAAGAGGGCAGTTTCCGGGACCTGCCCTCAACCTGTCCACCCATTTCCCCGGTGGCCTGGTCCTCCTTCATGACCGGCGTGAATCCGGGCAAACATAATATCTTCGACTTCCTTAACCGCAGCAAGCGCACCTACCTGCCGGAATTATCCTCTTCGCGCGTCGAAAACGGAAAAAAGGCGCAGGTGAAATTGTTGCGAAAGAGCAAACCCTTCTGGCATGTGCTGGGCGAGTACGGCGTCTTCAGCACGATCCTGCGTGTGCCGATCACCTTTCCGCCGGAGCCGTTCAACGGGCTGTGCCTCTCGGGCATGTGCGTACCAGACCTGCGTGGTTCGCAAGGCAGTTTCACCTGCTACTCGACAGTGCCCTCCAATGCGCATGTGGAAGGCGGGGAACGGGTGCATGTAACGATCGAGAATGACCGCATACGGACGACGCTTTCCGGTCCTCCAGGCAAGGATGGCAAGCCGGTGTGCCTGGATTTCGAGATAGAGATTGCCCCCGACCGATCCTCGGCGAACCTGCTGATTGACGGGCAGCGCGTTCCGATGAAGATGGGCGAATACACGGATTGGGTCCGGTTACGCTTTCCCCTGACGGCCTTCAAAAAGGTATATGGTTTGTGTCGTTTTCGACTGGAGGCCATTGCGCCGGAGTTCAAACTCTATGTCACACCGATCAACATTGATCCTGAACACCCCTGCATGCCGGTGACCCACCCGGATGTCTACGCCATCTATCTCGCCAAATTGCACGGACCGTTTGCAACGCTTGGGTTGGCGGAGGATACCTGGGCACTCAGCGAGGGGGTGATTGATGATGACACCTTCCTGGAGCAGGCATATGCCATTCATGATGAACGCGAACGGATGTTTTTTGACGCACTGGCGCGCACGCGCAAGGGCGTCTGTGTATGCGTATTTGATGCGTCGGACCGTATTCAGCACATGTTCATGCGTCAGAGCGCCATGATCACGGAGGCGGAGCAGCAGACCTCGGTTTCCGCCATCAACACCATGTATGAGCGTATGGATGCAATGGTCGGGCGTGTCCGCGCAAAGCTCAAGGCCAACGATGTGCTGATGGTGATTTCAGACCATGGGTTTACCGATTTTCGTCGCGGGGTAAACCTGAACATCTGGTTGCGTGAAAAAGGCTTGCTGCATGGTAAAGAGGGGCATGAAAACGAAGACTACCTGCAAAGTGTAGATTGGGCGAAAACACAACTTTATACCTTTGGGCTGAGTGGGATTTATGTGAACAAAGCCGGGCGTGAGGCGCAGGGCATTGTCACCGAAGAGCAATGGGCCGCCATGAAACAGGCGATCATTCGGGAACTCAAGGAACTGAAAGACCCCAAAACCGGAGAACCCGCCATCCACGAGGTGCATGACGCGCAACAGGCCTATACCGGACCTTACAAAAACAACGGCCCGGACCTGATTATAGGCTATCACAAAGGCTATCGCGCCTCCTGGGACGCCGCCGTCGGCAAGAC
>RZZM01000603.1 GCA_009929845.1 Spartobacteria bacterium
GGGTCTGGGACTGCTCCGGCGCGGTCAGCTCGGTGCGCAGGGCGGCGGCCGCCGCGAACACCGCCGTGACGCCGGGGATAACCGAATAGGCAATCCTATGCTTGTCCAGTTCGGTCATCTGCTCTTGAATGGCACCGTAAAGGGAGGGATCGCCGGTGTGAAGGCGCGCCACGCTGTGACCTTTTCCGGTGGCCTCCACCATGACGGCGATGATCTGCTCCAGATTCATGGAGGCGGAGTTGTGAATATCGGCACCGGGAATACAGTGGTCGAGAATCTGCGGGGCCACCAGACTGCCGGCGTAGATAACCGTCCGACAGCATTTGATGGCGTTGACACCTTTAAGAGTGATCAGCTCCGGGTCGCCGGGACCGGCGCCAATAAAGTAGACCTGGGGAGAGGAAGAGTTATCCATCAATGTCCTGTTCCTTCTCTTTCCTGATCCCCACAATACAACTCAAGGGATCTTCGGGAATGGCTGCGCCCGTGGTCACGGGGACAATTTTTTCATTATCGAGGCTGAGGTTACTCAACACCCACAGATCAAAGTGCTCCCTGAGCCGGAGGCGACTTTCCAGAACAGAGCGGGGGTTGTGGCTGCCGTCACAGAGCAGCAGAAAGCGCTCGCTTGCCATGATGGCCGGAAGGTCCAACCCCTCTCGCCCATGGGCAGAAAAGAAACGGGCATCCTGCCAGGGCTCGGCGATAGCGGCAAAGGCGGCCTGCACGACGCTGATGCCGGGGATGACGGCAACCGATTCCCGCCCGAATGCCTGCACGACGGCGCGGCTGAGGCTGTAGAACCCGGCATCGCCGCTGACCAACACGCCAATGCATTTGTCCGGATGATTGCGAATAAACTCGATGGTTCCGCCAATCAGCGGCACCGGCTCATGACAGGGAACCCTGAGCCCCTGAGTCAGGCGCAGCGCGCCAACGGCCAGCTCGATTGCTGCCAGTGTCTGACGGGCGCGCCCGGTCAGCAGATCGGGATGGCCGGGACCCATGGAGATGATGAAAATACGGGGTTGGTTCACGATTCAACCTTGTTTGAAATATTCGCGCACATGCTGCTTATTTCACATGGAAAAAGCCATCAAGACCTTTTCCTCACACAAAGACACCAAGGCACCAAGAGGGGGGGACTGGGATCTCGGCTTTCATTCACATTCAGCTCACAGGGTCGGGGGTCCTGTGGTAAGGGTGTGTGTCGCTATGGACGGCGAAAAGCGTCCCTTGACATAGGATCTCCGACCCGGTGTTGAACAGATATTCATCTTTACCTCATGCGTAAGAGCACAGCCCCTCAGAAACAACCTGCCAGAAAATTTCCCGCCATATCAAACAGCAGCACCTCCACACGGGTGAAACCGTAGTCACTCTTCACCCGTCCGGCAATGCGCTCCGCTACCGGGGCAAAGGCGGTTGGATAGCTCTGGCAGATCTCTTCGACGGTGTTGAAAGTTGCCGTCAACCCCAACACCCCGGCGACAAAACCCTGGGCCTGGGGAGAAGCGTTGGAGTGGGTGTTATAGCAGCCCATGGCCAGCTTGGCCAGCTTGCCGGGATGCCCGGCGATGGTCAGCTCCTCAACCTCGCGCTGCCGCAGATAAGCCAGTGCCTCGTCAAAAGCGTTGCTCACCAGAACGGTACTGGTGCCGGGGCGCAGCGCTTGAAGGTACTTTTCACCGATCTTGCCGGGAACCAGGGTGATGGGATTCCCTTCGGCCAGTTGCACGTCGATCTCACAGCGGATGGTATCCACCAGCGCCTGAACGCTCATGGGCTCGACAATTCCTGTGGTGCCGATGATGGATATCCCCCCCTCAATGCCCAGACGCGCATTAAAGGTCCGCGCCGCCAGCCGCTTGCCGTCAGGTACAGAGATGGTCACGACAGCGCCGCGATCCGCGCCGATCTCCGCCCTCACATTGGATTCGATCATGGCGCGCGGAACCGGATTGATGGCGGCCTGCCCCACGGGAAC
>RZZM01000604.1 GCA_009929845.1 Spartobacteria bacterium
TTCGAAGCGCTTCAAGTCCTCTGTTTCCGCATAGCCACTGGCCAGAATAATCGGAACGTCCGCGCGCATGTTTCGAATCTCCATGGCGGCCTCCATGCCATCCTTGTTTGGCATGGTCAGGTCCATCAGCACCGCCTTAATCTCATCGGACCGGTCCGCAAAAACACGAACGGCCTCTTCGCCATCTCCCGCGGTGATGACGGAGAGTCCGAATGAGGACAACATGGCCATGGCGACTTCGGAGACAAAATCCTCATCATCAACCACCAGTACGGTTCCGCCACGGGCTTTCCATGTCTCTCCGTTGGGCGCTTCCGGTTTCGTTTCTGTTGGCCGCAGTCCATCCACGAAAGGAAACAATATAGTAAAGGTGCTCCCCTTACCCGGTTCGCTATCGAGTCCGATGGCCCCATGGTGGCTTTTAATGATTCCCAACACCGAGGACATGCCCAATCCATGTCCGTAAAATTTCGTGGTAAAGAACGGGTCAAACAGTTTTTCCTGGGTCATCTTATCCATGCCGCGGCCGGTATCCGCCACCTCGACCAGAATATACGTCCCCGGCGCCAACCCGCCGTCTGGAAACTTATTGCTGATATAACTTCCGCTTGCGGTTATATGCGCTGTGCGCAGGGCGATGACCCCCGCCATGTCCCCGATGGCATCGGCGGCATTGGTGATCAGGTTCATGATGACCTGCCGAATCTGGCCTGCATCGCACTTGATGTACGCGCCCCGTTGTGTAAAATCATAACGCACCTGGATTTTACGGGGAATAGACACCCGCAACAGATGGGTCATTTCACGAATCAACTCATTGATATTTATGATTTGTGACTGCATCTGTCCCTTGCCGGCGTAGGCCAGCATTTGTGAGCAGAGGTCGGCGGCCCGTTTGCCGGCCTGTTTAATGGACTCCAGCGTGGCGCGCGCCTGCGCGTCGTCCGGCAGGCGCGAAAGCGCCACATCCGCGTTCCCGAGAATACCCATCAGGAGATTATTGAAATCATGCGCGATGCCTCCGGCCAGTATGCCCAGGCTCTCCAGCTTCTGTGTATGCTGCACCTGGCGTTCGAGGCGGGCGCGCTCAATGGCCGCGGCGCGTTGCTCTGTAATATCATGATTACTCCCCCTCCGTCCTCGCAGCCGTTCCTCGCGGTCATACACCGGCTGGCAGGTGTGTTCGATCCATCGCTCATCGCCATGGTGAGTGATAATCCGGAATTGCAGGGAGGTTGCGCCTTCGTCACCCGCTTCATGACAATTCCGTTCGCTGTTCAGATGCGCCCTGACCAGCGCCCGGTCCTCCGGGTGGGTGATTTCCAGCAGCAACTGCTGGTTATCAATAAAGTCCTGCCGTTTATACCCGGAAATGCGTTCACATGCCGGCGAGACATACAGGCATTGCCCCTGTTCATCAACCCAGTACTCCCAATCGTAGGTGAAGTCCGCTATCATCCGGAAGCGTTCCTTGCTCTCCTTCAAATCCTCGATTCCGTTGACGCGCTGGATGACAATGCCCGCGGTGGTCAGATACAGTTCAATCATATCCTTCATCCGCAGTTTCTGTCCCGTGTGCAAATATACCATGGCGCGGCCCAGTAATTCGCCCCCGCGAATCACGGAAAACCCATACCGGCCTTCCACATCCTTCATTCGCGACAAGGCCGCCAATTCTTCCGGGAACAGCGCATCCGCGCACGGGTGCATTTTGGAACATTCAATCAGGGGGTGTTCATGAAAAGACCGCAGCATGGCATCCGAAATCCTTACGCGCGGCGCGTTTTTCCCCCAACTCACGGCGCCCGCTCCACCTTCGGGCGCTACGGCATGCAACGCGATTTCCCTTTTCTCGCTGTCAACGGAAGTCAGGACTACCGCGCGCGCCTGCACCAGATCGCAAAGCCCACGGCATATCGCGGCAAAGAGCATGCTGCTCTCCGTCAGGCCTTCCACTTCAAACAGCATGTCGTAGATAACGC
>RZZM01000186.1 GCA_009929845.1 Spartobacteria bacterium
TTTTGAGTTTGCAGCGATAGAGGGCCTGGCCCTTGCCGGGTTTCACGAACTGGAAGTCGGTGATGACGTACGGATCGCCATCGATTTCAATTTTTAATCCTTTACGCAAGTCTGAAGCACTGAACATAAGATGTCACCTTTCTTGAAAAAAAACTTTGCCGATTGGGCATTTGCCTACTATAAATGACGCATGTTAATCGTAGAGTTACCAGTTTCCCGAGGGAAACGTATAGAGTGTATGCACAGAGATCTTGCGAATGCCAAGTCGTTTCTTCTTGATATCTTCACAAAAAGTAATGTTTAATCTGGACCAAATATTAAATATTGAGGTGGCATGTGCCCGTGATGGGAGATAAGAAGTCATCAAAGAAGAAAAAGATCGCGGAGCTTGTTGCTATTGATCTGGCGTCAAGCGGAATGAAGCTTATTCGCGCGAGGAAGGGCAAGGAAGGCCCTGTGATAACGGCTGTGGACGTATTGCCCCCGGTGCCGCTGTTGTCGGCGGATGAGGCGGCGGGCGTGGAAGAGGGTGTGGCGCCTGTTCGCAAGCTTCCGTTGACGAAGCAGTGGATTGTGTACTACGCGGCGATTGCGGTGACGGGCGAGAGCGCGGCGATCCGCTATGTCAGTCTGCCGGGGAACGTGGTCTCGGGGCCGGGGCTGGTGTCGCAGCTCAGCGAGCACATGGGGTTGGACGGGGAATACCGCATTGCGCATGTGGTGACGTCGATCCCGGACAAGAAGGTGGAGACGCGGATATTGGCGGCGGCGCTGCCGGTGGCGGAGGTGGAGTTGTTGCTTTCGTATGTGGATACGGGCTATCCGGCGGCCCTTTCACTGGAGATTTCGAGCCTGGCGTCGTTGAACGCCTTTCTTTCGAGCAGCCTGGTGCGGGAGCACGAGGACGGGGCCATCGCCTTTATCGACTCCGGGGCGAGGGTTTCGTTGATGGCGGTATTCAACAAGGGGTCGCTGGTGCTGGTGCGCAAATTCAACGTGGGCGGGGATGCGTTGATCAAGCGACTGCAGCAGCAGATGGCGGTGGACCGGGATGTGGCCGCCGGGATATTGGCGGACGGGTCGTTTGACATTTCGCAATCGGTGCACGGGGTGATGGAGCCGTTTCTGCGCCAGATATCGATTTCCAAGGAATTTGTGGAGCGCCGGGAGGACTGCCGGATCAAGGCGGTGTACGTGACGGGCGGGATGAGTTTGTCGCAGTACTGGATGGAGAAGATTCAGCAGACGGCCGGTGTGGAGACCCTGCAGTGGAACCCGTTTGCTGAAATGGAGGTGGGCGAAGGGGCTTTGCCCGACAACCTGGCGGGGCAGGAACCGCGCTTTTCGGCGGCGGTTGGTTCACTGATCGGAGCATTTGAAGAATCATGAGCCTACGAATCAACTTATTACAAGACGAAGAAATCCGGCATGCGGGCATGCTGGGCGAGGCCTTTCTGCTGCGCATCGTGGTTATTGTCGTGGTTTGCCTGCTAGGCCTGGGCATCGCCCTGTCCATGCTGCATGCTAATTCGATACGCCGGGAGATGGACGGCCTGCAGCGGCTCTACCAGCAGAAGGACCCGATCTATCAGGAAGTGCGGGCGATGCAGGCGGACATCGCGGAGAATGAGGGCATACGTTCGGAGATGGAGGGATGGCGCACATCAAGCCCGGACTGGGGCGCCTATCTGATGGATGTCCAGAAGCTCGTGCCCGACTCGATACAGATGGTGCGCCTGAGTTTACGCGGGGAGATCAACATGCCGCGGACCAAGGGAAGTACATCGAAGGCCGTTTTGCCCTACCGGGAATATCGGATGACCGTGGATGGGATCAGCCAGGGGGAACTGGCGGATGAAGTGGTGATTAAATTTGTGCGGGATTTAAAGGAGGCGCCCGGGCTGAGTGAGTTTCTTGATGCGGTGACGTTGCAGCGGATCGAGAAGGAAAAGCTGGGGGGCCGGGATGCCGTGGACATGCAGCGAAGGACATTCGCCATTCAGGCGGTCAGTCGGCGGCTGGAGATGACCGGTGGCCGCAAGGCCAAGCCCAAGGCGGACGAAAAGAAGATGAGGCGGGAATGAACTTTGCCGCGTTAAGCAAGGAACAGAAGCAGAAATTGATCCTGGGCGTGATTGCCGGGGTCGCGGCTATTTATGGCATTTATACATTTGCCCTGGTCCCGGTGTTTTCGACTATGAGGGAATCGCGGGATAAACTTGTGGAATTGAAGGACAACCTGGAAAAGGCGGATGCCGCGCAACGTAATCACATGAAGGTGCAGCAGGAGCTTCAGGACAGCGCGGACGATCTGTATGCACTGAAGGACAGGTATTTGCCATCAATCGGCAATGAGCTTACCTGGGCGACCGAGGTGATCTACGATCAGGGGCGGAAGTTGGGGATCGAGGTGGAGTCCGTGACGCCGGTGTCCTCGAGCGGGATTCCCTGGGCCAAGGATGCGACGATGGACCGGGTATTTGAGCCGTATATTGTGCGTATTGCCACGATCTGCACTTATTTTGAATTGGTGGACATGATCAACTCGATTACGCACGACAACCCGTATGCCTGCGTAAAGTCCGTGATCATTAATAAGTTGGATAACGAAAAAACGGGGAGTCTGGGGCTACAGAACGTCACCTTTCAGGTGGAGTGGCCCATGTGGCGAAACGCGGAAGCCGTGGAGCTGATACGCGCCCCCCGGAAACGAACCCGGAGCGCAAATCCCTAGAGATCGACGTGGAGAGAGAATTCTATGAATCTTGTAAACCCGAACATACTGAATGCTAGATCAGCCTGGAGAACCAAGGAGGGCACAATGAAAGCATTTTTATCCGTTACGGTCGCACTGGTCCTGTTCATGGGCATCATGAACATGACGGTGTTGGCCCAGGCTCCCGCCCCCCCTCAGGCACCCCCGCCGGGCGTGTCCGGGGACGTTGATCCGCTGTTGGACGACGAGGGCATGGACGAGTTTTCGCTTGATGACTTCGGGGATGACATCGAGGCGGACGATCTTTCGGAGGATGAGCTCTCGGCGTTGCTCAAGGCGGAAGAGGCCCTGATGAGCGGCGTGGAGGACGAACCGACGGACGATCTGTTGATTGCGGAGGAGCCGTTTGTCCCGCGGAGCGCTGAGCTGATTGTGCTGGAGGAGGCCCCGGTTGTTCCTGAAGATGATTTACTGACGATGCCCGAAGACGAGGCGTTGGTGGTTCCGGAAGACCTGGACGCAGGGGCGGAAGGCCGTGGATTGCTTGATATCGAAACGGCGCGTCCTGCCGAAGCATTGGAGACGGATCTGATCGACCTGGAGATGGTGCAGGAGGAATCACCGACGTTGGATAAAAAGACCGTTGAGGATTTGATCACCATTTCACTGGATGACGTGCCTATCCAGGATGTGATTCGCATGTTCACGCGGATATCGGGCGCGAACATCGTGGCGGGCACCAACCTGCAGGGCAATGTCACCGTCAGTTTGCAGGATGTGGAATGGGAGCCGGCGCTGCGGGTGATCCTGGACACGGTCGACCTGGCCATGGTGGAGCGGGACCAGGGCATATACGGGATTGTTTCCAAGAACGATCTGGTTTCCGAACCGGTGACGGTGGACACCCTTTTCCTTAATTATACGACGGTGACCAACATCCTGCCGATTGTAAAGAAGATGCTGGTCTCCACCAATGCCTCGGTTTCAGGCTTTCCCTCCGCCAACGCGATTATCGTGCAGGAGACGGCCAACCGCCTCGGCAAGATCAAGGAGACCGTGCGCCGCCTGGACATTCCGCGCCGGCAGGTGTTCATTGAGGCCAAGTTTGTGGAGCTGAACGACCAGGCGATCAAGGATTTGGGGATCAACTGGGAAGTGCTGCAGGGGTATACGGTGGGGGCCGGAAACCTGGCTTGGTCCTACGAGGAAAACCGGGAGTGGGTGAAGAGTCGGGGGACAACCTCCGAGCGCTGGGACAAGCGCAACCAGCTTGATGCGCTGGACCGGGTCTATGACATTTACGGCATCGAGTACCAGGATGGAAGTTCCGAGTATGAGGAGGTGCCGCCGGATTCGGGCAATTTCATTCTGGTGAAGGAAGACACCCCGACGCGCACATATAATGACAACATCGACCTGGGGCAGAACATCCAGCAGAACATCGCCGATACCTTCAGCAAGACCGTGGGCGACATGCGCACGGCGGTGCTCTCCGCCGACCAGTTCCAGTTGACCCTGAGCGCCCTCAAGCAGAACAGCGGCGCGGATGTGGTCTCAAATCCGAAGATCATCGTGGCCAGCGGTGAAACGGCCACGCTGCATGTGGGCCGCCGCGACCCGATCCTCAAGCGCAGTACGGAGTCGGATGTTAAAACCGTGACGTATGAATTTGACCGTTACCAGGACTCGGGCGTCGAGTTGCAGGTCACGCCGATCGTGCATACCGTCGATGAAATTTCCATGGAGATCATTCCGGAGTTGAGCCGGGTGCTGGGCTACGCCAATTCGGGTGACGCGAATATCCAGATTCCGGTGCTCTCCAGCCGCCGTATCAAGAGTCAGTTCAACCTGGCCAGCGGCAAGACCGCGGCCATCGGCGGGCTGACCGAGACCACGGAAAAGGAACAGATCAATAAAGTGCCCCTGCTGGGCGACATTCCCCTCATTGGGAAATATCTCTTCACGCACACCCATGAGGAAAAGGTGCAGGATGAAATCATCATCTTTGTGACGGTGGAAGTGGCCAAGGCGCAGGATTTGCGGGAAGAAAGCGGCATACCCACCGGCGGGCGTTTAATCCATCAGCAGTTGATTCGCGAAAAGGCGAATCGACAGGGCGCCATGTAGACTATGCTTTTACGGATAATCAACAATTACAGAAAAGATATGGAGAAATAAGCGATGAAAACAACCCGAACGCTATACTGGATGTTGCCCGCTGTTCTTTTGATTGCCGTCGGCGCGCTGTTCATCGGGTGTGAATCTGAGGACAGTCCCGAGACCGACGGGCTGGATGATTATTTTGCGAATCATCCCTATGTGTCCGACCCTCGTTTGGCCTCGACCAATTCGGAAATAACGATCGATCCAAGCGCGGCGCAGGTTACTTCGGTCGGCCAGGAGATCATCTTTAATGGACGGGGCGGGAAAGGGCCCTACACCTGGGATGTCTCCAAATCCCGCAACGGGACGATCAGGTCCTACGGATGGAGCCAGGGCATCTACACCGCGAGGCGCATTGATGTGAATGATGTGATCGTCTATGATCAGCAGGGGCATGCCGCGATTGCCGCGATTTCCGCGGGGGCGACCCCAACCCCGTCGGTGACCCCGACCCCGACTGTAACGCCCACGCCGGCGGCCCTGGCCGTCAGCGCCAGTCCGTCGACCCTGAGCCTGGACGGCAGCAGGGCATCGTTGACCGCCACGGGCGGTTCGCCGGGCTATAGCTGGTCGGTTCAGGATGTTACGTTGGGTAATGTCAATTCGTCTTCCGGTTCCTCGGTGGGATATGTCCGAAACGATGCCGGAGACAATCTGGTTACCTGTACCGACAGTGCGGGCAATACAGCTGTAGTGGTTATCAGTCAACCGTAGGGAGGACGGGCACCGCGGTTGTGAGCCAGCGCGAGGGTCTAAAAATTCAATAATGAGAAACGCACATATTTTGAGAACAAGGTCGCGTTAATGAAGCCCAGAAAGGATATCTTTTTTTGGTATCCATCTGGTGTAGAATGTGTTGCGTATTCGGTGCATGATCGGGCACTGGGCTTGCCGGGCCGTAAGGAGCGGAAGCGCGGGGCTTGGAGAGTGCCGGGAATGCAGGATGGATAAAAAAACGGGCCGGAAAAATGCATGGGTATGGTTGTGTTTGCGCTTGGCAGGCACACAGTTACGCCGAAAGGGACGAGAAAAGTGAAGAGACAGTCGGCACGGAAATTGCTCTTAAAGAACACCTTTGCAATCATGAAATTCAGCACATTCCATTTTAGGCACACGAAAGGACCATCTGCCATGAAAACAGTACTCCACGACTATTCCGCATGCATGCGTTGGATCATGCTCCTGCTGGTGCTGCTCGTTGCGGGGCAGACCGGGTGGGCCCAGACCCTGACGCCGACCGCGACTTCCGTTACGGCGGGTGACGCCTTCGGGTTGTATGTTGACGGGCTGCCAGCCAATCCCGTGGCGGACTATGACCCGGTCACGATATATTGTTCTTCGGAAGATGATACCCGGGTACTGATACCGTTTCAGACAGAGCAGTGGGCGGACCCTGCCGATCCTGACTTCTACACCACCACCATGGTGATACGCGCGGATGCCATCCGGGCCGTGGACGGGTTGTTTAATCCCGTGCGGGTCGATGTGGTTGCTACGTATTATGGCTTGATTTACTGGGCTGATTACTGCGATGTGACCATTCAAGACCCGACCATCACGTTTGTTCCGGTCAATCCGGTGGTGCGTGTGGGCGAGACGATTCCCATAGCCGTCAAACGCGTGCCCTTGAACTCGAGCGCACCCCTGTATACCCAGATTTCCAGCAGCGACGGGGTGCTGATGGGGGTGGGGACTGACCCTGAGCAGCTTTCCACCAACAACAACATGGAGGTGGAGATCGAACGTTTTCGTGTGGACAAGACGATCTATGTGTCCGGTCTTTATCTCCCTGAGGGGATCACCTCGACCAACCTGACGCTTTCGATCAATGTGGGCAGCTATATGACCAACCTTATTGTCATGGTCACCACCAATGCGGGACTCACCCTGGCCCCGGCCGCGCCATCGGTCACGGCGGGGAACCGCATTTCGATGAGCGTTACGCGTAATGACTCGACCAACGTATCCGATATGGTGGTCTATCTGAGTAGCGATGATCCTTATACCGTCACGGTACCCTCGAGTATAACCATTCCCTCGGGAGTGCAGTCCCTTGCCTTCGAGGCGGTTGGGTTGAAGCCCGGATCAAGTATTGTGCGCGCGACTGCGGCCGGCGTCGCCAGTTCCCCGGATAGCGCCCGCACGGTAACTGTGACCGATCCGGAACTGACCTTTGTGCCCAATCCAGTGACCAACCAGGTCAACGGGACAAAAATAGTCACCATTACCCGTCCCTACGATCAGGCGGGCGCGGACCTGCCATTGTCGTTGTTGGCCAGCTCGACAAATATTGTCAGTCTGGAGACCTCTTCCATTGTTATTTCCAATTCCTATATAAGCGCCAGCTTTGTCATTAATGGGGTGGCCGGAGGCACTACTGTCGTGGCGGCGGCGGTCGGCTCCTACAGCACCAACCTGACAGTGGTCATCGAGGAGGCCAAGCTGAACCTTTCAGGGCCGACGGTAACCGCCGGCGATGTGGAATACGTCACGGTATCGCGCGAGGGCGGCCCGGCCAACCAGGCGCTGGTGGTGAACCTGCTTTCCCACGATCCTGACAAGCTGGTGGTTCCGGCGACGGTAACCATTCCGGTCGGGCAGACCAATACCACCTTTGTTATCTCCGCGCGGGAACCTTCCGCGGGCATAACCCTGGAGGCCACGGCGGTCGGGTATACCAAAGGCTCAAGCACCATTGTCATCAGCGATCCGGTCCTGACCTTCTTCAGTTCGCCCTATCAGATTCAATTGGGTGAAGTCCTTATCACCGAACTGCGCCGCTCCTCGAATGCAGTCGGGGGCAGTCTGACGGTGGTCCTTTCCAGCGCCAATGAAAGCATGTTCAGTGTCCTGCCTGATCCGGGCGTGACTTTTGCGGCAGGGGAAACCGCCAAGCCGATTACCCTGACGGGCCTCGGCCAGGGCAACTCCGAAGTGCGCGCGCAGGTGGGGAGTTACCAGCAGACCGCGAATGTGAGTATTGTGCCGGGGACCGACCTGTATTTATCGGCCGCCGCGACAGTAGTGGCCGGCAACACCACCAACCTGACCATTACGCGCGAGACCGGAACGGCCAATGCCATCAATACGCCGATGATCGTTACGCTGAGCAGTGACGACACCAATACGGTGAGGGTGCCGGCCACGGTGACCATCCCGGCCGGGCAGTCGAATACCACCTTTGCGGCGACCGGCGTGGCGCCGGGCGCGGGGGCGGTGAATATCCGTGGCACGGCTGCCGGGTTCCCCATGGCTATCGGTACTGTTACTGTGACCGCGCCGACGGTCACGATCACGCCCGCGCCCTTCGCGTCGCTGCTGGTGGACGGGCATGCGGTCATCTCCGTGGACCGCGGCATGGTCAACAATGGCGCGGCCCTGACCTTGAATCTGGCGAGCGGCGACCCGGCCCTGTTCAGTGTGGGTGCGCAAACCGTTACGATCCCCGCGAATACGGACGCCTCCACATTTACAATTTACGGGGCCTCCGCCGGGACCAACGATGTCTTTGTTTCGGTCGGCTCCTACCAGGTCTCCCGTGAAGTCCGGGTGGCCAATGCGGGGTTGATGCTTTCTTCACCCACGGTGACCGCGGGCGCGCAGGCGCCGATGACGGTTGTGCGCCAGGGCGGCTCCCTCGTTGGCGATCTGGTCGTCGCGCTCAACAGCCATGATCCCGCCCGCCTGGTTGTGCCGGCCTCGGTGACGATCCCCGCCGGGCAGTCCAACGCCATTTTCACGATAACGGGCGTCTCCCCGTCGGCTGGGGTCACCGTGGACGCCACGGCCACCGGGTATGCGATTGCCACGGCTTCGGTCACGGTGGACGACCCGACGCTGACCTTTGCCGGCGCACCCTACTCGTTGCAGATCGGCGAAGTGATGGTCGTTGAGTTGCAGCGCGCCCTCAGCGGCGCGCCGTTGACCGTCGCGTTGAGCAGCCTGGATGCCGGGGTGTTTTCCATCGCTCCCGCTTCCGTTACCTTCTCGATCAACGAGACCTCCAAGGCCGTCACCCTCACGGCGGTCGGACAGGGCCATTCTGAAGCCCTGGCCCAGGTGGATGGCTATCAGTTGTCGGCGGATGTGGAATGTATGTTCGGCGACGGGTTGACGATTTCCGGTCCGGCGACCGTCGTGGCCGGCAGCACGACCAATCTTACCCTGACGCGCGACCCGGCCACCCTCAACGCCCTGAATGTTCCGCTGGAAGTCACCTTGAGCAGCGATGACGCGGATTCGGTGACGGTGCCGGCGACGGTGACGATTCCGGCCGGGCAACCGAGCACGATTTTCCCGGCGACGGGCGTGGCGCCGGGCGCGGGCGCGGTCATCATACGGGCGAGTGCCCTGGGCTATCCGATGGCGACAAACGTGGTAACCGTGACCGACCCGTCCGTTACCGTGATGCCCACCACCTTTGTGTCGCTGCTGGTTGGCGGCCAGGCGGTGGTGAGCGTATCGCGCGGCACGACCCATGCCGCCGCGGATCTGGTCCTGGAAATCGCCAGCGGCGATCCGGCGGTATTCAGCGCGCCGGCCAGCGTGATCATTCCCGCCAATCTTGAGTCCGCGACCTTCAGCATCCAGGGGCTTACTCCCGGCACCAACGAGGTCTTTGTTTCGGCGGGCTCCTACCAGGTCTCCCGGGAAGTGCGGGTGGCCACAGCGGGGCTGACGCTGACGGCCGGCAGTGTATATGCCGGGGA
>RZZM01000605.1 GCA_009929845.1 Spartobacteria bacterium
TAATTTTCCAAATGCGGAGGGGATGGCGGTCAAGCTCATATTGTACCCATGATGCCGGCCCATTTCCCAATAAGCTCAACAAGGGAAGTCGGCGAGAGGGGCTTGGCGATATAATCATTCATACCCGCCTCCAGGCAGCGTTCGCGGTCACCTTTCATGGCGGCGGCTGTCATTGCGATGATCGGCACAGATTGGTTGGGCGTTTTGCCTTCACGGATGCGGCGGGTTAGTTCCAGGCCATCCATGCCGGGCATTTCGATATCCATCAGGACGAGATCAAAACGCTCGGCCTGCAGATGGTCCATCGCCTCCTGGCCGTTCGGCACGCAGCATACTTTGTGTCCGGCTTTTTGCGCGACGGCTTCCGCCAGCCGCAGGCTGTGGGGATCGTCCTCCACGACCAATATATTCAGAGAACGATGGACGGCGGGCCGGGCAGTAGCCGCGGCGTCCTCATGATCAGGGATGACAGCCTTATGAGCGCCGACGAGGATGGTAAAGAAGAAAGCGCTGCCATTACCGGGCACACTCTCCACCCAGATAGTGCCGCCCATCAATTCCACCAGGCTGAAAGCGATCGTCAGCCCCAGTCCCGCGCCGCCCCCGTAATCGACCGCATGGTTGTGATCCGCCTGGGTAAAACTCTCGAAGATGGCCTGCCGTCGGTCCTCGGGAATACCGATCCCCGTATCCTCCACCCGAAAAAGAAGGGCCACCTCGTCCTCCGCGGGAGGGCGGAGCAACTGATCATGCCGACCGAAACAGACCTGAAGGTCGACACGTCCCGCGGGGGTGAACTTGATCGCGTTATTCAGGAGGTTGAGCAGTATCTGCCGCAACCGCAAGCCGTCCGCCCGCAGGTTGTCCGGCGCCTCCGGCGCGACATTCCACGCGACCTCTAATCCCTTCTGGTCGGCCAACGGGACAACCGAATCGACCATCTCGCCCACCGTGGCGCGCAGCGAGAGCGGTTCGGGATGCAACTCAATTTTCTTGGACTCGATCTTTGAAAGGTCCAGCACCGTGGAAATCAGATTCAGGAGGTCACGGCCCCGCTGCCGGATAATCCCCGTCCAGAAGCGCTGCTGTTCGGTCAGGTTACTCGAACTCTCCAACAGTTCCGCAAACCCCAGGATAGGATTCAGGGGCGTGCGCAATTCGTGGCTCATGTTGGCCAGAAACTCGCTCTTCGCCCGATTGGCCGCCTCTGCCGCCTTCGCCAGTTGATTCGCCTGCCGGGCCGACTCCGCCAGGCGCCGGTTGGCCTCCTGCAAATCATCTTCCGCTTGTTTGCGCAGCAGCGCCTCGCCCAGATGGGCCGCGATACCCTCAAGCTGTTCGATGAGGGCCAGGCTGAAACGGTTTTTTTGCCGGTCGTTAAACTGCAGCAGGCCGACAATGCGCTCCTTGTTTCGAACGGGAATCAGGGCAATGGACGCATAGCCCTGATGAATGCATTCATTGCGCGGATGGCGGCGGGGGTCCTGGTCTTCCGAAACATCCAGGATAGGGAACGAATCATTGGTCCAGGCGCTTCCGCCACGCGTAAACAGGGAATTGGCCGGGTCGGCTTTTCCGGTCAGCACCAGGCCGCAGGTACATTCGAGACAGACCTTGCCGTGTTCGTCGCGGCACACGCCTCCGTCCCGACCCCGCTCAGTCAATGAATTTTCCTTCTCCAGGAAATCATCGGGAAATCCCTTCTGGGCGAAGTATGGAAAGTCCTCGCCGTCCTCAATACGGATGCCTACCGCGTCAAAGCCCGTCCTGGTTTTCAGCACGTCAATAACCCGTTCTACGGCAGAGCGCAAATCACCCGATTCGTTGAGCACCTGGAGGACTTCTCTGTGGATATCCCGGTAACTTTCCATTTGCTTGCGCTCGGTAATGTCCTGCACATACCCCATCAGACGCGTGGGGGTCAAGCACACGGCCGACACCATCCAGTAGCGCACTTCGCCGGATTTGTGC
>RZZM01000606.1 GCA_009929845.1 Spartobacteria bacterium
ATAACGGCGGAACCGTAAACATCTACATCCACAGTTCTCCCGACCAGAGCACCACAAGCGGGGCGGCGCAGTGAGGGTCACGGACATCATCCGGGCGGCCAAGGCATGCGAAGCGTTTGCGGAATACGCGCGGGCACACATTGCACAGATCGAGCATGACAGCCGTGACCGGGCAGCGCTGGAGGCAATTCTAGCCAAGAAAAGTAAGACGGCCAGTACGAGATTGATTGAGTTGCGAAGGCCGTAAAAACTTGAGCAGGAAGAGGCGCAGAAATGCGCCTTTTTTTGTGCCTAAAAATAAATGCAAAAAAAATAGAAAATAACTCTTTACAAGATATAAAGATATAAGTATGGTATATACAAGATGAGAGACGAAAGGAGTAAGGACATGACGGACAAAGAAAAAAAAGCATACGAAGCAGGGGTCACGGATAAGATGAACAATTTCACAATGGCAATTAAAATATGCCGGGAGCGGGCCGACGTTGATGCAGCGTGCGCGGCCTATGTGCGCGGATATGAAAGTGGGGTGGGAGAATGAGTAAAGGCAACGTACAATGGCTGTCATACGAACATTACACCGGGGAGATACTTGCGACATCAAAAAGTCAGGAAGGGCTGTTGCGTAGGGGTGCGCAAATATCCTGTGCGTGCATACGTCAAAGCAACTACCTCCCGGAATGGTCCGGGCGAAAGTGGCGAAAGGGAGACGTGCTCCCGTTACGCGGAGCAAAAAAAAAGCAATAAAGGAGTAAGGACATGACAAATAGAGATAAAGCAATCAAATGGATTGAAGCACAGGACACAGCCTGCACGCGGACGCTGCGCGAGAAAGCAAAATACCTGCAAGGCCGGTTAACGGCGTATGAGATACCGCACCCGGCAATCTGGCACGAAGTTGGCATGATAGCCGCCGGGGAATAACAACAGAAAGGATAATCATGAAATCAAAAACACACAACTACTTACTCCGGGGCATACCGCTTACGCTGTGGCGGTCACAGCGTCACCGGGCAATACGTGAGGGTATCACAATGCGCGAGGTTATCCTGCGAGCGTTGGCGCGTGATGCTGCAAGGCTGAACGCAGAACGGAAGGCCAGAGATTGGAAAGAGTCATGAGCAGCATGACCCCGACCCAGAGGACATTACGCGCAATGCGCGAACAGGGCAGACTGTGCGGCATAGTCGAGCGGTTCAACGCGCATGTTGGGCCGTACGGAATCCGGCAAGATTTATTTGGGTTTATCGACATCATTGCCATCGACCCGGTTCATGGGATTGTCGCTGTGCAAAGCTGCGGACAGTCATTCGGCGACCACGTCAAGAAGCTGAAGGAAGAACGCAATGAGGCCGTTTTTGAATGGTGTAAACACGCGCATTGTGAGTTGTGGGGCTGGCGCAAGGTGAAGCTCCACCGGGGCGGGAAGGTCATGCGGTGGGCGCCCAGGATCGCGGACATAACTATCTACGGACAGGATATAATTATTAAGGAAAGGGGCAAGGCATGAGTGAACCAAGACATATAGCATCGTTTTCCGGCGGCAAGGACTCAACGGCAATGGTGCTGCGCTTGATCGAGGAGAAATGGCCGCTTGATGAAATCGTCATGTTTGATACCGGATGGGAGTTTCCGCAGATGTATGACCATATTGCAAAGTTTGAGGAATTCACCGGTCAGAAGGTGACGGTGGTACATCCGCGAAGGTCGTTTGAAGAATGGATGCTTCGCCGCAAAATTGTTGCACGCAAAGGTCCGCAAAAAGGAAAGGTACACCGGATCGGTAATGGTTGGCCAAGCCCTACGCGCAGATGGTGTACAAGAGAAAAATGTGACCAGATTGACAAACATTGTGGACATGCGATTAGATACATTGGCATTGCGGCAGACGAAATCCACCGGACCACCTCGGCAAACCTGATGAGCAACAAGCCTCGCCGATACCCTCTCGTTGAATGGGACATGG
>RZZM01000607.1 GCA_009929845.1 Spartobacteria bacterium
TCCATTGGGACAGGTCGAGTCCATGTGCGATACTGCCGGAGAAAACGCCGGGATAGGTCAGGGTGACAGAGGTTGAATTGACCGCCACATGCAGTGTGCGGTTTGTCGTGAAATTGGTCCAACCGCTGTCGTACAGGTTGCTGCCCCAGGTACCGCCTTCGGCATCTTTGGTATAAAGCAACAGCTTAACCTGTGAAGCGTTATTGTTGTACTGCAGACGGGCGATGATTGCCGAGTTATCAGCGTCATACGCCCGGTTGGTGTGGATGTCGCCGGTGACGTTCAACACGACCTCCGCATCACTGCCGCTTCCGCTAGCCGATGAACTGAATCCGCACACGTCCAGTTCGAAGGTCGCGCCGGACGGGTCGTCCACATCGAACACACCTCGAAAAAATGTTGAATCAGTCAGTGCAATTTTCTTCGGCACCATAATAAAAGCCCTCCGATAATTAGTAAAAGGATGCTTCCCGGTTCGGGGATGATGTGGACGACACGGAAGCCTGTTGCAACACCGCCTACCGAAGGATCACGAGTAAACCGGCATTCCGTCGATAAATAGAACGCATCATCCATAAAAGAGCCTCCATGATAATAGCGTTCATCGCTATAAATGGTGTCCGTCCACTCTTGAACATTCCCGCCCATGTCGTAGATTCCATAAGGACTGTGGCCAGTGGTTTCCCCGGTGGAGGTGAAGGTAACTCCATCACCATGCCATGTCGGGTCAAGACCAAAGTTCATTTCCCTGGTGGTGGTTCCATCGGTGGGTTCTTCCGGTGTTTCATCACTGCTGTTGGGATACTTATAATAGGTCTGAGTATCCGGATCGTAGTAGGCGGCTTTGAACCATTCATCTTCGGATGTGACCGCCCACTTGGCCCCGGCTTCACGCGCCAGCCAGGGCGCGGCCAGGACCATGTTGTAGGCCCCGGTTTCGGTGTTGGCGCTACCCTGCCCATTGTTCAGCCAATTCGCAAAACGGGCGGAACTGTAGAAGGTGACCCCGCGAACCGGTTGATTCTCTTTGCCGGATTCCGCGGTATAGGTATAGGAGCCGGATTCGCCGGAGCGCTGAATAAGCGCTCCCCCGACAGCAAAGCCTCCACCCATGGAAGGGTTATACATCCCATACGGATCACTTTGTGCGGCGGCATTGAGAAATTCGGTATACTGCGCCACCGTCACTTCGTAGGTGCCGATCTGGTACGTGTAGTCTACGCCGCCCATCCAGATGTCGTCCCATGACCACTGGGGAACGCCTTCATAATAGAGATAAGCAGGATTGCCTGCGTTGCCAATGGTCGTCATATCGATAACCATATCAGCAACGCATAACTGACTGATCATGATCAAGAAGATAGTAATCCACTTAAAGATGGTTCTCATGATTACTCCACCGGAGGATAGAAGTTATCAAGGGTTTCGCAACTGATGGAATCAATAGTCACAATCAGGTTGCTCCGACCATAGGCGTTTTCAAATTCCAGATGCGGATACAACCCATCGGGGAAGTCAGCCGTCATATTCACTCCGTGATTTGTTTGGAATAACAGGCTGGTTCCGTAATATACCGCACACTCATTGGTTGATAGTTGATAGGAAATGGTTGCGCCGGATTCAAACGGATATGCATCTGTGGCGCCCAGATTTGTAACGTTGGTGCCGAACCCGAGCTTACGGAACAACGCAAACGCAAGATTTCCAGCCGTTCCTCCCTCTGGAACCACGGTAATGTCCAGATAGGGAAGAGTATGATTATAGTCCTGATACATTCTCCCTGGCACATGCTCCGGCAGGAAGCACACCTTCATGAAAAAGTTGGTGGTGCTGAAGTCATCCACCTTTACGGCCAACTCGCACACATTGGAGTCGACGAGTTCCATTCGCATAAGGTTGTAATAATCCTGGCAGGGTGTGATCCAGCTTGAACCGCCGTTCCACGGTTCGGGCAGTAGCACCAGG
>RZZM01000608.1 GCA_009929845.1 Spartobacteria bacterium
GACCCTCCCGCGGGAGCATAGGACCGGGAGAAAATACCCGGGAGGGTCGCTGTCCCCAGCGACCGGGATTATCCAGCCAGCTTTCAGGTTTATCAGAAAGCTTCCCGGCCCCCCCGGTCATTGAGGACCTGCCTTCATACATTACGGCATGCCAAGCAATGACCCTCCCGCGGGAGCATAGGACCGGGAGAAAATACTCGGGAGGGTCGCTGTCCCCAGCGACCGGGATTATCCAGTCAGCTTTCAGGTTCAACGGAAGGCCTCCCGGTCCCCCCGGTCATGAGGACACTGTCTCCTCCTTGAACCAAGGTAGTGTTTCCCAGTTTTCTGATAGAAAATTGATGTGGTGTTCAGTTATCCATCGCAGGCGCATGGGTTGGTGCAGGTTCAGTGTTTTGAGGGTTGTTGCAGGGATTGCCGAGGAGAAACGGGCGTTACCCTCCCTGTCGAATGTCATGAGGCCACGGTCGAAGAGTGCATCCAGATGGGCCGAGAGCAACAGTCCGTTGAAAATGTTAAGGCGGTCAGCATCGCTGGTGCAGTCGGCCCAGGCTTTGATGTGGGAGGCTCGCAGGAGTTCCGGTACCGTGATGCCGGTCACAGCGCAGGCGCCACCCCAGTAATCCATAAGACTGTCACGGAATACCTGCTGTCCGACCCGTTGACGTACCATACGTTCCACTTCTGTACCAGCCGGCGGTTCTTTCAGCGCTTCGGAGACCTTACGGTTATAAATGACTTCCGGCGCATGCGGCAGCGCACGGGCAAGCTGGGCGCCGCGTCTGAGCAGTTGACCAAGCTGTTCGAAGGTGCGTGCTTCGGGAGCCTCACTTTCCAACTCACGGCACAGCTCACAGAAAATCGGGTTCTCATCTATGACCAGTTGCATAGTCCCATTATCAAAGGTTACTCGTGCATGCGCTTTGTGGATAGCGGAGGTAAAGCATACGGCATCTGGCTTGTTTTCAAGCACCACTTCCCACCCATTATCGTAACCGGCTTTCTGTATGAGGCTGCGTTCAAGACTGTTCATGCGCTATCCTACTCCTGTTTTTGTCTGCAGTTTCACCAGCTCCGCGCGCAGGCGCATACTGATTCCCGCCAACTCACTCGAAGGCAGGTAATCTTCCAGTTCTTCGGCAAAGCGGTCATCGGACCATGCCGCCACATGTGTGATGAGGAAGTCATAGAACGCGTCAACTGAATCACCCACAAACTGATCCTTTTTCTTCACCAGCTTTGAGTAGACCGGTTCGCGCAAACGCTGCGTCAGTGTCTCCAGGTCAGGCAGCACGCCCATACGCAGGAAGAACCAGACATCATATAAGTCCCGGGCCAGCCTGCGTTCATTCCAGGCTGCCAGCTTGTCTGCCAGTGCACAGGAGTAATTGACCACACGTATTAACCGGGGCGGCAGGTCAAAGCTTTTGGCTACGTGTGCAGTTGAAAGTGTATCCGTTGTGACCTGCATCGCCGTTTTGGCCTCTACCTGTACCGAGACATCGCCTCGCCGAACAACGATACGCAAACACTTTGAGTTTAGCGAATGCTGTAGTTTAACACCTGGCAACGACTTCAACGCACTCAGCGCCTCGTCGACAATATCCTTCTTTGATGCATACGGCACAAACACATAGTCCAGGTCATTGGTCAACCGTTCACACCCCAGCATACGCAACACCATACCGCCACGTAACACCGCGTGTTTGTCAAACCGCTGTGCAAACAAGTCCAGAATCTCTGCCATGAGTTGTTGCTGTGCGGAGTCGATCATGATCTCCAGTTCCGATTAAAATGTTCACGAAAGCGTACGTCATAGGGCTCCAGATATTCCGCAAGAAGCTTATCATCGAGACGGCTCTTATCCACATCCATATCTAAATCAAAAGAAAATGTGCGCCCCTTGTAGGCAAAGTAACAGGTATCAATCCACGCCTTCTCCGGTGTTGCCACACAAACACCGTC
>RZZM01000609.1 GCA_009929845.1 Spartobacteria bacterium
GGTCCGGGTGGTGGTCCCGGCGGAAAGCCCGAGCTGCCCGTGGGAATTGGAACCCCATACGTAGGGACGTCCGTAGGCATTGAGCGCAATGCTGAAATGTCCGCCGGCCGCCACGTGGATGATGTCCGAGAGCGTGGGGATTTCAGTGGCGGAGCTGCGGCTGGTGGTGTCGCCCTGGCCAAGCTGTCCGCTGCCATTGAGCCCACAGGCGCGCACCTTGCCGTCGGTCATCAGGAACAGGGAGTGAAAGTATCCCAGGGCAATATCCTTGCATGAAAATCCGGGGATCAGAAGGCCGAGGATCGAGGGCTGCGGACTGGTATCTCCCGTGGAAAGCTGGCCATAAGTATTGTCTCCGCATACGCATATGGAGGCGAGGCGCGTGACGATGGTATGGGTACTTCCCGCACTGATCTGTCGCGGCGTGCCGTCGCTCGGTAGGGGTAGCAGAACGGGGGTAGACTGGTCGGTGGGGGCGTAGATGCCCAACTGGCCGTTAGCATTGTCGCCGCATACAAACAGACGACCCTCGGCATCCCGCACCAGCATGTGGGCGCTTCCGCACGCCACCTCGAGGGCATCGTGCCGCCGTGGAACACGGGTGAATACGGAACGGTCAGTGTTGTCGCCCAGGCCAAGCTGGCCGGAACTGTTCGAACCGGTAGTCCAGACGTCATAGGCGGAGACGGCAATAACACTGCTGATAAGGAACGCAAGCGTCCCGGATGCTATTCGACCATAGATGTTCATTATGTTTCTCCTGTGGTTGTGTGATTAGGGCGTCTGCCTGACGCGGTAAAAACGTTGTGTCGCCAGTGGCGTGGCCCGCCAGGTGTTCAGCGGTCGCGGATAGGCGTTGGTGGCGATGTCGATCCATCCGGCGCCCTCGAGCAGGTTGGTGCTTTCCTGCAGGACTTGTCGGCCGCAGCCGCAATACCCGGTGGTCACCATGGTATGCCAGGTGGGCGGCGTGGTATACTGATTCGTAAAGACGACATGCACATATTGACTGGTCTTCCACGGGGGCTCCGGGGTGGTCAGCTCGAAGGCCAGATCAAACGGGACCGGGCCGAAGGGATGCGTTTCAGGCAGAAACGCTATATCCCACGAAAGACCCCCGTTCGACGAGAGCACGGAGGGACAGTCCTGAATTATCTCCGTGATCTTCCAGCCCCAGCCCTGATGGGGCGAAGTGCCGGCATTCCAGTTGGTGGCCATGACGGCCTGGATGTTCAGCCAGTAATGGCCGGTGTTCGTTTCCAGCCAGGCCCCCGCGCCGGAAATTTCCGGATCAAGCAGGTCGACATAATACTGGTATTCATGCTCGTAGACCGCCCCTTTCCACTCCTGGAAGACCGAGCCGTAGAAGACTTCGTGACAATTACTGACGCTCACAAAAATGTTTGTCAGCAACGTTCCGGGCAGGCAGTCAATCACGGCATCTTGCAGATGCCAGCTCAGATTGAAGCCCTCGACCCGATCGACGCCCGTGGGCGGGGGAATGGGCATTTCCGGGGTGCCGGGGATAGCATCCTGCCACCCGATGTAGGAACCCCACCAGTGAATATCCGAAATGGGCCTTCCGTCTGAAATGAAATCCGCGGCGCGTACGACGTTCATGTTCTCATAGCGGCTGGTATAGCTGTGCATGTCTTCGCCCGTAAGCATGTTGGGCGGGGCGTCATATTTTTTGCAACGCGCCGGGCAGACATCCGACAGCAGCACAAACGCCATATCCACCTGCTGACCGGCGTGGGGATGATTGGTCATCCAGCTCCAATCGGGGGAGGGCGGGTAGGTCAGGTTGGTCCACGTCGCGCCCAGGCTCGGCACGCAGACGGCCGCGTCATTCCATCCATAAAACGGGTCGGTGCTTTTCCAGCCCCAGATATATGACGGCAGATCGGGGCTATTGGTGTATACGGCGACAATTTCGAGCCAGTAGGTCTGTCCTTCTTTTTCAA
>RZZM01000610.1 GCA_009929845.1 Spartobacteria bacterium
ACCGTATTCAGGCCGATCACTTCGTTGAGCGACGCCGACCCCACGGTGCAGAAGGGCGGCAGGTCCTTGGTGACGATGCAGCCGCCGCCCAGCATGGCCAGCCGCCCGATCTTGACGAACTGGTGCACGCCCGCGTTGCCGCTGACGAACGCGCGGTCGCCCACTTCGACATAGCCGGCCAGCAAAGCGCCGTTGGCGAGCACCACGCCCGCCGTGCCGGTCGGGGCAAGATGGTGGAGGATGTGCTGAAGCCAGCCGTAGTTGGCATTCCCAACCGGCGGCACGCCGTATTTCCAGCGCTTGTCCTCCTTCAACCGTTCGCCGCCCCAGTCCGAGATGTTGAACGGCGGATTGGCGAGGATGAAGTCGGCCTTCAGGTAGGGATGCTTGTCATGGTGAAAGGTGTCGGCCCATTGATCGCCGAGGTTGGACTCCAACCCGCGAATGGCCAGATTCATCCGGGCCAGCCGCCAGGTGGTGGGATTCGATTCCTGCCCGAACACGGAAATGTCGTGCCGGTTGCCGCCATGCGCTTCGACAAATTTTTCGGATTGCACGAACATGCCGCCGGACCCGCAGCAGGGATCATAGACACGCCCCTTGTAGGGCTCGATCAGCTCGACCAGCGTTTGAACCACGCAGGAGGGCGTATAAAATTCGCCGCCGCCTTTGCCTTCCGCCGACGCAAACCGGCCCAGGAAATATTCATACACCCGCCCCAGCACATCCTGCGAGCTATCGCCGTAATTCCCCAATACCGAGATCGTTCCGATCAGGTCAATGAGTTCGCCCAGACGGGTTTTATCCAAATCCGGGCGCGCATACCGTTTGGGCAGAATCCCCTTCAGCGTAGGATTTTCCTTTTCGATCAAATCCATCGCATCATCAATGGTTTTGCCGATGTTCGGTTGCTTTGCCTGCTTCTGAACGGCCTCCCAACGGGCATTGGCAGGCACCCAAAAGACATTTTCGGAGAGGTATTCGTCCCGGTCCTCGAGGATCGCCTGAACCTGTTTTTCGCCCTTCACATGATATTGGCTCTTCGGGTCTGCCGTCTCTTTAACAAGCTGGGAACGCCGGGCGGTGAATGAATCGGAGATGTATTTCAGAAAAATCAGCCCCAGAACCGTATGCTTGTATTCGGCGGCATCCATCGTACCGCGCAACTTATCGGCGGTGAGCCACAATTTCTGTTCAAAGCCGAGATTAGCCGTTCCATTGCTCTTTTTCGCGCGTTTTCCCGCCATTTGGGCTCCAAGGATACGAATAATTGATAAGAAATCGCTCTTCAGGCTGCACGGGCACACACCCGCTGAAACCGGTCTGAAATAGCATACACATGGGGTGAAGATAGTGGATTAAGGGGGAATGAGTCAAGAAGAAGAGCAGGTTCGGAACCTTCGCGAAAATGCAGGGATCGGCTCAAAAACGGGGTTTAGGGGGCTTAAAATGATGGTTTTTTGCTCAAAAACGCCGGTTTTGTCATATTTTTTGGTGCTGCTGAGCAAAATCCTGTAGATCCTGTAGATCCTGTCCAAAAAATGATTCACAGGATGACTTTTTGAGAAAATACCGCTTTTTCACCGAAATCGGCCGTTTTGCGCCGTGCCCTGCGTACGCTGGTCATTGGGGACAATGACCCTCCCGGCGGGTTAGCCCGCTTTCTTTTATCCGCGTTCATCTGCGTTCATCCGTGGCTCAAAAAAAGGGTTATTGATAAGTTACCTTCAACGGGGCGGTCCGATGGGATTGGGCTTGCCCGCGGCATGGGATGTATGATATGCCCACAGGCATGATTGATCATGAACAAGCTCCGGTCTTCCTTTGGTTTGACAGTGAATTTACCAGCCTCGAGCTGGAAACGGCCCATCTGCTGCAGGTGGCCATGCTGGCCACGGATGGCGGGTTGCGAAGGACGACGCCCGCGGAGGCGGACATCAACGTGTTTGTGCGTCTGCCTGATT
>RZZM01000611.1 GCA_009929845.1 Spartobacteria bacterium
CATCAAGACTTGCGTCTCACCTGGGCCGATATCCGTGATCAACGGCACGGCTGCGCGGCTTTGAGGCACCCGAATCGATACCCAATCCAGTGTGCTCAGATCCGGCACATCAACGCCGCGTATCCTGCCTTCTTCGAGTTCGGCCACAACCGCAGGTGGAACGATGAGCCGACCAACAAGGGTGCGCACAACGTCGAGCAGCCCTACCTGATGCAAGTACTGGCGGGGAGAGGTATTGCAGATGATCTCAGGCAAGGCGCTCCTCACGTTGCAGTTGTTCCTCGGTCAAGCAGAAGGTGTCGATGTTATAGTCAGCCAGGCGCGCCAGAAATACCACCCGTGGCACACCTGCCAGGCGTGCCGCTGCGCCAGAGGACAGCCGTCCCATCTCGTAGTACTTCATCGCCGCTGCCATACGTAGGTCGCTGGCAAAGTCCTCACCAGAGATTTTGAGCGCGAAAAGGCTTGCCTGGGGCACGTCGACAAGCGTCACATTGATCATTGCAGCCATGGCGATCTCCACAAAACTAACTTGCTCAATCAAGTATCCTGCGCCCATTATACCATTTCAGATTTTAGATTTCAGATTTTAGATTGCTGCGCATGGCGTTCCGGAGGTTTTAACGCAGAGGCGCGGAGACGCGGAGGCGGGGAGGTTCTTTTTGAATCTCTGCGCCTTTGCGCCTCTGCGTTAAAATGTTCGCCGTGCGTTTTAACGCAGAGGCGCGGAGACGCGGAGGCGGGGAGGTTCTTTTTGAATCTTTGCGCCTTCGCGCCTTGGCGTCAAAAGCAGCCGTTCCCCGCCGCCCACACCAAAAACGCCGTGTTGCCGCGGTTTGCTAGTAGCACGGAGTTACAGCAGGTCTTTTTCAAGCAGCAGTTGTTCCACCCGCGCTAAAAAAGTAAAAATCGGTCTGGGGGCGAGACCCTCTGATAATGGCTCATGTTTCTCTATATCACCATACGGATGCATATGCTATCCATGCCGATCTCTGTCAATACCATACACGCGCCGTCTGCCTTCAATCAGCGCCATGTACAGCACGTTTGACTGTTGACCATAAAATATCTGGACGAAAAGAGCAGGGCGAATGTGTAAGCGTAAGGAGAGCGTCAGATCAGTGCGGTCAACCTCTTCAAGCGAACGGAGGAACCATATGGTCTGAAGGGCTTCCTGGGCTTCGAAAGCAAGCGCATGAAACTCACTCACGGGTCGTCTCCCGCAAGGCGCGTAGTTTGCGTTCTACGGTTGCCATGCCGCCCATCGCGGTTTCCCAATCCATGGCATCCTGCTCAACTTCCCAGGAATACTCCTTCTGACGGGGCATGGACTGCTCCAGGAAGTCGTTGAAGGTCATGCCATACTTGTGGGTGAGGGTCAGATCAACCCGTCGATACTGCCCCAATTGCCGCATATACTCCGCTTCAATCAGGTGACGCACCTTGGCATCGAGATCCTGTTCGCCTGGCACGGTGTCACGGAGGAATTCTTGCGTTTGCTGCTTTAGTTCAAGGGAAGGGTTCATCGTGTGCTCCTCTCTCCTTCTCGCATAACTCCACACAATCAGTTCCCTCAGTCCATGAGTGTACCGCACCACGAGCAGAAAATCCACCCGTCGCGCAAGGCCGACGCCACGGTGTTCCGGAGGTTTTAACGCAGAGGCGATGTGCCCTGGTAACACGGCGTTCCGGAGGTTTTAACGCAGAGGCGCGGAGGCGCGGAGGCGCAGAGTCTCCTCTTGTATCTCAGCGCCTTTGCGCCTCTGCGTTAAAATGTTCGCCGCACCACGGCGACGACGCGTGACATATTCGACCTCTTGGAGAATACGCGGCCCGAGATAGGGACTTAATGAGTCGGTCGTAATCAGGTCAACCGGTCGTCCAAAAAGGTCTTCGAGATACCAGGCGAGTTGGATGAAATTATCAAATGTTTTCTGGGTTGGGTCAAACTCCACCAGC
>RZZM01000187.1 GCA_009929845.1 Spartobacteria bacterium
CCTTAAAAGCTAGTGGATCACCGCTTTGGGAAATGTGTATGGCTATACAAAATTCTTAATAAGAGGTTGACGGGACAACTCAGTTGCCCCTCCAGGATTTTTAGTTTGTACCGCAAACCTGGAGGGCGGCTACTCTGTAGAGCCCGGGGGCACCGCGGATTCTTTGGGGGTAGACGGGGCACGGGTACAGGCCGGCTCGATGGGAATCTCGCCTCCAGGGTTATGTTTGTACAGCAAAACTGGAGGGCGGCTACTCTGTAGAGCCCGGGGGCACCGCGGGTTCTTTGGGGTAGACGAGGCACGGGTACAGGCCGGCTCGATGGGAATCTCGCCCTCCAGGATTTTAGTTTGTACCGCAAAACTGGAGGGCGGCTACTCTGTAGAGCCCGGGGGCACCGCGGGTTCTTTGGGGATAGACGGGGCACGGGTACAGGCCGGCTCGATGGGAATCTCGCCCTCCAGGATTTTTAGTTTGTACAGCAAACCTGGAGGGCGGCTACTCTGTAGAGCCCGGGGGCACCGCGGGTTCTTTGGGGGTAGACGGGGCGCGGGAACCAGCCGGCTCGATGGGAATCTCGCCCTCCAGGATTTTTAGTTTGTACCGCAAACCTGGAGGGCGGCTACTCTGTAGAGCCCAGGGGCACCGCGGGTTCTTTGGGGTAGACGGGGCACGGGTACAGGCCGGCTCGATGGGAATCTCGCCCTCCAGGGGTCGTGTTTGTACAGCAAACCTGGAGGGCGGGCTTGTCCTGAACCTGGCAGCTCCGTCTTCGGGATCCAAGGTTCAAAACCTGGCAACGACGTGCCGGGCGGTGGCCGGCAGGCGCACTTTTGTTTCGTCGTAGTCGGTCCATGCGTTGCCGTCCACCGTCACGCTTTGGGGGCGTCCCTGCGGCGGCCAATACAGTTCGATGCCGTTCTCAGGATTGATCTGTCCATCGATGCGGACATCGAGCACCGGCCCATCCAGGCGGGCGGTCATGTTGATTGTCCCGAAGTGGGTGGGCAATTTACTGACCTGGAGGCCCTCGCCGGTCACCCATGCTTCCGGGACGCCGGCCAGCAGATGGAGCACCCCGTCCTGCTCGTACACGATCATGCCGCGCACGGAATTGACATACCCCGATCCGACCCAGGTGTGGGGCATGTCGCCGATGTACACGCCCAGCCGCGGATCACTGTGTACGACTTCCGCCAGATGATTCCAGGCGCCGGGACGACGGCACGAGAGCATGTAATCCAGCAACGTCTTCGCCCTGTCCTTTTGTCCGAGTTTCACATAGGGCATGATGCTGCGCACCTCGTAGGGAGTGAACCCGCCGACCCAACCGGGCTCCAGCCGGTCGAGGAGATCCCGGTAATACATGTCAAAGGTCTGTTGCATCAGGTTATCATGCGGCAGGTCACCCTCGCCACAGGGGAAGAAAGCAATCGCCGTCGAGGTCGGGTCCGGGTCCCCTTTCTCGGCGCATCCGGGGACGTATGCGACGTCCTTGAACGCGACCGTCGCGCGGATGGAATCCTGCAAGGATGCGCGCAGGGCCTGATACTGCTTTTCCGCCCAGTCGGCGACATCGTCGCGGCCCATGATCCGCGCCGCGTCGCGCCCGTCCTTCCAGCCTTTCAGGCCCCAGAAGACATCCCAGTAACTGTGCATGGGCGGTTCGTAGCCCTCGTGGCTGATGGATTTGGGGAAGATACCGTGAAACCGTTCGGGCGCGGGATAGTCCGCCATATACCCGGGCTGCATGGTCCGCTCGCGCAACGCGACCATATATTTCATGGCGCGGACCACCGCATCAAAGTGGTCGGCAAGAAATTCCTTGTCCTTCGTGAAGCGGTAGTACTCCATGATGGCGTAGATGTATTCGCCCTGGCTGTCGTACTCGTTATCCCAGCCGAAGCCCTTGTTGATAGAGCCGTCGCTGTTCAGGATCGGGGGGACCCATCCGTCCGGCTGGACCTGGCGGGAGTACCAGTCGAGATAGTGGCGCACCTCGTTGGTCAGGCCGTAGCGCAGGAGCGCGGCGGAGGTCAGGCTTCCGTCACGAATCCAGGCCCGCTTGTAATTACGCGAGCCGGGCTGGATAGATACGCCGTCCTGGTTGATCAGGATATAGGCAATCTGGGATTTCATGGTGTCCATGACTTCCTGTTCCGGGATACGGATGGAGGTGTCGCCCAGTTTTCTTGTCCAGAACGCGCGCGCCCTGTCTTTCTGGTAGGTGAAGGCTTCCGACACATCCAACGTCTCGTCAGCCTTTGTCCGGGTGAAGGCGGCGACATCATCCATCGTGTGGTGCAGGGGTGCGGCGACAACAATATCGGTCTGGCCATTGGGCGCGAGGCTGAAATCATAAACCAGGGCGCCGGACAAGAGATCACCGGCATCCGCGAGCTGCGAGGTCTCCGGCACGGTTCCCTTGCGGATATCCTCGATGATATCGCCGCGCTCAAAGGGGCGCGCCCCGAAGGCATTGACCGGCGAGAGCGAAACGAAGGTTGGCTGCCCGTTGACCATGACCGTCCCGCCATCGGGTTTGGCCACGAATGACAGCGAATGGATGGGCGCCATGCCGCCATGCTGCCAGATGGGATTGATCTGGAGCGGTCGGACAATCAGGTAGAAACGGCCCGTCTGCGTAGTCGAGGAGGTGTTGTTCAGGCGGTAGCGAACATAGGTGACCGTCTGATTTTTCCTGCCGCGCGCAAGCGCCTCGATGCCAACCGCCACCGGGTTCATTTTCCATTGGACCGTGGGCAACGGGAGGTAGTTATCGGCCAGCGACTGCGTCACTTTGTCGGCATCCAGCGCCGAATACAGCCGTCCGGCCACTTCCACATACGGCATCAGCGAACAACCCCGCGCCTTTGGTTCGAGATTGCCGAATTCATCCAGGAGGCTCTCCTCGCCGTCTGCCGGAAGGCCGACCAGGGTCCAGTAGACCTGGTTTTTCAGCAGCGTATAGGGATAGAGGCCCGGCGCCGCCTTTTGAGCCGCCAGTTGATAGCGGGAGAACGTACTGACCTCTTCATCCGGACCGCGCAACAGCGCCTCGCGAATAGCCACGGGGCCCTCCTGCGCCGTTTTTTCGATATCGAAGCGGATAAAACGCGCCCGTTTACGCGCATGCATCATCACATCGAATTGCCCGATGCCATCGAGTAATTCCGCAGCCTGCACCCAGTCTTTTCCGTCCGGCGAGATCAGCATACGCATTTGCGTGGCAAAATTATCGCCCCAGTCGATGCGCAAGCCTCCGAACTCGCGTTCCTCGCGCAGATCAAAGAGGATACGCAGGGGGGCCTCGCCCTGGCTGAGCCAGACGGTTTCTTCCGTTCCATCAAAGATCGCCGCGAGCGCCTGCGGGTCCTCGCCCTCCGCGCTGATCAGCACCTGGCGGTCCGTCCCCATAACATCCAGCTCAAAAATAGAATATCCCCAGCCGGTGCCCCGCCCCAGGCCCATCACGCGCAGATAACGCGCATTCACCGGCGTAAAACAGACGATATCCGTCCGCCCGTCGCCATCGTCGGTTTTGTAGTCAGTCTGCCACGTCTCGCCATCCAACGACGTCTGAACCTCGTACGCATCCGCGAAGGCGGACTCCCAGAGAATGTTCAGCCCGCAGACCGTCGCCTCCGCCCCGAAATCGACTTGCAGCCACTGCGGGTCCGAGGGCGGACTGCTCCAACGCGTCCCATAATCCCCATCAATCGCATATTTTGCCGGAAAAACATCCTCCTGAAGCGCCGAGGCCGTCACTTTCCATGTATTTTTCGGCGGCAAAGCGATAGGAATTACCATTTTTTGAGTTTTTTCGGCGATTTTTTCGGTTTTTTCGACTTTTTTTTCAGATTTTTCAGGTTTTTCGTCCGAAATTTCCGTTTTACAGCCAAAAACAAGCGAAAAAACGGCAAAAATGACAAAAATTCCAACAATTTTGCATTTTTCAGTGAAAATCTTCATAAAATGATCCTTTCGGCCAAAATTTACTATTTTCATCCATTGGAAGCGTTCACATTTTCATATTTTGCGAATTAATGCAAGAAAACAATTTAAAAATATGGGCTGGCTATTCCGCCCAGCGGGCGCGGTCGGTCAGGAACAACTGGTTCATCATATTGCCGATGGGGAAGCCCTGGGTGAGCGGGAAATCGGCGGGGATACGGCCTTCGAGAATGGGGAACCAGGTTTGTTCGGGGCCTTTGAAGAGGTCGCGGACGTAGGGTTTATTGCGGGTGATATCGGTGAAATAGATGCCGCTGACGCGCTTGTTGTAGTCGTTGATGGTGTAAAACTCGTCGATGGTCATGGGCAACTGGAGGGTATTGCGCTTCCCGTACCAGGCGGTGGCCCAGGGCATGTCGGAGCAGAGCAGCTCCCCGGGTTCAAGGAAATTGCAGACGTGCATGATGTAGGGGGGGAAGTACGGGGGATACGGCGAACCGCCGCGCGGGGGCAGCATGGCGAAGATGAGCGGCAGGGCCGTGAGCAGCATGATCGCCCCGATCAGGCCGTAATTCAGGATACGGATGCGCAGTTGCAACCGGTCGAGCATCAGGAAGAAGAAGGCCAGGCCATAGAGGAGAACGACCGGCCAGAAGATATTCAGCAGGCGTATGGTTTGCTTGCCATAGACCGCGCCGATGCAGCCCATCAGCACGATGCCCAGCGCAATGGACCAGCGCAACAGGTGCACCCGCTCGCGCACAAAGTGATAGAAGAAGGCGGTGATGAAGAGACAGATCAGAATGCCGTCGCCAATCGAAAGAAGGTCCGTTTTATAGAACGAGGCAAACCCGAGCATCCATTTTGTGCGGATGGCGTTGAAAACGCCTTTAAACGAGAACACCGGCGCCAGCGTGCGGTAAAAACTGTCGCCGCTGAACAGAATGGAATCGTACAGCGCGTGATAGGGCGCCAGCCCCAGCAACCCGCCGCTGACGATCACATTGCGCGCCAGCCAGGGGAGAATGCCCGCCACAAACACCCCCGCAAAAACAAGCGCCCACACCCAGCCCTTTTTCCCGAAAGAAAGGACAATAAAAAGGGCGAAGGCCGGGACCAGCGCCGCGGCGGCGTAGCGCGTCAGGAACGCGGCGATACAACACAGCGCGGCGACCACAAACGGCACGATCCAGGAACGCAACCGGGCCTTCTCCTCGCGGGCGCGTCCGGCCGCGATCACCAGCATATAGATGGCCAGCGTGGTCAGGAAAGTAAGCACGGAGATGCCCAGCCCGGAAATGCTGTCGAACCAGACGGTATAGCTCAGGTAGTAACTCGTCATCCCCAGCCACGCGACCCGCCGGTCGAACAGTTTGCACCCCAGCAGGAAAACAAGGATGCCGGTGAGGATGGAGAAGAAATGGTTAAAGGGAAGAATGACCCATTTTTCGGCGGGAAAATTCCGGGCGGAGGACTCGTCCGGGAACGGTGTTTTAAAGAGTTTGAAGCCGGTCGCCAGCAGGGCGGGATAGAGGGGCGCGTTGAGGATATCGGGGTGGCGCATGATCATCGAGTCGTCATACCGCCGGTTTTCAATCAGGTACCACATGCTCGCCGGCCGCACGCATTGCGTAACCAGTTTCTTCTGCAGGGCCAGGTTGCGGCCCAGTTGGGCGTAGTCCATCGCCTCGGCGTCTTTCAGCCCCTTGAACTGCATGGCCGTGAACAACAGCATGACAATCAGCACAAACAAGGCATAGAGACACAGCTTGATCAGTCGCAAGCCGATGCCCACATCCACATTGTAGACCAGGTCCTGAATTCTCGATTCAAATGGTTTTGCCATAACGGTACTCTCTTCATCCACAAAAACACGCCCGGCGGTATGAAACGCATGCCCGCTCCGGCGTAAATGCATATTCCTGTTGTTTGCGAGATACTACGTCCTGCCGCGTTAGTGTGCAACGGTAAAAAAGAACGATTCAAAATCGGTTTGCCTCAAGAAATAGCTGGCCTGCCGCCCGGAAAGCATGGCACTATGGCGCCACGAAAAGAGAGTGATGCACACAGGAAAGGAAAGCGCACGTGACAGGCTATACGGCAAGGACAGACGGCACAAGTCGCAAAAAAAACACGAGGCAGGCCCGATACGGACGGACCAGGCCTGTCCTGGAAGGGCGGAGTAACTGATGCGGGCCGACGCCAAACTGCACAAGGGGCTGAACCTCGTCCATGTGTTCACCATCGCTTCCGGGGCCATGATCGGTTCGGGCCTGTTCATCCTGCCGGGGATGGCCCATGCCGCCGCCGGGCCGGGCGCGGTCTGGTCGTATGTGCTGGCCGGCCTGCTGGCCGCCACCGGCGCGCTGAGCATGGCCGAGCTGGTGACCGCCATGCCCAAGGCCGGCAGCGATTACTTTTACGTCATGCGCGGCTTCGGCGCGGGAACCGGTTCGATCGCGGGCATCCTGAGCTGGTTTTCCCTTTCCCTGAAAAGCGCCTTCGCGGTGGTAGGCATGGCGACGTTTATCCGCCTGATCGCTGAGATCGACGGCCTGCTCGTCGGCGTATGCCTGACCATCGGCTTCGTGGCGCTGAACATCTGCGGCGTACGCGAAGCGGCGCGGGCACAGACCGTTATTGTGTTTGGTCTTTTTTTTCTGCTGATCCTCTACATTGTGCTGGGCATTCCGCGCATCGAAGCCGACTTACTGGTGCCGTTTGCCCCCTACGGCATCAGCTCCATCTTTTCCACGGCGGGCTTTGTCTTTGTTTCCTACGGCGGCCTGCTGAAGGTGGCGAGTATCGCCGAGGAGGTGCGCGACCCCGGACGCGTCCTGCCGCTGGGCCTCACCCTGGCGCTGGTGCTGGTGACGTTGCTGTATGCCCTGACGGTCATGGTGACCAGCGGCATACTGCCCGCCGCGGAACTGGACGATTCCCTCACGCCGATTTCGGACGGCGGGCGGGTCCTCATGGGCGGCTTCGGCTACTTCCTGATGGGCATCGGCGCCATCCTCGCGTTTGTGTCCACCGCCAACGCCGGCATCATGGCCGCCTCGCGCTACCTGCTGGCCTTGAGCCGCGACCATATGCTGCCGGGCTGGCTCTCGCGGGTGAACACCCGTTTCCAGACGCCGCACATCGCAATTGCGGTGACGGGAACACTCATCCTTTTAAGCCTGTTTTTAAGACTCGAAATCCTGGTGGAAGCCGCTTCCTGCGTATTGATCATGACCTACATGCTTTCGTGCCTGGCGGTGGTGGTGCTGCGTGAAAGCAAACTGGGGAACTACCGCCCCCTCTACCGGTCGCCCCTCTACCCCTGGCTGCAGATCGTCGGCCTACTGGGGATGAGCTTCGCGCTGGTCGAACTCGGCACCGAGGCCCACCTGATCAGCATCTTCCTGATCCTCGCCGCCTTCCTGGTCTTCTGGTTTTTCGGCCGCAGGGAAAGCCGTCAGGAGAGCGCCCTGCTGCACATGGTCGAGCGGCTCACCGACCGGCAGTTGGTCACCGGCACCCTGGAAGCGGAACTCAAGGAGATTATCCGCGAGCGCGACAATATCGTCTGGGACCGTTTTGACCAGATGGTCGAAAAGGCGCTCGTGCTGGATATCAGCGGCCCCATGGACAAAGACGAATTTTTTCGGCTGGCGGATGAAAAGCTGTCCCCCCGCCTGCGCCTGGAACCGGACCACCTGGCCCATCTCCTGAAACAGCGTGAAGAGGAGAGCAGCACCCTGCTCACCAAAACCCTGGCCGTCCCCCATGTGGTCGTGGAAGGCGAAAAGCACTTCGACATCCTGATTGCGCGAATCATGAAGGGCGTACACTTTTTCGAAGATGCCCCCGAAGTGCACACCATTTTCGTGCTGGCCGCCACCCGCGATGAACGCAATTTTCATCTTCGCGCCCTGGCGGCCATCGCGCAGGTGGCCCAGAAGGAGGATTTTGAAAAACGCTGGTTCGCGGCCAAAGATGAACAGGGGCTGCGTGATGTGATCCTGCTGACCAATCGTCAACGCCCCGGCGCCACGGACAACAGCGAGGCTAAATCCGCGGAGTAACGCCTGCACGACCTGGATGAACCCCATGAAAACGTTCCTCTATATGCTTTCCCGTACCCTGCATTTGCATGGCATGCTCGATAGTTGTCTGTATTTCAAAAATTGCTTGCGCCACAGGAAACCGAATCTCCGATTTCAGGAACAGCATCCGGACTTCATCGTGCCCCCAACCCAACTGGCCTTTGACGCGTATCACACGGTCAGCTATGAACACTACCACAATATGGGCGCCGCCCAAGCTCAATACTTCATGGATACCATTACGCCACATCTGCCGCAGCATTCACAAATCAACATGCTTGACTGGGGCTGCGGGCCGGCGCGGATCATCCGGCACATGACCTCGGGATGGGAAGGAACCGCACCGGAAAACGTTCACTGTTATGGCGCCGATTATAATCAAAAGAGCATTTCATGGTGCCGGGAAAATATACAAAACGTACACTTTTTCAAAAATGAACTGGAGCCACCCCTTCCATTTGATGACAACTTCTTTGACGTCGTTATTGCCCGGTCCGTCTTTACGCATCTTTCAGCATCCATGCACGACGCCTGGCTCCGGGAGTTGCATCGTATCCTCAAACCGGGCGGATTGCTTTTAGCGACCCTTCAGGGCCGCAACTTCCTGTCCAAAATGACCGCCAGTGAACAAAAAGCCTTTGAAGAAGGAGCATTAGTCGTACGGGATGGCGTCACGGAAGGCAAGAAAGGCTTCTCCGCCTTTCATCCGGCGAAATATGTCCACACACACTTTTCCCCTCGGTTCACCATCATCCAACACGTTGAAAACCCGCCATGCAAAGGCCTCGTACAGGACGTTTGGCTGCTGCGCGCGTAAAAGACCACAAAACATCACCTTCAGAACTCCTTGCCTCGTGGAAGTCAACGTGACACAGGGGTTCGGAGGGCCCGGGGGCGCCGCGGGTTCTTTGGGGGGAGACGGGGCACGGGTACAGGCCGGCTCGATCGTGGAAAAGCGCAAACAGAGATGTTGAACCTTGCTGTTCTTATTACAGGTGTCAGCTTCATTTTCCAGGCGATTTTGACGGTTTTTTTGTCGTTTTTGGGGCTGTCGCGAGCGCGCGGCGTGGCATGCGGCTCGCCGTGCGCGGCAGGCTGAAGCCTGGACAACGAACGGGCAGGCTGACACCTGGACAGCGCACCGTTTCGCCGGGTCGTGACCGTGGTGAAATCCGTTAGTTTTCATGTCCATCCGGAGGCTGTTCGGAAGAGGCTCGTTGTACAGGCTTCAGCCTGCAGCGCACGGCGAGCGGCGCATGTTTCGCGTCGTAAATGCCAAGAAAAGCCGATTTCAGTGAAAAAAGCGTATCTTCTCAATAACCCATTTTGTTAGCCACGGATGAACGCAGATGAACGCGGATAAAAACATACCAAACGGCCTTTATGAGCCGGAAAATGACCAA
>RZZM01000612.1 GCA_009929845.1 Spartobacteria bacterium
TGGCCTCTGCTGGCCTCTGCTGGCCTCTGCTGGCGTCTGTCCCGTCACGCCGAGCGTTGCCGCACGACGCGCTGCCCGAGTCACGGTCGGGTCCGGTGGCGATTCCAGCGCTTTCGCACTGGCCCTCAGTCCGACTCCCCTGGCGACCACAGCACCCGTAGGGTTCGATGGCGATTCCAGCCCTTTCGGACTGGGCCTCAGTTCGACTCCCATCGGCGCACGAACCGCTCGCGAGACAGATCTCCCCGGATAAGAACATGAACTTTCAGCGCACAACCGCCGCATTGACCCGATCCCCTGCACCTGATGGGTTTCGTCACCTCGTGCTGACTCACCCAGGGACCGGGCCTTCGATGCGGTTTCTGTCCGTCGGCTCGCACCTTTGCGCTCGGGCTTCCTCCAGACATCCCCTCGCGGGTTTGCCCTTGCCGTCGGCTAGCAGTTCTATCGGAACCAAAGGTCACTACAGGTACTCCTACAGGGGACTTCCACCCCATCAGTTCATGCCCATGCCGGGCGTACACGAAAAGCTCCAGCCGAATCCGGTTTCGCTATCGCTCAGCCGGCTCGGCTGAGCATGGCGTTAGGGCACGCAAAGAGTAGAGGATATGCCAGAGATCACACGCTTTTACGGAATCATCATCAAGCTCTTCTTTGGTGATCATCCGCCACCACACTTTCACGCAGTCTATGGAGAGCACAACGCTATCTTCAACATAGAAACTTTAGAGATGATTGAGGGCGATCTCCCCTCAAGAGCACGAAAGCTCGTAGTAGAGTGGGCAACCTCTTATCAATCCGATCTTCAAGAAATGTGGAAATCACAGGAATTCAAGAAACTGCCACCGCTTCAATAGCCATGAATATTCCAAAAGTTAAAAGTGCGATACCTCAGGAAGGACATTTTCTTGTTGTATTATTCTCAAATGGAAAAAGGAAGAAGTACGACATAAATCGGCTCGCAGAGCGAGAGATGTTTCTGCCTCTCCAAAACCCGGCATTCTTTAGAAATGTATCCGTTGAGCCGGGCGGTCACGCAGTGTCATGGAACTCGGAAATTGACATAAGCGAATATGAGCTCTGGAAAAACGGCGAAGAAATGCCCTAACAGGCAAATACAGCCGACCCCAAAAGCGCGCACCGAGTTCGCAGTTTAGCTTCAAGCCACGCGCAAGCGCGCTTTTGGGTCGCCTGTTTTGCAACGTTAGGCTTTCACGGCGATCAAAGCCATGATGGAGCATCTCGCACAAATCCTCTTACTCCTGGCCATGGCGATAACCGTCGTGGTTACGTTTCAGCGTCTGCACGTCCCGACCAGCCTGGGGTATTTACTGGTGGGCGTGATCGTCGGGCCACACACGCTGGGACCGACGGTCTCGATACCGGAGTTCCAAACGCTCGCCGAATTCGGCGTGGTCTTTTTGCTGTTTACGATTGGGCTTAATTTTTCCCTGCCGCAACTGCAAGCGTTACGGCACCAGGTTTTCGGACTGGGAACCGGGCAGGTCGTGTTCACAACCTTGCTCGTTGGCATCATCGTGTGGCTCGCAGGGCTTCCTGTGGCGGCCGCGTTCGTGTTCGGTGCCGTCTTCGCCCAGTCGTCGACCACCATTATCGCGAGCATCCTGAACGAGCGGGGTGAGGAGAACACCAAGCACGGCCGCCTCGGTCTGGCGATGTCTGTTTTCCAGGACGTCACCGCCGTCCCTTTTCTGGTGATCATACCCGTGCTGGGAACGTCGGTCGCTGCCGGCGTACTAGCCGGCACTCTGGGGTGGGCGCTTGCGAAAGCTGCTCTCGCGTTCGCACTGGTGTTCATTGCCGGGCGCTGGCTGCTGCGCCCACTGTTTCATCGTAAGCGTCCGGCAAACTACCGGATTACCCCTTCCCGTTTCAGGTCGTCCATTTTCAGATTGTGGGGCAGCAGCGCCGCGACTGCTTCGGGGGACTT
>RZZM01000613.1 GCA_009929845.1 Spartobacteria bacterium
GACATCGATACGGGCACGGGCGAAGTCACCCTGCAGAGCCCGGCCGACTTCGAAACCAAAAACTCGTACAGCTTCAACGTTGTGGCCACGGACAACGGCGCCGGTAGCCTGACGGGTAGCAAGGCCGTGACCGTCAGCGTGACCGACGTGGACGAAACGCCGACCATCACCAGCGCCACCTACAACGCGGCCACCGGCGTCTTGACCGTCACCGGCACGTACATCGAAGCCAATGGGGGCGGCGCGGACATTGACGCCAGCCGCTTCACCCTCACCGGTGAGGGCGGAGAAACGTACACCCTGACCGACACGCCGGATGCGGAACGTGATTCCGTGAACCAGTTCACGCTGAACCTTTCCCCAACAGACCAGGCGGCAGTCAATCAGATCCTGAACAAGAGCGGCCAGACATCCACCGGCGGCACAGCGTTTAATCTGGCGGCGGCCGATGATTGGTGCACCAACGTCACGGCCGGAGACACGAGCGACGCCACCAACACCGTGACCGTCACCAACGTGTTCGCGCCGACCATCACCAGCGCGACCTACAACAGCGTGACAGGCGAACTGGTTGTCACGGGCACGAGCTTCGTGCGCTTTAACGGCCCGGCCAATGACATTGATATCAGCATGTTGAGCGTCACCGGAACAGGCGGCAGCTACACCCTGACTTCCCTTTCAGACGTGGAAATCACTTCCGCCACCAGTTTTACGGTCACCCTGGCCGGCGCGGATAAAATCCAGGTCGATGCCCGGCTTGACCAGACCGGCACGCAATCCAGCGGCAGCACCACCTACAACCTGGCGGCGGCCGAGGACTGGGCACGGGGCACGGACGCGCCTGTGACCATCGCCGACACGGCTGGCAATGGCATCACCGTGACCGTCAACACCGCTCCGGTTATCACCAGCAACGGCGGCGGAGCCACGGCTGCCGTGAGCGTGGCCGAGAACACCACCGCCGTGACCACGGTGACGGCCACGGATGCCGATACCGGGCAGACCATCACCTACAGCTTGAACGGCGGCACGGACGCGGCCAAGTTCAATATTGTCGGCGCAACCGGCGTACTGACCTTTGCTTCGGCCCCAAATTTTGAAAACCCCACAGACAGCGACACCAACAACACCTACGCGGTTGTCGTCCAGGCCGATGATGGCAATGGCGGAACAGACTTCCAGACGATCACGGTTACGGTCACCGATGTCGCTGAGAGTTCCGGTGGAGACGGCACGACACCTGCGCCAGACCCGACGCCAATTCTTCCGCCTCAGGACGAGTGGGATGCCCTGCCTGACGACGACGGAGACGGGATACCTGAAGAAGTGGAAGCTTTAGTGCCTGGTCTGGGGGATGCCCCTCAAGGTGACGGTAACGGCGACGGTGTGATGGACACATTGCAGCCGGAGGTGTCTTCGGTTCCTTTCCGCGAGACGGGCGCTATTAGTGATAATCCTGACGCCCCCGTCGTTTTCGTGACTTTAGCCGTTACGGAAGATCAGGACAATAAACTAAGTTCAACACTGCGGAACGTTCAACAGCTCGACACCCCTGAAAATTTGCCGGGAAAATTGAGTATGCCCTTGGGTGTTATAAGTTTTGAAGCTACGGTCGGTACGGTTGGTGGCACTGAGTCGTTTAGCCTTTATGTGGACGATAGTGTTCTTGTGAACGGCTACTGGAAGCAAAATGCTACAGGAGCATGGGTTAACCTTGCCAGTGCTGCCTATGGCGGCAAGGTTTTGCAGGAAGGTGGTAAGATACGGCTGGATTTTCAAATCACTGATGGCGGCGAGTTTGACGATGATGGCGTGGCCGACGGGGTCATCACGGACCCGGGTGCTCTGGGTTGGGGCGGTACCTTCGCAACCTTTGACCACGCATATTATTTACAAAGCAAGCTGTCTCAACTGCAGGAGATTGGCCTGACTGAATATACTTCAGC
>RZZM01000614.1 GCA_009929845.1 Spartobacteria bacterium
TGTCACCGACGAGACGGCGTATGCCACGTTCCTGCTGGAATTCTTTGATGCCAGGGGTGACGTCATCACCTCTTCGGTGTCAGTGGTTTCCACGGCGCTGCTTGATTATCAGTCACCCAAGGACACATGGATGCATTTCTCGGTAACGAATCACGCGCCGTGGAGCACCCCGTGCAGCGGTCGGGTAGTTTGCGCCTACCTGGACCTGGACCCCAGCAGTGTGGTCGTCGGTTCGGTCTTCTTTGACAGCGTAAGTGTCATCGCGACCAATATTCCGATTGATGCCAATACGAACAGCGGTGGCGTCTGGAATCCGGGGTTTGAATATTCGGCGGATGGAACGAAGTTCCTGTACATCGACAACTGGGAGAATCTCGGGTTTGATGGCTTGATTGACAGCTCCTACACCCGTACGGGCAGCAGAGCGCTTAAAATCACGTATCCGGAGACGCTGCTGGCCACATATTGGGATGCCACACCAGGGCACAAATATGAAACAGGCGCCTGGGTATCAAGTCCGTCAGGTGATGACAACTTCACCACCTCAACCAACTGTCAGGCCCTCATGCTTATGCAGTTCTTCGACGCGACCGGCACCAATATCCTGCTCACCTACTTGAGCGATCCCTATGACGGCACGGCCACCCCGGATGTGTGGTCCAACCTGTCAATTATCGGTGTCGCGCCCGTCGGCGCCGTATCCGGGCGTACCGTATGCGCGGTGCTCGGGTATGATGAAGCCTTTGCCGGCGCCGTGTGGTTTGACGATGTCAGTCATGCGCTGCTTGCTACGAACCCCTCCACCGCCGGTATGCTCAGTAACCCCGGCTTTGATGATGGCATCCCGGGTAACGCGTTCGATCTGGCAACCGATGGTTCCATGTTCGGCTGGCAGTGGTTTGGCGGCGACGACGCAGGGTACATCGTGCATGATTATTACTACGATGGACACCAGTCCTTCCTGATGACCTGGCCGGCCAACTACGTGGTTCAGGACTTCACCTGTCAGTCCGGGGGCACATACATTGCGGAAGGGTACATGTACACTCCCAATGCACTGAAATTCAGCAGTGACGGGAGTTCCTACGGCGAAGTGGTCCTGTCCTTCTATGTCGATGGCGCCGCGGATCCGGATGTAGGCTCCATGGTGCATTCGGAACCGTTTACGGCTGAAAGCGCTGCGGATGTCTGGACCTACTTCTGCATCACCGGTCAGGCTCCGGCCCATGCAATTGTGACCGGGCGGGTCAGTTGCACCATCTATTCCGACGACCCCGAAGCGGATTGGGAACTGGGCGGTGTAATCTGTTATGATGGCCTCTCTGTAACGGAAGTGGGCGGCGTCTCCGCCTGGGAAGCCTGGCAGACGGATAACTTCGGTTCAACAAGTGGTCCGAACACCGGCCCCACGGATGATTATGACGGTGACGCCTACGATAACTGGAGTGAGTTCATTGCGGGTACCTCCCCGACCAACAACACATCGTTCCTCTCCATTGCGGGCATCTCGCAGAGCAGTGGAACGGAAACGGTCATCTCCTGGCCGAGTGTCGCGGGTCGTTACTATGCGCTCAAGGTGGCCACCAATCTCCTGGCCGGAGAATTCACGCTTGTCGCGAACAATATTGTAGCGACACCGGCGGAAAATGTGTACACTGCTACTCCGCCGGCCAATGTGGCCAGGTACTTCTACAAGATAGAGGTCAAGACAAACCTGTTTGAATAAGGAGTAAGGTTGATGTCGGATCGGACGCATAACGTATGGTCCCTGCTGCTGGCAACCGCGACGAGTATGGCGGTACAGGCCGCGGAACCCCGGTTCCCATTGCGGGACCCGGGCACGGATGAGGTCATTGATTATGAGCAATACGGGTTCTATGCCAATCCCGGCACGGATCAGTATCAGTATGTCATGACCAATCAGCAGGGACTGGCGGA
>RZZM01000615.1 GCA_009929845.1 Spartobacteria bacterium
ACAATGGGCTGCCGGGAAGATTACCAGAAATGCCGTAAATTTCGATGGGTGGACGAAGAATGGTATCGGCATGTCAGCTAATGGTGACTTTGAAGGGGAGACCCTCTATGTCCGCAATGGACCTCCGCTCTCACAGGCTGAATTGGGTTTTATTCCGACAGGCGAACCCTGGACGACGATCGATCTGTTTTCCGATAATGGGCGCAAACTGTTGAAAGTATTGCGAGACGCGGATCAGCCGATGACCAACCAGCTATATGGAACCGTCAATCCCAACACCTCCTATCCGGAAGTGCTGCAAATGCTCTTCCTGGATGCGCCTATTGAGGAGTACCCCGGGCATCCTGATCCGCCCAGGATTTCACTGGAGCAGGCGAAGTTAATTGCGACGGGGATTGTTGAATATACCAGCCAGCCGTTGAGTAAGGGTGATTCGCTGGATAGCGCCGCGGCGTGGGTGACCACTAAGGCCTTTGAGCCCAATGGAACCTTGTCTGCGAATAAAGATTTAAACAACAATCAAAAAGAGGGCATCATCCGCAATTCCTATCGATTATTCAACGCGAACAACAACCTGTTTACTTATGTGGTTGTGGCCCAGGCGATACAGGACGATGACAATATAGGGGTGTGGGACAGCACAACGAATGATATTCCGGTAGGCGAAACAATTATTACCGCGCTGGTATGGCGCGACCCCTTCCCGCAATCCCGTACGAATGCCACCCATACCCAATTCATCCGTCGTCTCAAGTATATTGAAGATGTCGATTGATGGCGTACTATGCTGCCACAAAAAACAATTCTCCTTGTTCACGGCAGAAGCTGGAAGCCGTCGATATCCGAATGGAAGCAATTATGGATGGAGGCGCTGCGGTTTGGGGTGCTGACGGATTTTCCGGCCTTAAAAAAAGACTGGGACAAGGTTCGTTTCGAATATGTCTACTATGGGGATTTGTCCAATCAATACCTGGAGAAAATCGGGCGCACCCCTCCGCCGCCGGATGATCTCGCCGACCGGTGGGTGTCGTTGGAGGAACTCAAACGCCGTTCACGCGTGGCGTTTACCCGTCAGGCCTATCGGTGCCTTCCGAACCGGCGCAGTTGGATGGAACTGCTGGCGGACAGCGTGGGGGCGATGGCCAATGTGCTGCGGGTGGGACAACCGCTCATCGAGGCGTTTGCCCCGGATATGGACCAGTATTGGAACCCGGACGAGGAGTTTGGTGAATATGTCCGCGGACGTATGATTGCCCCGTTGAAACGCGCCATGCGACGCGAAGGGGATATCCTGGTCATCGCGCACAGCCTGGGAGCACTCGTGGCCTATGACACTTTCTGGAAGTTTTCGCACACCGCGGAATATATGCCGAGGTATGCTGAACGCAAGGTCCATACATGGCTGACGCTCGGCTCGCCGTTGGGGGATGAAACCGTCAAACGCAATTTGCGTGGCGCGCGGGCGAGCGGTCCGCGAAAATATCCACACAATGTGCGGCGTTGGGTGAATGTGTCCGCGGAGGATGATTATGTGTCTCACGATGGGAACGTGCGCAATGATTACCGTGGTATGTTGACGTGCAAGTGCATCGAGTCGATCAAGGATATCCCCATCTATAATCTGGCCGTCCGGCAGGGGATGGCGAATCCCCACAATTCGGAGGGGTATCTTATTCACCCGAAGGTGACGGCGGTTGTCGCCGCTTTCCTCAAGGCATAAAAGTGCCCACAGATTACACAGATTTGCACAGATTTTTTTAGGGAAAGGGGCTCGTTGTCCAGCCTTTAGGCTGCCACGTCCGGCGAGTCACGCATGCACAGGGGGACAGGCTAAAGCCTGAACAACGAACGGCGATGGGGTAAAACCCCATTGTAAATAAAGCTCGTTGTCCAGCCTTTAGGCTGCCACGCACGGCGAGCCACGCACGCACAGG
>RZZM01000616.1 GCA_009929845.1 Spartobacteria bacterium
GGACATGGAGGACCAAAAGACCGATCAACCTACCACCTAAACCGCTAATCACCTACCACCTAATCCCCTAAAAAGAGTGCGATTATGATCAGCGAACCCTGGGACAACCCGCCCAGGACTACCCCTTGGTGTCACGTTAACTTCCACGAGGTAAGGAGTTCTGACCCTGGGTCATGATCAAAAACAACATCGCGATCAATTCGATTGTTTTTGCGAAAACCCTGAAATCATGCCGCAAAAACCCGTTCTAACCCCCATTTTTCGCCATTGACAATCGTTCTGGATGGGATAGGGTACGTGCCCTTGCTTTCCGTTGGTAATGCCGAAGGCGTGCGGAGGATGGGAAGCAGAGGATGGACGTGTGATTTTAAGAGGGTAGGATTGAAAACGACAGATGGGTAATAAGGGAATGATGAGAAGGGAAAAAGATTCGCTGGGTGAGAAAGAGGTGCCGAAGGACGCGTATTATGGTATCCATACCGGACGTTCGCTGGAGAATTTCAACCTGGCGGGTGAATGCCTGCCGCTGGAGATCATCCATGCCATGGTGCGGATCAAGATGGCCTGCGCGCAGGCCAATGTCATGCTTGATCAGTTGCCGCTTGATAAAGGCAAGGCGATTGAGCGGGCATGTCGGCGTGTGCTGACGGGCGAGTTCGACAACCAGTTTCCCGTGGATATCTTTCAGGCCGGGTCCGGGACTTCTTCGCATATGAACGTGAACGAGGTGCTGGCCAACCTGGCCTGCGAGGAGCTGGGCGGGCAGCGTGGCGACCGCGCCCTCGTTCATCCAAATGACGATCTCAATCAGGGGCAGTCCACCAACAATGTTTTCCCCTCCGCGATCCGTGTCGCGGCGGTCGAGATGTCAGTGCAACTGATCTCCAGCGTTACCGGCCTGCACAACGCGCTGCGCGAAAAACAGATGGCCTGTGAGCATATGATCAAGAGCGCCCGGACCCATCTACAGGACGCGGTGCCGATCACTGTCGGGCAGGAATTCGGGGCGTACGCGCGCGCGTTGAGCAAGGACATCCGGCGCATTCGTCAGGCGCGGGACAACCTCTTTGAACTGGGGGTCGGAGGCAACGCGGTGGGCACCGGTGTTAACACCCGCCGGGATTTCCGGCAACAGGTGGTGCGCGCCCTCAAGCAGATCACCGATCAACCGTTCATCGTGGCCGAGGACGGTATCGAAGCCACGCAATTTCTCACGGATATGGCGGACTTTTCGGCGGCGCTGCGTTCGCTGGCGATCGATCTGCACAAGATTGCCAATGACCTGCGCCTGTTGAGTTCGGGGCCGCGTACCGGGCTGGGCGAGATCGTGCTGCCGGCGGTCGAACCGGGCTCTTCCATTATGCCGGGCAAGATCAATCCGAGCATTTGCGAGGCGCTCAATATGGCCTGCATACAGGTGATCGGTTATGACCACGCGGTGAGCATGGCGGCCGGGGCCGGACAGTTGGAGTTGAATACACACATGCCGCTCGTGGGCGCCTGCCTGCTCAAGTCAATTCATTTGCTCGAACGTGGATGTCGTATGTTCAAGGATAAATGCGTGGAGGGGATCACGGTGAATGAGCAGGTGTGTGTGGCTCATTTTGAGAACAGCGTGGGACTGGCCACGGTGCTCAATCCCAAACTCGGGTACGACCGCGTCTCCGACCTGGTCCGGGAGTCGTTGCGTACCGACATGACCCTTAAAGACCTCGTGATGCAGAAGGAAATTATGTCGGAAGAGGACTGGGAACATCTGATCGCCGGGGCGACGGAGCCTAACCTTTGAGGTGGCGGGCGCTCCTGATCATTTCAAACATGGCGTATCTTGCGGACAGGTTGTCCTCCAGATGGTAGTGCAGAAAGTTCCCCAGCAGGACGTGCATCTGGTCGATCTGTTTTTTGGTGCAATGGACGGTCCGGGTGACC
>RZZM01000617.1 GCA_009929845.1 Spartobacteria bacterium
GAGGATGAAAATCTCGTAATCGCCGCGCAGCTCACCCAGGCTTGCCCGGGCCACGGCGGTGAGCTTCATTTCGGTGTCCTTGGAGGTTGCGGAGCGCTCCGAGCCCTCGATGATGTTCTGACGTCCACTGCGGGCGGCCTGCGTCATCTGGTCGTACTGTCGCCCCTTGGGGTCATAGAATTTCTCCCCCGCTTTCCACCCACAAAAAGCCGCAAAATGCCCCACAACTCATTTGACCAATTCGCCTTACAGCTCTATGTTTAGAATTTAGCGACTGTACGGATGCCGGCCGTGGTGGCCGGTAATAATAATGAACAGGATTTTTATATGTTGGCATCTATACGATTTTTTGTTTTTTTTGCGCTGTGTGTTAGTTTTTCGTTAGCTGACTGTTCAGCGGGTATTTTGGCATATTGGGATTTTGGTCCGGATGCGACCGGGTATTCCGAAGCGGTGACCATCGACAATCTCAGCGGCACCCCGACGTTTTCGCTGGCGGCGTACAGTCCGTCGCTGAAGGACGGCAACGGCAAGGACGGGACCGCCTATACCGATCCTGATGGCGCCCCGCACACGGCCGGGCAGGCCGCCGCGATTGATGAGGCTTACCCCAATGCCGGTGAAATTTTAGTGTCCCTGTCCGGTACCGGGTTTCAATTGACCCAATGGCGATGGGATGCGTACACGGATGACGCGGGCGGATCGAGGGGGCCAACCTCCTTTGATGTAAGTTACAGCGTGAACGGGGGCGAGGGCTGGGTGACCATCGCCCAGGATGTGGATTTCCAGCGCAACGAAAACAAGGATGAATACTATGCCTACCAGTATGACCTTTCCGGATACAGCGCGCTGAGCGACGCGGCGACGGTGCTGTTGCGCCTCAACGATTTTAAAAACGGAACGGCCGGGGCCTTCGCCTTTGACAATATGCTGGTGGCCGGTCATACCGTGGGCGCGCCTGCGCTAACCCTGACGCCGGAGACCGATCTGTATTATGTGCGCCCCGGCGATACAATCAGTCTTACGGCCTCCGTCACCGAGCCGGACGGCGACATGGTCAGCCTGACGGGGCAGAAACTGCCCGTCGGCGCGATCTTCACCAATAAAAATACTCTGGCCCCCTTTTCCTCCGATTTCTACTGGCAACCGCAAACCTCCGGCTACTATCAGTTCGGCTTTACGGCCACCGATGCCCAGGGGAGCGACTCCAAGTCGGTGGAGGTATACGTGATGCGCGAACAGTGCGCCCTGATGCTCAACGAGGCCAACGCCGTCGGTTCCTCGACCAACCTCGAAGTCCCCGACGCAGCCTTTACCTCCCCAATCGGCAACGGAGGCAACTGGATCGAGCTGATGGTGCTCGAGGACCACCTGGATATCCGAGGCTGGCAGATTCAATGGGCGGAAACAGGCGATGCCTCAAATATTTCCGAAGACTTCTGGTACGGCGATCCCTCGGTCCTGCAAGGGATCATTACCTTTTCGCAAGATGCGGCCCTGTCGGATTTGCGCAAAGGCGCCCTGCTGACCATTATCGAGCATGCCGTTCCGTTCGCCGCCGGGGGCACGGCGGTCACGGATATCTCCGTAGACCCCGAAGCAGGCGACTGGTGGATGCATCTCTGCGCCACCCAGGAGGTCGCTCTGGGCAACCGGTATCTCTCGACCCAAAGCAATAACTCGACCAACCAGGGCGATTTTTCGGTGGGCGCCTCCGACTGGCAGATGCGGATTCTCGATGCCGATGGGTTCATGGTCGCCCCGCCCGTCGGCGAGGGCATCAACGGCTGTGAAGCGGGGGTGAGCAAGACCGAGGTCCTGGCCCTGAAAGATACCTTCGATGCCTCAATGCGCGACGCCTCCGAATATACCGACCGGGATTATTCGAGCTTCGGACAGCTCAACGTCGTGGACGATGAAACCGG
>RZZM01000188.1 GCA_009929845.1 Spartobacteria bacterium
CCGTTGTCGCCGCCCTCCGGGCCCAGGTCGATGATGTGGTCGGCCATTTTGATGACATCCAGGTTATGCTCGATCACCACCAGGGTGTTGCCGGAATCGCGGAGCTTGGTCAGGACTTCCAGCAGTTTGTGCACGTCGGCAAAATGCAGTCCGGTGGTCGGTTCATCCAGGATATACAGGGTCTGGCCGGTGTCCCGTTTGCTCAATTCGGAGGAAAGTTTGACGCGCTGGGCTTCGCCGCCCGATAGGGTGGTGGCGGATTGCCCCAACTGCAAATACCCCAGTCCCACATCGGCCAGCGTCTGGAGCTTGCGTTGAATCGTGGGGATGCTTTTGAGGAATTCAAGGGCTTCGTTGATGGTCATCGCGAGCACATCGGCAATGCTCTTGCCGTTGTAGAGGACTTCCAGGGTTTCCCGATTATAGCGCTGTCCGCGGCACTGTTCACAGGTCACGTACACATCAGGGAGAAAGTGCATTTCAATGCGTTTGATGCCATCGCCCTTGCAGACCTCGCAGCGTCCGCCTTTGACGTTGAAACTGAACCGTCCGGGCTTGTATCCGCGCACCTTGGAGGCGGGCAGCGAGGCAAACAAATCGCGAATTTGTGTGAAGGCCCCGGTATAGGTGGCCGGGTTGCTGCGCGGGGTCCTGCCGATGGGGGCCTGGTCGATGACAATGACCTTGTCGATCAACTCCAACCCCTCGATGCGCTCATGCCGGCCCGGCTGTTCGCGGGAGGCATAGAAGTGCTGGAACAGGGCGCGCCGCAACACATCATCCACCAGGGTGCTCTTGCCGCTGCCCGACACGCCGGTCACGCAGGTAAGCAGTCCCACCGGAAACTTCGCCGTGATCTTTTGCAGGTTGTTTTCCGCCGCGTTGACGACCGTGACAAAGCCGTTGGCCGGCTTGATGCGTTTAGCCGGTATTTCCACCGACAGATCGCCGCGCATGTAACGGGCCGTCAGGGATTGCTTATGTTTGAGCAGGGCCTTGCAGGCGCCGGCGAAGATGACTTCCCCGCCGTGTCGACCGGCCTTCGGGCCCAGGTCGATCACATAGTCCGCCTCGCGGATGGTCTGCTCGTCATGTTCCACCACCACCACCGTATTGCCCAGGTCGCGCAGACGCTTGAGGGTTTCAATCAGACGCAGGTTATCGCGCTGGTGCAGGCCGATGCTGGGTTCATCCAGCACGTAAAGCACCCCGACCAGGCCGGCGCCGATCTGTGTGGCCAGCCGGATGCGCTGCGCTTCGCCGCCGGAGAGGGTCCCGCTTTCCCGGTCCAGCGTCAGGTAATCCAACCCCACATCCACCATGAATTTCAACCGTGCCTGGATTTCCTTGATGACATCACGCGCGATATGCAGTTCCTGTTCGCTTAACGCGATGTTTTCAAAGAATGATACCGCCCGCCGGATAGACATGCGGGTGACCTCGACAATCGACGTCTCGTTTACCAGGCAAACCAGCGATTCCGGGCGCAGGCGCGCGCCGTCGCACGCGCGGCAGTGCTGCCGGCGCATGTAGCTGCGCAGCTTATGCCGGATATAGTCGCTTTCCGTCTGCTCAAACCGTCGTTCGAGATTGGGGATGACGCCCTCAAACGGTTTGCTGAATTTCCGGTAGGCGCCGCCGCGCCAGAGCCCGTAATCGACCTCTTCCTCGCCGGTCCCGTACAGGAGCTTTTCCTTGAACCAGTCCGGCAGCTCCCGGTAGGGCGTGTTCATATCGACCTCGTAATGCGCCGCGATTCCCTTGAGCAGATTTTTATAATAGATATTCATGCGCCGGCCGCCGCGCCGCCAGATATGCACCGCGCCTTTTTCCAGGGATAAATCCTTGTTGGGGATTACCAGGTCCTCATCAAAGACCATCATGGTTCCCAGCCCGTGGCAGGTGGGGCATGCGCCATAGGGACTGTTGAACGAAAAATGGCGAGGGGTGAGCACATCAAAACTGATCCCGCAATCCACACAGGCGTTATGCTCCGAATAGAGTACGTCCTGCTCGCCTTCGGGGGCATCCGGGAACAGGGCCGTCATCACCCCTTCGCCCTCGCGCAGCGCCGTTTCCACCGAATCATTCATACGCCCACGGATACGTTCGCTGATAACCAGGCGGTCCACCACCGCTTCGATGGTATGCACCTTGCGCTTATCCAGCTTCGGGAGTTCGTCCAGCTCATAGATACCGTCATCTATGCGCGCGCGGACGAATCCCAGCTTCCGGATACGCGCAAAAACCTCGTCATGTTCGCCCTTGCGTCCTTTCACGAACGGCGCCAGCAGCACCACCTTGGTTTTGGGGGGCTTGCGCATGAGCTGTTCGACGATCTGTTCCGCGCTCTGCCGACTGATCGGTTTCCCGCATTTGTGGCAATGCGCATGGCCGACATTCGCATAGAGCAGGCGCAAATAGTCATGGATTTCCGTGGTGGTGGCTACGATAGAACGCGGGTTTGCGCCGGCGGTCCGTTGCTCGATGGAAATAGCCGGGGAAAGTCCCTCGATGTGATCGCAATCCGGTTTTTGCATCTGTTCAAGGAACTGCCGGGCATAGGCCGACAGGCTTTCGACATACTTGCGCTGTCCTTCCGCATACAGCGTATCGAACGCCAGCGAAGACTTGCCCGAACCGCTCAAACCGGTAATAACCGTCAGCGTATTGCGGGGAATCCTGACCGTGATATTCTTTAGATTGTGTTCACGCGCGCCGTTTACAACAATATATCCACTATTCAAATCTGCCATCCAAAGCACCCTGTCTGCATTGTTACCTTACACATTCAACAGTCAAACAGGGCAACATACCACCACTTTCGCGCAACACCAACCGATTTGAACGGAAAATTTGCCCCTTCTCCACAACCCTTTTTTAGAGCCACGGATGGACGCGGATGAACGCGGATAAAAACGTACCAAACAGCCTTCATTTCGACAAAGCTTGCGACAAAGCGCGCGACAAGGGGCGGCGAAGCCGCATTGGAAACCTGACAAATCCATGTACGATCGTACATGGATTTGCCAAGTTGGAGGTGTGACAATCGCGCGTTCAATGGAACGCTTTTAACGCTTCGGCGCTATGCGTTGCACGGTCACACGATAGACACGGAAGCTGCTGCCGGAGACACCGTTTGTCACAGTATAGATTTGATTGGAGGCCACAGAAATGTTATCGCCACCACTTATGGGGGTCCAGGTTCCGGGATTCAATGAGTTACAATACTGGACGGAGTAGATACGCCCGGTGATCGCGTCCCATGAAAAAATGAATTCCAGGTCCGTGTACTGGTCGGGATACACCTCAAAAACACTGTTGCTGTCGTTGGCATGTGTGCCGGCGATATATTCACTGTAGTTGCTGAAATTGTCCCCGTCATAATCCCCGTTGGGATTCATCTCAAGAGAACCGAACATTTGTAGCTCCCAGTCATCCGGAAGGCCGTCGCCATCGCTATCCTGGTTGACGTGGCCTGTATGGTTCTCGGCCCCGGGTGTGAGCATGGCGTTGTCGGGTTTCCGGGTGCTGCTCGCGCCGGGGTCGTATGTCAATCCCCAGGGATCTCCGATCACCGATTTTGTGGCGCCATAGTACCATGCCGCAACATCGGCCCGATTGCTGTTGCCCGGCAGGCGAGAGCAGGCGTCGGCGACATAGCCGCCGGACATCAGGCGCGCGTCGCTGTAAATTTTCCATCCTTCGGTGGGTTCCGCCATTCCAACACTGTCGAGCATCAGGGACCAAGGCGTGTAATCGAGGGAACCTGCATCGAGATCGTCCAGGTCATCGCCCAGCGAACCGTAGAAATTCTGCACCAGCAGGTAGGTGCCCTCATGGCGCAGGTCTGTTCCGGGCGGCAGGTCCATCCGCGCCGTATCCGCGGGCAGCGTATACGGCGGGCATGTCGTGTATTCTTTGCCGAGAATCATGAATCCGTTTCCGCCCAGTTGGCGCCCGGTAAGGGGGCATACCAGTTCAATGTCGCCAATCCCCTCACCGGCACTGTCGAGCATGAGCAGTGTCAGGCCATTGAGGGATGCGCCGGGGGGACCTTTCAATTCAATGTACTCGCGGTTATCATCCGTGCCCACGGGATTTACGAACAACTCGTTGATCACGATTTCGGAGGGCATGGGCGGCTCAACCACAAAGATACTGATACTTTGGCTCTCCGTGCCATCCTGGTCGGTGGCCGCAAACACCGCGAAGTATTCCCCCGCCACCGAAGGCGTCCATTGGAATGTCCCGCCGGAGGCATTGGTGGTGAAGGTTGACCCCACCGGGCCGCCCGTCATCTGCAGGAATACCCCATCGCCATCCGTGGGGCGCGGTTCAACATCATGAACAAACTCACGGCCCGCCACAGCGGTCCAATCGCACAGGGATTCCAAACCGGGCGGAGTCATGACCGAAGAACGCACATTACCGAAATCCTGCGCGGCGCCCCCTTCGTCCCAGACGTTGGGGGCGCCAAAGGTGGTCCATTTGGTGTCATCATAATACGTCACATTGAACACATCCTGCGGGTTGACTGTGACGAAGAGGCCTTCCACGCTGCTGACCGAACCGCCATTCCAGGTTTCGACGCCTTCACCGACAGGCATGAAGGCCGTCCGGCCCTGGTCATCCATGATCATCAATTCCCAATCATCGTTACCGACCACAAACTCCCCGGGGTCTTCACCACTGATATTGCTTGTGGTTGTGAGCCGCGGCGAGGGCTGTCCAGCCTCGTCCAGCGTGCTTATGTGAATCCACCAGTCATCGTTTCTGATATCAATGGACGGGTCCGAACCCTCCAGGCAGGTCGCCCCGGATTCATTGATCATGATTTCCGACTCAATGATCGTGATGATGGTGCCCGCGCGCAGGTCGCCCCACAGCGCATCTTCACTGAAGGTTACAACCCCCTGCTTGACGGTCGCCCCGTCAAGGCCGTAGTACGCGCCGTACCAGAGGTCCTCCCCGGTAGGCGCCCAGTTTGTTATGCCGGCCTCGCTCATCAGGTCACCGGGTTCAGCCCAGCACAATTTCCATCCACGCAGGTCAGCATGGTCCTTGACCACAACCAGCTCCATCCAGTTGCCACCGTTGCCCTGGATACGTCCAAAAAAAGAATCCGCGCAGTTTGTTTCGCCATAGAATTCCGAACCCAGGTACCTGCTTCCGGAGACCCCGCTGGCCTCATTAAGGATCAGTTCTATTTCCGGCCGGGCAGGCAACACTTCGATGGATACAGTGACACGGTTTGTTCCATCTTTGTCCGCGCCGGTGAAAATGACTTCACAGGCGCCGGTTACCGGCGGGGTCCAGTAAAACATGCGTTGAAGCGGGGCGGGTCCGGTGGAGGGATCGGGCGTAAAGACAGCGTCAGCGGGAACACCTTCCGCCGTCAGCGTCACGATATCCCCGTCCGTTTCGATGGCCATGGTCTGAAATTCCATCCGCTCGCCGACAAAAGCGGTTTTGGTCATCCCGATCGGGTTGATTTCGATGGAAGGGGGATTGGTTGAACCGCTGTAGACCACGCCATTGAGCGTAAGGTTGTCCAGGCGCCAGGCCTTGTCCGGCGCATTGGCCCCGTACCCGTAGATGCGGAAGAAGACGGTCCCGGACAGAGCCGCCAAGGATTGGACAACTGTCGCATTATGCCACTGATCCTCATAATCAGCGCTTTGTTCACCGCCGAAATCGGTAAACGTTGTGCCATTTAAGCTGTACCGGACACGAAACTCATCAGGACCCTTTCCGCTCTTCTTGAACATGCTCAATGAAAGCGAAGCCACATCCAGGGAGAACCCCGGCGTCACGGTCACGGCAAACTGAAAATACTTTTGGTCATGCAGCGAGGATTCCCAGTTTTCGGCTGAGTAATACGGCGGGACGCCGCCGGTGTTATCCTTAAACTCCACCGAGGTGAGCGCGGGACCGGCCACTACGGCATGCCCGTCGATGTTGGCCGCCTCATACGTCGGATTGAGGGTGGCGTCTTCAATGGAAGGCCCACCGAAATCATAGTTCACCAGCATAGCGCCCTGCACGCCATGCGTTAGTAATATGGTAAGCAGGATCATCATTATATTTTTTTTCATCTGTTTAACTCCTTTTCCTTGTCCATCCAGTTAAATAATCAGCAACGGAAGTTTGCTTTTGACGGGCGCATTCAGCCGACCATGCATTTGGGCTGTATCAGCATTGCATTCAAAAAAAGTAAAAAAGCAAAAGCACAATTCTAGCGGGGGGCGAACAAGCGACTAACAGGCGCCTGTTTGCATTGGTACCGTATAACAAGGAGCTGTCATGAAAACAAATGCTTACGTATCAATAAAGCGCCGGGGCAGTGATTGCGCCGCGCGCCCGAGCCGCCGGTATGCCCGGCAAGGCTTTACCCTGGTGGAGCTGCTCGCTGTATTTGCGGTCCTCTCGGTTTTATCCACGATGCTTACAGTCGTAGTCAGGAACGCGATGACGTCCGCGCGCGCCGCGCGAAGCATGTCGAACCTCAGGCAATGGGGTATCGCCGCCAACATGTATGTAGCGGACCATGATGACATGTTCCCCTGGGACGGGGAAGATAGTGTCGCGGCATGCATTAACATACCCAAATGGTGGGCGAACGCGCTTCCGCCTTATCTGGGGCTGGCGGGCTACCGCGAACTTGCTGAACACGGTCACCCGCCTCTGCCGCCGAGCAGTTCAATTTTCCTGGACCGCTCCGCGCGCGTCCCGACCGACGCCCCCTACAGGTCCGGGAGTGTTCCGTTTTTCTTTTGTTATGTGCCAAATTCAAAGCTCAACAGCGACATGCCCAGGAACAGACGCATCACTGTTTCGAGCATTCCACGCCCGTCCGTCACCGCCTTCATGGTTGAAATGCGCACACATCGCGATGAACTGCCGCAAACAAGTCCGTTTTACCGTAAAAGTCTCGATCGGGCCAAGGCGGACTGGAAGCGTTTTGCCAACCGGCACAAACAAGGCGGTCATATCACCTTTGCGGACGGCCATGCTGAGCACGTCACACAGGAAAAAGCCACCACACAAAACAACGGCGACTACAACCAGCCTGACCTGGTCTGGAATCCGCTCGGAGAGGCCCGGTGACCAGGGCGCTAATTAAGCAGGCCGGGCTTTATGCCTGCCTGTATTTGATGTTTCCCGCCGTTGGCGCCGCCCAATCCGCGCTCGCCCCCGGAGACCTTGCCATCATACAATACCGGACAGCCAAAGGGGATTCCTTTTCCTTTGTGCCGCTTGTTGATATCCTGCCCAACACCGTCATCAAGTTTACCGACAAGGGATGGACCGGTTCCGGGCTCTCCCGGGATGAAAGTGTATGGCCATGGACGGCGCCTGCCCGGGGCGTTCCCCGGGGACAGGTTGTGCAGGTGGATATCGGCGAGGGACTCAACAACAAACAGGGAGACCAGCTCATCGCCTTCCAGGGAACCGTTGCCGAGCCCCGATTCCTCTTTGCGCTGAGTACATGTCCCTGGCTCATCGAGGGAAACATCGACCCTTCCACCTCGTACCTTCCCCCGGGCCTGGTTAACGGACAGACGGCGCTGGATTTCAAAACGCACCGAAAGCATGGCGCTTACAATCTTGCGCGGACTGGAGGCTTCCCTGAAGACATCATCCGTTCTGTAAGTGATGCGGCGCACTGGCGGTGTTCACATGAGGCCTCCGGTCTTTTCCGGTCCCCTTCGGACTGGACCTTTGCCGTCGCGGCCAGGCCGGCGCCGGTGGTCAAGCCCCTGCGCCTGGGCATAGCGCGTTCCACAAGCCGGCTTATCCGGTTACCGACTTTTGATTGCGGCCAGGTGAGCGCCATGCAGGGCGATCCAACGGACCCGGCCAGCACAGAGGGCATCCACTTTGTTGTTGCCGGGGGAAATCAGCCGCGCGTACAGGTGAGCGTAACCCAGGCGCCGGAAATAGGTAAACCCTACGCGCCGCCCATCCTCGATATGAATCGCGAAGAAGGCGTATACAAACTGAAGATTACGCCTTCGGGCGCGGGCTTTGCGCGCATAACGGTCTCGGCGAATGACGGCACGATGACCAATACATATGAACTCCTCTATGCCTCGGCGGTCCGTCCCGCTGGGGGCGCAAACCCGTGCCAGCACACCCATTCCAGCGACGCCTCCGCCGTTGTTTCCGCCGGTCCGCTCCACATGCTGGTGGCGGATGATGAAGACCAGTATATCCGGCTTTATCATCGGTACCGCTCCGGCGCGCCGCTCGCGCAATTCGATGTCGGACCGTATCTTAACCTGGCCGACATGAAAAATGGCGATGCGCGTGAGGTCGATATCGAAGGCGCCGCCGAAGTGGGCGCACGGGTGTACTGGATTGGGTCCCATGGCAATTCACGGGTCGGCAGGTTTCGGTCCAACCGTAGCCGCGTTTTCTCCACGGACCGCATCGGTCAGGGCGTACGAACAAAACTAAAATTCATCGGTCATTATGAAGGGCTTCGTGACGATTTGCTGGACTGGGACCGCACCAACGGTCACGGCCTGGGCGTCAGTTACCTCGGCCTTGCCGGCAGCGCCCATGCGGCGCCCGCGGGCGGATTGGAGCCCAAACGGACCGACGGGTTCAATATCGAAGGGCTTGCCATGCAGCCGAACAGTCGGACAGACATGTTTCTCGGGTTCCGGGCGCCGTTGGTTCCGCCGGGCGACCGCCGGTTCGCGCTGGTCGTGCCGGTCAGCAATCTAACTGAAATATGCGATTCGTCGGCGTCCCCGGGCGCGGCCAGTTTCGGCGCCCCGATTCTGCTTGACCTGGAGGGTCGGGGCATTCGGAGCATGGCGCGCAATGACTCGAACAGGTATATTATTGTCGCCGGCCCCCAGCGTTCATCCTCGGACCCGGCCCATGATTTCAAACTATTTTCCTGGGACGGATGTCCGGATTCAAAGCCGACGCCGTGTGACGTTGATATTGAAGCGGCGGGTCTTGCGGGTGATATTGAAGGGGTACTCGATGTGCCTGACGACTTCCGTTCCTTTCATTTGATCCTTGATCAGGGATCGAAGGACTGGTACGGCGACGGCATCGCGGCAAAGGCGCATGCGGGCCCGCTGCGACAGTTCTCCAGCGGGATATTGGATATTCACGAAAACACAACTTCCGGATGCCGAGTGGCCCATCTTCAGGGCTCCTTGCCTCGACCGTTGGCCGCGGAATGAGTTTTCAGGCCAGGGCAACACCCTCAGAACTCCTTACCTCGTGGAAGTTAACGTGACACCAAGGTGTTCTCCTGGGCTTGTTGTTCCGGGGATTCGCTGGCCGTAATATCAGGTGGTAGGTG
>RZZM01000189.1 GCA_009929845.1 Spartobacteria bacterium
AAAATATTATATTTGATGTTTTTTGAAGAAAACGCAGAAGAAGACCATCAGCATTTTCAAACCGGTCAAATTACTACATAATCAAATCGGCAGTCGCACTTTATGCCAGTGCTGTTTTTTTACCTTTTTTTGAATAGTTTCTCCATTGCAAAATTCACATTTCATAATCATGCTCCAATTTATATACAGTAATAATGATCAGACTCCCTTTTTCCCTGAATCGACATATGACATACATGAATATTCCATTTCGTGCAGCACCCAGTATTTGGTAGCGGGGTCCTCTTGGATCATGTGTAAGTTTTTTGTGTATGTGACCATGAAGAATAGCATGTTCAATGTCTATTCGCTCAAATCCATCCTCAACCATTTCCTCCTCTGCATGCGAAGAAAGATAGTAATCACGTTCCCTGATCTTGGTTTTGATTTTTTCAATGACTGACACGACATTTACCTTATAACTATAAAAAGGATACTTCAGGCGAGGTGGGAATACAAATGAAAAAATTTAATCAAAATAGAAGCAGGGAGCAAGTGCACGAAGCAAAACGAAGGTCATCACTATTCCGAGAATAAATACAAAACCGAGATTCATTACATGAATATAGTCATTGTTAACATCTAACTGCCCTTTGTTCCTGATTAGTTTTCCGAGAAAACCAATAGCCACTACAACGTTTAGTAGAAACAATGGTGCCACCAAGCGATATACGGTTAACCACAAGACATCATATAGATTGGTGAGGTGCTTACTAATTGAAAATATGGCACCGTCAAGACTCTGACAAACAAGGAAAATTGTAAGGAATAGAAATATAATCGTCTCAATTAGTATTAAGAACAATATTCCACGTTTCACTGTTTTTCCTCGCTATCTTTCTGAACAGTATATTCTACATCAAATTTATTACCTGCTTAACGTGACGCTGGCGCAGATCGCGTCAAATACATTCAATAATCCTCATATTTTTGCATATTTATTGACGTATGATACAAACGTAACCTATAGACAATATACGTCATTTTGTAGCGCGCTCTTAATCGTAAGTTCCTCAATGAACAGGCTGCCGAGTATATGGCCTTCAGGCGCCTGCTTGTTAACTGCTGTAAACCTATCATTGCGATGCCTGCTCATCAAGGTTTTCTTGTCATAAAAAGGGTGTTTGTTATCAGGGCGGGGAGAGGGAAAACGTAAATCTCCGATTTAGCGCATGCTCTGCCCCCGTTTTTCTTTTGCGTTGGCCCTATTCTTCTTTCGTCAATGCTACAAATGCATCGTATATGGACCAGTTTGGGTCTGATTGGATAATCAATTGAAGTGAATGACTCACTGTTGCTTCATGTATCTTGGCAAATTCAGCTTTTACGTATTCGGGATCGGATGTGTAAAAAACCCATTCCTTTGCCGAGTTCCCGCAGTTCGAACACACAAAACAGCACTTGCCATCCTGCTGAAACGCTGAAATTAACGTATCCTCAATCGCGCCTAATTGTTCTCCTTCCTGGTTTTCATGGAAACCAAGTTCATTAGGATCATTCAGAGGGGTAGCCACTCCAACCTGATATGATAGGTGTTTGTGATTTGATTTTGCATCCTGAAGGAGCCTTACCATAAGCAGTGAATCATCCATCTGCACCACGCTCATTGACCACCCTTGTAAGTCTTCACTGCGAGCTGGCTTCACCTTCTTCTTCCAGAAATACATCGTTTGCCTCTCTTTTCTTTATGCGCCAACGATCAGCCTCAGGGGCCGGCGGCTTCCGCCGATACCTCTGAAGGCTCTTGTTGGAAATCTGTTTTCTTGTATGTGGATAGATTAATACAGTAGTAGAATCCGCCGTCGAACATCAGTACTGCATAGTCAACGAAGAGATAGGCCCGATCCATCTGTTGTGCATCCAAAACGAAATCCCAATTGCCTTCTCTGTTCTTCTTGAGAGGAACGACCGTGAGAACGTCTTGGTGTGACGCATAGTCTCCGCGCAGACACTGTCTGAAGTCCTGTCCACTGGGTGTTTGCGGCTTTTTACAAAGAATGAAGTAGCCTTGCCTTTGCGGACCCTGAGACGACTTCTCGTTGCTTTCCTTCGAGGAAATGATCACGCGGAATCGGTTTGTGTTGGTTGTTCGCAGGACGGTCACGCGAAAGCCAGTGTCTTCATCGTTGCTGGAGTCAACGCGCACGAACTGACTCCATGAACCCAGGGAGCTTTGGGTCAACAACAGAGACAGGACTATGATTACTCTCTTCATTTTCCAACGACACAGCTCACAAGCTACGAGTTTACGAGTGGTCATTATTGTGCAGCTGTTTGTTAGGTATTCTCTAAGCATATTCGTACACAGGTGTTTCAATAACACGGGATGGCTTGGTTCCTCTTTAAATCACAGATTGAATATGCTCAACAGTTTCAGGCGAGAAGTATTGCTCGCCTGTTTCCCTGCAGACACGTGCAGGTACGTGTTCAATCAAGTAGAACTTTCCTTTATGTTCCAATGTATATGTCACTTTTGTTTCAATCATTGTCTCATTCATAATAATACCTCATCAATCAGTTTTCCTAATCCTGAAATCAACCCATGATGGCTGCTTTCAGTTCCGCTACACTGATATCCCTGATAATGCTCTGATCAACAGCATGCTTTGAAAATTCATACTGTCGGTTTGCAATTTTTCGCTGAATATTATTGAGAAATTCCATGCCATAATACTACTTGATTCAGCTTAATGAGTCAATATACTCAATAATCCTCATATTTTGCATATTTATTGACGTATGAGACAAACATAACCTGTAGATAATATACATCCCTTTGTTGCACGCTCTTAATCGTATGTTCCTCAATATACAGGCTGCTAACTGCTGAACGGCTGTAAAACTATCATTGCGATGCCTGCTCATCAAGGTTTTCCTGCAATGAAAAGGGTGTTCCTGCGGTGTGACAAGTCCGTGGCTTCGTGCACCCACTCCGGGGTGCAATTCCAGCTTTAATATCTCCCGGGGCTGAACAGCCCCGGGCTATGATATTCAGCACCTCCGGTGCTGCTGTATGCCTCTACGTTTATTTTTTTGGGCATTGAAAGCCCATTTTTGGTTCAAAAAATAGAAATTTTACGTTTTTCAGCACGAAAAATGGCCAATTTTGGTCAATTTTCGGCTTTTTTCGCTTAAATCGTTGGTTTTCTGGCATTTGCGGCGCGAAACAGACGCGGCTTGCCAGGCGTGACAGACAGCTTCTCAATAACCCATCCTGTAAATCATTTTTTTTAATCTTTACAACGAACATTAATGCCTTGCGCCGGGCCCTGCGGACGCTGGTCATTGAGGACAATGACCCTCCCGGCGGGAAATCCGGGGAAATCCGGGGACAGAGCAATTGCAAATTCTTCATTTTTCTAAGTAAAATCGGTGAAATGAAAGAAAAGCAAAAATAGTCATTTTCTCCCGTTTAGCCTATATTTTGTCGTTTTTCACGCTGTTGCGCAGTGCCGGCTTATTATGGTTGCAGCAGTTGGAATCCAATGACGGGATCAGGTCGGCGTGTCGCGCTCGAATTGAGCAGCTCCGTGATGATCACCTCAAGAATGTGCCAGACCTTTACCCCGCTGCGCACACAACCGGTCACCGCGTGGTCATTCCGCCCGCCAGCCATATGCATATGCAGGATTGGCGTGCCCTCATCATCCGGAAAGAGGGTGCCGACCCCGGCCACTTCATACACATTGTCCAACTCCAGAAGCTGGGGAACAATAGTGGCCGCGCGTCCATCTTCCGGCCCCACCACGAGACGGCTTCCGCGGTCGGCGCCGCCCACCGCGATAAGCGTAGCGGCCCGTATTCCATGATCCCGGGCAAACGCCTCCACCACCTCGTGCAGGATTTCCCCGTCTTCTAACCGCACGATAAAAATACGTCCCTGGCGGGCTTCCGAATATCTCATGGCGATGAACTCCCTTGGTTAGAAAATGCGATTACAGGTATCGGTCAATGCCCGAGAAAACTCCTCGGCGGTATCCCAGCGGTCATCCCGGTCCGGATAAACGGCCTTGGCGAGTATGTTCAGGATATCTTTGTGAAGTCCCTTCAGGTTCTGAGGGCCCAGCACAATATCCTCAACGGAAGTGTCGGGGTGAAAGGCCTTGTTTCCGGTGAGCAGCTCATAGGCGATCAGGCCCAGGGAGTACACATCTGTCCGGTTGTCGAGATTTTGTCCGGTAAGCTGCTCGGGACTCATGTAAATTGGTGTGCCAAGCACAAAATCCGCTTCCGGCTGCCCCTCCATCAGGCAGGCCACACCAAAATCGATGATCTTGAGCACTCCCCGCTCATCAAGCATAAGATTGGCCGGTTTTAGGTCCTTGTGCAATACATGATGGCGGTGGGCGTAGCCAAGGGCTTCCGCGCATATCCGGACCGTCTGCAACACCGTGTCCAGGGGGAGTTTCCTGTATCGTTTAAGGATTTCGTCAAAGGTCTGGCCGTTGACATATTCCATCACAAGGAAAAAGCGTCCTTTCTCCGTCTGCAGGTTATGAATACGCACGATATGACGATGCGAGAGCTGCATGGCGATGCGGGCCTCATGCTTGAGGGCGTTGATGGCCGGGGTATCGATGGTGAAACGCGAACCCAGCATTTTGATGGCCACCGGCATGTTCAGGAGCTGGTCATGGGCCTTATAGACCGTGCCCGTGCCGCCCTCGCCAAGAACCGAGCCCAATTCATAGCGCCTTCCCAGCAGGTTCTCGCGTTCCTGCTCGGAAAGCTTCCTGAGCGGTTTTTCCTGTTCCACTTCTGTTTGTATCATCTCTTCAATCTCGTTAGTTATCGGTTCTTCATCATCCACCGGCAACTCCTTCGCCAACGCCTCCAACTGGGTCTGTTGCCGGCTGAACACGGCATACCGCCGCACCGCCTCCCCGACAAGCTCAGCCAGTTCGGCGCCCTTCCAGGGTTTAATCACAAATTTCCAGATGCCACCTTCATTGATGGCGCGGATCGTCGCGGTCTGGTCCGCCGCGCCGGTCATCACCAGGGAAATGATATTCGGGTTCGCTTCCTTGGCGGCGGACAACACCATATTGCCATCAATGTATGGCATATTCAAATCGCACAGTAAAACAGATATTTCGCGGGTTTGCAAAATATGTATGGCCTCGGCCGGCGAACTGGTCGGAATGATAATAAACGGCAGATTGATCAGTTGCCGTTCAATCAACTGGAGGATGGACTCTTCATCATCCACCACCAGAACCGTGTGAACACCATTGGGCATCGTTATTTGTTATCCTGTTTACAGTTAGACGTTTGCCGCTTCCATGACCGCGTCGAAAAATCGTTCCACGGACTCCCAACGGCCATCGGGATGAAAGGCCATTGCTTTTTCGATGGCTGCGGCAACCAGCGGAGAAAGCCCGGTCATTTCATCCGGTCCGTAAAGAATGGTATCCAGTGTGGGCGAGCTGTCCGCAAACGGCAGTTCGCCGGTCAACAGCTCATGCGCCACCACGGCCAGGGAATAGATATCGCCGCGGTGGTCCGTCGCCTGTCCCTGCGCCTGTTCCGGACTCAGATAGAGGATGTCGCGCCCGCGTATATGCTTGCCCTTGTGATGCAGCAGGGTCGCCACACCCGCCATGCCGAATCCGACGATCTTCAGCACGCCGTCATTCGTCAGCATCAGGTTGGTCGGCTTCAAATCGCCATGCACAACATTATGCCGGTGCGCATACGACAGGGCGTCGGCGCAAACCTTCAAAATTTGCAACACCGTCGCCATCGGCAGGTGGTGGTACAACTGCAGAATTTCCCGCAAATTGCGCCCTTCGACATATTCCATGACCAGAAAAAAGTATTCGTCCACCGGCTGAAAATTATGCAGTCGCACGATGTGCTTGTGCGAGAGCTGCATGGCCATGCGGGTGTTGTCCCGCAGCAGCGCGGTCAAGTCGTCATCAGAGGTGAAGATGGCGTCCAGTATCTTGATGGCCACCGGAATATCCAGCAGGCGGTCCTCGGCCAGGTAGACAATCCCGAACGTACCCTGCCCCAGGCTGTTGTTGAGCTGGTAGCGCTCGTCCTCGATGATATCACTCGTGGGGCGATCCAGGTCCTCTTTGGGCGGCGCAGGGGACGCCGGTTCTTCCTCAACCGGCTTATTGATCGTTACGGTCTTCTTTTTGACAATCCGGACCACTTTCCTGTCATCCGAAGCCACCGCCTCTTCCGGGGGCGCCTCCGGTGTTTTCAGCTTCACCTGCGCGCCCTTTTTATTGATCCGTATCTGCTTGCGCCTGACGGTCGTTTCCGGCACGCCGGCGGCCTCCTTTTCCCCGGCGCTATTTATCTTCTCGCGCATGTGCTCGTTCAAATTTTGCGTATCTTCTTTTACATGCTGCGCGAGTTGTTCAAGTTGCCGCTGCTGGTGACAAAGCGTCTCGTAACGACTAATACCGGCCGTCACCATCTCCAGCAGCTCATCGCACGCCCAGGGCTTCATCAGGAATTTCCAAACCCCGCCCTCGTTGATCGCGCGGATGGTCGCGGAATGGTCGGTCCCCCCCGACATCACAATGGAGATAATATTCGGGTTGCAATCGCGCGCCGTGTTCAACACCGCGTTGCCGTTGATGTCCGGCATGTTCAAATCGCACAACAGCACGGAAACCTCACAGGATTTAAGCACATGGATCGCCTCCGCCGGCGAAGCGGTCGGAATGACCCGGTGGGGTGTATGCGCAAGCTGGCCTTCTATCAACCGTAAAATCTGTTCATCGTCATCAACGATCAGGACTGTGTGTTTTTCCGGTTCTGTCATACTATAGACTTATCCATTTTTCCAGTGCGCAAGAGCTTATATACATCAACGCCGTCTATATAGCCACAGTTGGACGCCGTTCGTCAAGTTCAAGCATGGACAAGGTTCATTAGTTTTTAGCTAGACGGACCGCATAGGCCCCATCCATGCCGTCCGCGGGCGGAAATCGCCGGTCTTCCTTCTCCAGCGTAAAGTCCGCATGACGTTTCAGGAAGGTGGTCACCTGCCGTGTGTTCTCTTCCTCCTCCAGGCTGCAGGTGCTGTAGACCAGCGTGCCACCGACATGGAGCAACTCCGCGGCATGGTCGAGTATCTCGCGCTGCGTCTGCGTCAGGCGTTCCTGACGTCCGTCGGAGAACCGCCAGCGACTGTCCGGACGGCGGCGTATAACGCCCGTATTCGAACAAGGCACGTCCAACAGGATGCGGTCAAACAAACGCCCATCCGGTGAAAGCGTCGCCAGGTCCACCTTGCGCGCATCGCCCTTGACCGGGGTGATGCAACGCAACCCCAAACGCTGGATATTCTCGTTCAGCCGTGTCATGCGGTCGGCATGGAGGTCCAGCGCGACCAGCCGCCCCGAATTATTCATGGCCTGGGCGATGCACAGGGCCTTGCCGCCGGGCGCCGCGCAGGCATCCAGCACCAGCTCGCCGGGGCGCGCGTCCAGCAGAGTAACCGCCATCGCCGTGGAGGGGTCCTGTACCAGAAAGTCCCCTTCTTCAAAGCCGGGGACATCGAACACCCGGACCCCATAAGGCAGCTCGATAAATTCCGAAGCGCCCTCGATCTGCCGGTACCCGTCAATCCCGTTTCCCGCCAGGCGCTGCATAAAGGCGTCCGGCGCGATCCGGCTGGTGACCACGCGCACCACCGTGGAGGCCCGTCCATTGTTCCATTGCATCAGTTCCAGGGCCGCCTCTTCGCCGAACGTCCTGACCCACCGCCCATACAACACATCCGGATGCGAATTCCGGATAGCGGGCGGCTCCAGCGCCAACGCCTGAAGGACGTCTTCTTTTTCACGCAGCAGGTTCCGCAGAACGGCGTTTACCAGGTTGGCGCCGCCCCGGTTGGTCAATTCCTTCGCGGCCTGCACACTTTCATTGACCACCGCATACTCCGCCGCGCCCTCCTGGTACAAAAGCTGATAAAACGCCAGGTACAGCACGGCTTCCAGTTGCGTGCCCGGGTCCTTCTTCACAAAACGGTTCTTCACCCACTTCAGCGCCCGCAACCAGCGCACGGCGCCGTACACCAACTCCATCAGCAAGGCTTTGTTGCCCGACGCCTGCTCAATCATTCTGTCCGGAAAATCCCTGGTTTGCAGATAGGCGTCCAGAACCTCAATCGCCTGTATGCGATGCCGTGTCTCTATGCTCATACATCCATCCAATATACGGTGTTATTTTTTCTACCTATACCAGACACACCCGGCCCCTCAAATCTTATTCGTATAAATAGATCGAACGGACAGAATGGACAAACCATGAGAGAACGGGGCTCTTCTTATCTTTTCCTCCCGTTCTATTTATCTTCTCTTTTTGAGCCGTCTTCTCCAGCCTGCCTGTGGGCCGTTCTCGCCTTGTATAGCCGCTCGGAAAACCCGCCACTTTTCTCGAAATCCTCCGCCTGTCGGGCCATCAGTTTTTCTGCCAGATAATGCGCCTGCGCGGAAAGCACAGCCCCGAGATTGGCTGCCCGCTCTTCCCTGCTCTGCGTCCGGTCCGGACTATTAATCCATTCCGCGGCCTCGGTCAGACTTTCCGGATGTAAATTCCGAGCCTCTGTGAACATGGCGACATTGTCTCTTTCCCACAGCGGAAGACGCTTGCGCTGCAAATATTTCTTATAGTCCTTGTGCAGCTCGCCCAGACTGCCCCTCGCCACATTCGTCAAATTCAACTCAAGCTTCTTCGTCGTTGCGCTCAGTTCGCTTCCCTCCCGGATGTTCTGAAAGCCACTGCGAGCCGCCTGCACCATCTGATCATGGTGTCGGTCCTCCTTCGGGATATAGCGCTCACAGAAACGGCAGGTAAAATCATAACAAAGCTCAGCCAATTGGTATGCCCTCAACTTTCGGAATCCACTATGCTTTCCAAAAATCCACTCTGACGAATCCGAACTCAACACATGTCGCTTCTCTTCCATCTCAAACACTCCTGACCGCTCCGGCTCCTCAACCACCCGGTACTTCTGTCCCTTATATCCATTTTTCTACCTATACCAGACACACCCCAATCCACTCCAAACTTATTCATACAACTATGATGAAGTCATCCCCCCCTACACACGCCAAAGATCAGGCATATAAAACGGCAGGGGAAAGACGTTCCGCAGGGCGTGGAGCCAGGGGTCATCGGTGAGCATAGGCGCGGGCGTGGGGCCAAAGAGCAGGCGCGTCAGCGGCAGGGCGCCCAGGTCCAGGCATACATTCGGCTGGCC
>RZZM01000190.1 GCA_009929845.1 Spartobacteria bacterium
AGCGACATCTCGACAAGCCGCTCCTCCATTGACAATGAGGCGCTCCGGTTGCTGGTGGGCGGGGTGGTGCACATCAACAAGACGCCGTATTTCATCGTTGACGTGAGCAGTGCGTTTGCGCAGGCGGGCGTCGGCGACGCAATGCTGGAAGGAGCGGGTGTTGAAGCCCGGATTGCATAGGCTATGAACGAGCAGGACACCATCAATTTAATCGGTAAGGTTTGTCCGTATCCAGTGGTGGATGTGGTCCGCTATGTGGATCAAATGAAAAAGGGGGAGACCATCACCTTTCAGATTGATGATCCGCTGGCAGTAAAGTCGGTGCCGGAAGAACTCGAGGAATACCCGGACATTTCCTTCGCGATTGACAAGGAGGGGGAACACTGGAACATCACGGTGGAGAATCGGCAGGCCACCGGGCAGGAGGACGCCCCGTGAAGACCGCGCATCTATCCACATTGATGGTGGCCGGCTTTGCGGCGCTCAACGTCATCATGTACCTGGGGGTCCAGCGCTTCTGGATCGGCGGAAGCAGTTTTTTGCCGTTGATCGGGAAGATGGGCCCTGGAAACAAATTTCTTTTGGCCTTTATTGTGAATTTGGGAGTCATCGTCGGTGCATTCATCGGGGCATCGACGAGCGGAGAGTTCCATCTCCGTACGCCATGTGTATCGCAGCTTCCTCGAGCGATACTGGGAGGAATACTCATCGGGATGGGTATTACACTGGCTCCCGGAACGTGCACGACCGCGTTTGTGACAGGCATGCCGATGCTTTCGGTATCGAGCTGCCTGTCCGCGGCCGGCATTTTCATCGGCGCGTTTATCGTTTTTCAGATCATGACGCACAAAAGGGCTTAATAAATTATGAGATTTACAATCATGGCGTTGACCGGTTTTCTTTTTGGGATCGGTTTCGGTTATTTTGTACAACGGGGCGGGTTGTGTTTTGCGCATGGGCTGGGGGAGTTGTTCATCGGGAAGGGGCGGCGGATCATCCGGCTTTTCCTGGTGATCTTCATTATCACGGGTATCGGATTTGTGCTTTCCTCGTTCCTTAATCCGGCGTTGGGGTTAAAGCCGGTCGGCGAGATTCGGGGGTATGGATTTTACAATGTCCTTTCCGGGATGCTCTTTGGGGCGGGGATTCTTTTAAACGGGGGGTGCATCCTGGGGACATTGCGGCAGATCGGCGAGGGGCATCTGTTGTTTGTGGTTGTTTTGGCGGCGTTTATTCCGGGTATGGCGATTGTGGTATTCGGTTTGGATCCATGGCTGGCGTCGGGATATCATGTCCAGAAAATCGTCCTGCCGCAGTTGCTGAACGCGCCGGCCACGGCGGTGACGGGCCTGCTGGCCCTCGGTGCGTTTTTCTGGCTCTGGAAGGTATGGCCACGGCGGCGATAAGGGTACGGCATCGATAAAGTCAACGTATATACGAGAGATGAGGCAGTTGAGCATGTCTGGTAGCATCTACACAGATGAAGGCAATGATATGCACGCGATGCGCGTGATGGAGGAGCGTAACGCGGCATATCGCATTTTGTATGACACGGTGCTCGAGGTGGAGGGGCGGGACGAGGAGATTGTCCCCATCCTTTGCATGAACCTCTGCCAGCTTGCCCACGCGCAATGGGGGGCGGTGGCGCTGTATGACGCCGCCCGCGGGGAATTGACGCTTGAGGCGGCCATGAACAAGCGGGGGGCCATCAAGACCTGTCCCGTGCCCACCCACTGCAAAGCCTGCCTGCCGAACGAATGGCTGCCGCAACTGCTGGCCTCCAAAATCCATCCCTGTTCGCCGGACCATCATTGCCTGTTCGAGTTGTTTGCCCACAGCGAGCTGTTCGCCCATTACCGGAACAATGCGGATTTGGCGTATTATTCCATGTCCTGCACCTATGAGAACGAACTGCTGGCCTGGTTTGTTTTCGGGTTTTTCCGACACCAGAAGTTGCGCCTGAAGGACATCATTGAGACCTATCTGAACATGGCGGGGATCATCATTCAGCGCATCAAGCGCACCCAGGCGCTGCGCATCGCGCACGCGCGCAATGAACAGTTGCTTTCGGCCATTTCTTCCGTGCTCATTGTAGTCGACGCGCAGGGCATCATCCGGCGCTGGAATCCGCACGCGGAGGCCCTGTTCGGGCTGAAGGCCGCGGCCGTGGAGGGCACGCCGTTCGCGCAGTGCCCCATCAACTGGGACCACCGGAAGATGGATGGGTGGATGGAGTCCTGCCGGCGGGCCAACCAGACGGTCCGACGCAATGATGTGGCGCTCATCCAACCCGAAACCGGGAAAAAGTGTCTGTTGAATGTGACCATCAATCCGTACACCGGCGAGGGGTCGGCGCAGCGAGGGACGTTAATCCTGGCCGAAGACATGACGCAGTGCCGGATACTTGAGCAGCAGGCGCTGCAGGTCGAGAAGCTCAAATCGGTCAGTCGGCTGGCCGGCAGCGTGGCCCACGAGATCAATACGCCCGCGCAGTTCATCAACGATAACATCACGTTCCTCTGTAATGCGGTCAGGGACACTCGACAGTTGATTTGTGATCACAACACGCTGCTGGAGGCGATTCAGGCCGGGGAGGATATCACCGAGTTGACCAGGGCGTTGCATCACCAGCGCCGGAAGCTGGACCTGGACTATATCCAGGAAGAGATGCCCCGCGCCGTGGAGCAGACCCTTGCGGGCATTGAGCGTATCGCCGGCATTGTGCAGGCCATGAAGGAATTGTCGTGCGCCGATCCGGTGGACATCACCCCGACCAGCATCAACCAGATGATCGAGAACGCCCTGACGGTCAGCCGGGGCGAGTGGCATGCCCTCGCCGACGTGGTGACGGACCTGGACCCCCGCGCGCCGGTAATCGCCTGCAACCCGGTCGAGCTGAACCATGTGCTGCTCAATCTCCTGCACAATGCGGCGCGCGCCATCGAGCAGGCCGCGCCCAAAGACCGCCAGGCAAAAGGAGAAATACGCGTCACGACCCGGTTGAATGATGAGGCCGTCGAAATCGCGATCCGCGACACCGGGTGCGGCATTCCCGAGGACGTGAAATCGCGGATGTATGATCCGTTTTTCACCACCCGGGAAGACGGGCCGAATCTGGGACAGGGGTTGGCGGAGGCCTTTCATGTGGTCGTTGAAAAAAACAACGGTCACATTTCCTGTGAGAGCGCGGTCGGCAAGGGGACCACCTTTACCATCTCGTTGCCCAGGGTATTTGCCGGAGCGTAGTGACATGGCGCATACAATCGTTAAAATCCTCTTTTTAAGTGTGGGTGTGGCCCTGGCCGCATTGCTTATTATTATCGGATTTACAACGCATCATGAATTGCTGGGCTGGTTCGATGCCTGGGGCTATCAGAATGCGCTCACCGGCTCGGGGGCTATGCAGATACTCTTTGAGGATTCGGTGAATGACGGTACGCTTACCAGGGAAGACGTTTTCTTCGCCGACTTCGCGTCTCCTGAAGGCGCGGGGCGGTCTTCAGATATAGTCCAACGCACCCGCCTGCATGCGGTCACACTGCTTGACAGCTTTCTGGAAAACCCGTTGATCCGGTATGTAGGCGTGGTGCGTGCCGACGGATACGTGCCGTATTACATCCACTCCGCCACCGGCGTGGCGCGCCTGGCTGACGGCACGCCGGTTCATGAAGAAGAAATGGTCACGGCCCACCCAAAGCAACCTCATCGCTTCCGTGTCGAGCGGGACGGCAAGGCGCATCTGGAATATTGCGCCCCCCTCTACGTCGATCTTGCCTATTGGGGGTATTTTTACGTGGGCATGGCTAAAGCGCACGTGTACGCCTATTACCGCGCACAGATACTCCGTTTAGTCGCTCTGCTTTTTCTTGCATTTATCATAATTTTTGGATGTAATTACTGGATTATCCGACGGCACATCCGCCGCCTGCGCGAATTAAACCGGATCACGGATGAAATGACCTCCGGGAATCTGGACGTGCGTTGCGACATCAGCGGCCAGGACGAAGTGGCCGAACTGGGCCGCTCGCTGAATATCATGATCCAGACTATCAAGGTCTCCTACGATACCATGGAAAGCCGCATTCGAGATCGCACGGACGCCCTGAACCTGATTATCGACTCCAATCCGGCGGGCATTCTGTTGATCGACGCCGAAACACGCGCCATCGTCCGCGCCAACGAGGCGGCCTGTGAAATGATGGGCTACAGCGCCGACGACGTATTCATGATGAGCTGCAGCCAGGTCTTTTGCAGGGAAAAGGGTCGGTGTCCGGTGCTTTCCGAGGGCCGAACCACCGATTATGCGGAATATGAATTGATCAAGGCGGACGGGACCAAACTGCCGGTGCTCAAGAGCGTGGTGGTCCTTAGCATTGAGGGGCGCAAGCACCTGCTGGAAACCTTCACCGACCTGTCGCAGCAGCACAATGCCGCCTGCGCGCTGCGCGACAATCTGCTCTTTCTGCAAACCCTGATCGATACCATCCCCAATCCCATATACTACAAGGATGTGCATGGCATTCACCTCGGGGCCAATCAAGCCTTCTCCAAGCTCATTTCGGATAAGTCCGTAAACAATTTTTCGGAGTTGCTGACCGATGAATTCGCGGGCTTGGAAGCGACCAAGGACCGAGAGGTGATGCAAACAAAACGGCCCATTCACTATGATGGGCAGATACGCTGTACAGACGGTTCTCTTCGGGATTTTTACTTCAGCAAGGCCCTGTTTTACGACACCGGCGGGAATCTGGGCGGCATCGTTACGGTGATGCAGGACATCACGGAGCGAAAGCAAACCGAAGAAATGCTGCGGACACTTTCGGCCCGCCGGGAAGCCCTCGAGAATATTGTCAATCATAGCCCCACCATCGCTTTTCTCTGGAAAGCGGAAGAGGGCTGGCCCGTCGAGTATGTCTCGGAAAATATCAGTCATATGGGGTACAGCCCGAAGGAACTGCTTAGCGGCGACGTGCCGTTTTCCCGGTTGGTTCACCCGGATGATTTGCTGCATATTGCCGAAGAGGTGGCGGAATACACCCGTAACGGAATTGACCGCTTCACGCAGGAGTACCGCATGCTCACCAAGGAAGGCCTGGTGCGGTGGGTGGATGACCGTACCTGGGTGCGGCGCGATGAAAACGCAAACGTGACGCATTACCAGGGAGTCTTGCTTGATATCACCGAAAAGAAAAATATCGAGACGGAACTCCTGCGGATACGTTCCGCGATTGATGATGCTTCCGACAGTATTATCGTCACCAACACGAAGGGAACGCCATTGTACTGTAATCACGCCTTTGAACTGCTTTCCGGCTATCGCCTGCCTTCGCTCAAAGGGCTGTCACTGGAGACCCTCTTCCTGGAAAGCGCGCAGGTGGCTGAAATGATCGGCGCCATGTCCAGGGAAGAAATCCGGCAGGCGGCGCTGACGGTGCTCGCCAGTAACGGAATGAAAATTCCGGTGCAGGTGCGCGGTTCGGTGGTAACGGATCGTCTTTCCAATATCGAGGGCATGACCTTTATTCTCTCCGACCTGCGCAAACAGAACGAGCAGGAACGCAACCAGAAGATGATGGAAGCCCAACTGCGCCAGGCGCAGAAGATGGAAGCCATCGGCCAACTCGCGGCGGGCATCGCGCACGAGATCAATACCCCGGTCCAGTTCATCGGCGATAACACCCACTTTATCGAAGATGCCTTTGCGGATATCGCGACCCTGACCCGCGAATACGAGAAGCTGCTGGCCGCCGCCGAGGCGCAGGCGGTCGAACCGGACCTGACCGGCGCTATTGAAAAAATAAAATCCGACACGGATATCGCGTACCTGCAAACCGAGATCCCCCGCGCCATTCAACAGTCCCTTGATGGCATTCGGCGTATCGCGGAAATCGTGAAGGCCATGAAGGAGTTTTCCCATCCGGGCGGCGGCGAGAAAAACGCGGTGGATATCAACCACGCCATTGAAAGCACCGTCACGGTGGCCCGGAATGAATGGAAGTACGTGGCCGATGTGGAAACCGACTTTGATGAGACCCTCGGCCAGGTGCTTTGTCTGCCGGGAGAATTCAACCAGGTCATTCTTAACATCCTGGTGAATGCCGCCCACGCGATCGGGGAGCACCAGGAAAAGCAACCCGACGGGAAAGGCGCCATCCGGATTGCGACGCAACGGATAGACGGTTGGGCCGAAATCCGGATTTCCGACACCGGCGGCGGCATTCCGGAACATGCCCGGGAGCGGGTGTTCGATCCCTTTTATACCACCAAGGAAGTGGGCAGGGGGACTGGCCAGGGGCTCTATATTGCCTACGATGTCATCGTAAACAAGCATGGCGGGCAGTTGGACTTTGAAACGAAATCCGGTGTGGGCACCACATTTATTATCCGCCTGCCGATGGAAGAGAATATCTTGGAGAACCCGTTGACATGAGAAAGATTCTTTTTGTGGATGATGACCAGAACGTTTTGGACGGATTGCGCCGCATGCTGCGTCCGATGCGCGCCGAATGGGACATGCGATTCACCGACAGTGGTCCGAACGGGCTTCAACTGATGGAAAACGAACCGTTTGATGTGGTGGTTTCCGATATGCGCATGCCCGGCATGGATGGCGCGCAGTTTCTTAACGAAGTGATGCGGTTGTATCCGCGGACCGTCCGCTTTGTCCTGTCGGGACAATCGGATCGCGAGACCATATTCCGCTCCATCGGGCCCACCCACCAGTTCCTCTCGAAGCCCTGCGACGCCGATACCCTGAAGCAAGTCGTGGCCTGCGCCTTCGCATTGCGCGATGTCCTTCACAGCGAGCCGCTTAAGGCCCTGGTCTCACAGATTGATACCCTTCCATCCCTGCCGGACACCTACACCCATCTGATGGAGGAGCTGCAATCCGCCGACCCGTCCATTCAGCGCGTGGGCGACATTATCAGCCAGGATATGGCCATGAGCGCCAAGGTCCTGCAACTGGTCAATTCCGCTTTTTTTGGATTGCGCTCGCACGTCACGAGCCCGGCGCAGGCGGCCAGTCTCCTGGGGCAGGATGTCATCCGTTCCCTGGTGCTGGTGGTGCACGTTTTTTCCCGGCAGGAGACCATCTGTGAGGGGTTGTTTTCCGCCGAGGTCCTCCAGCATCACAGTCTCTTTGTCGGCACGGGCGCGCAGGCCATCGGCAAATACGAAAAAATGGACCGGAAGAAGGCTGACAATCTATTCATCGCGGGTATTCTGCATGACCTGGGCAAGCTGGTGCTGGCCGCCAATTTATCCGAACGCTACACGGAAGTCCTGAAGCGTTTTCATGCCGGGGAAGCCCGGCTCATCGAGATTGAGCGGGAGGTCTTCGGCGCCACCCACGCGGAGGTGGGGGCCTATCTGTTGGGGTTGTGGGGGTTTCCGGACCCGGTCATCGAGGCCGTGGCCTTTCATCACGAACCTCGCCAGTATTCCAAACACGAATTTGACGCCTTAACCGCCGTGCATGTCGCCAATGCGCTCTCCGGCGTAACCCGGATAGAAATAGACGGGCCCCTGTACGAAGTTGTTGATTTGGAGTATATTAAGAATATAGGTATGCTTGAAAATTATCGCGGATGGGAACAGGTGGTGTCCGCCATCGGAAAGGCGGCATCATGAATGCGAGTCGCGCCATAGCACAGGAAAGCATGCCGCAGAGGTCATCGACCCATGAATAGTACGGTACATGAATCCGAAGGACTGCACATCCTCTTTGTGGATGACGAACAGAGCGTCCTCGACGGCGTGCAGCGCACGCTGCGCAAGGAGTACAGGATTGACGTGGCCTGCGGCGGGGAACAGGGACTGGCGTTGATCCGGGAAAAGGGCCCTTTCGCGGTTGTGGTTTCTGATATGCGCATGCCCGTCATGAACGGGGCCGAGTTTCTGGGCCTTGTCAAGGACATGACGCCGGATACCATTCGGATCATGCTGACCGGGTTTGCCGAAGTCGATGCCGCGATTGCCGCCGTCAACAAGGGGAATATCTTTCGGTTTATGACCAAACCAGTGACTGCCGAGGACCTCAAGCAGGTTCTCGAGGCCGCCATCGCGCAGTATCGCCTGATCCGGGCCGAGAAGGAGCTGCTTGAAAAGACGCTGAAAGGCAGCATTCAGGTGCTGGTGGATATTCTCAGCCTGACCAATCCCACGGCCTTCAGTCGCGCCACGCGCCTTCAGCATGTCACCGCCCAGGTGGTGAATCGCCTGAGTCTCGCGGATGGATGGCGGATAGAAGTGGCGGCCATGCTTTCGCAACTGGGGTGCGTAACCGTGCCCGAAGAAATCCTCGAGAAATATTACACGGGCGAGGCCCTCTCTGATGAAGAAGCGCCCATGATAGCCAGCCTGCCGGACATTGCGCGCAAACTCATTTGTGATATTCCGCGGCTGGCGCCGGTCAGCGAAATCATCCTTTATGCCGGGGACGCCAAAGGCGACTTGCCCGCATGTCTGGATGATGATCCGATGACGACCGGCGCCGGCATCCTGCGGGCGGTCATGGATTTTGACAATGCCTACATCCAGGGGCGCCCGTTGTCCTGGATTCTCGGGACCATGGCCGACCGGCGCGGATGCTACGACAAACGGGTCATCGAGGCGCTGGGCCATGTGGAGGTCCCCGAAATGACCGCCGCCGAACGTGTGGTGAATGTGGAGGATCTGCGCATGGGCATGGTCCTGGCCGAGGACATGCGCGCCGTGAACGGTATGCTGGTGGCGGCCAAAGGACAGGAAATCAATGACACCATCCGCCGGCGGCTCATGAATTTCGCCACGAGGGGTGATGTGCAGAAGGCGGTTCGCGTCCTGATGTCTCGCCAGGTAAACGTTGCAAAGGGGTAAGAGTGATATATGATGAACAATATGACAGCGCCTGAATACAGTCTCCTGGTTGTCGATGACGAACCCTCGGCGCGGGAGGGGTACATCCGCCTGCTGTCGCGGACAAAGGAGGGGCGGCCAGGGAAGATACTGGAGGCCGAAAACGGCAGCCGGGCCATGGAGGTACTGGCGCGGGAGCCGGTGGATTGCGCGCTGCTGGACTTCCAGATGCCGGGGGGCAACGGGTTGCGCTGGCTGGAGCGTATGATGGAAGTTCAGCCTTACCTGGCCGTCATCATGCTGACCGGAAACGGCCACGAGGAGATTGCCGTGCAGGCCATGAAGACCGGTGCGATGGACTACCTCATCAAAGGCGCCTTCTCCCCGGGCGAGCTGGTCCATGCCATTCTCAA
>RZZM01000618.1 GCA_009929845.1 Spartobacteria bacterium
TGGAAAACAATATATGTATCTGAATAAATGGCGTATATTGGCAGTATTATGAAGAGATGGATCAGTGAATGGATGTGCTTGTGCGCGCTGGCGGTGTGGCTGCCGGCGTGGGCGGATGTGCCGTCGAGTTTTGATTTGCGGAATGTGGATGGCACAAATTATGTGACGTCGGTGAAGTCGCAAAGCGGCGGGACCTGCTGGGCACATGGCGCCATGGCGGCGATCGAGGGCAACCTGCTGAAATTCGGCATGTGGACGGCGGCCGGTGAAAGCGGGGAGCCCAACCTGGCCGAGTACCACCTGGATTGGTGGAACGGGTTCAATCAACATAACAATGATGATCTGTCGCCGCCGACCGGCAATGGATTGCAGGTGCATCAGGGGGGCGATTACCGGGTGACGTCGGCTTATCTCTCGCGCGGGGAGGGCGCGGTGCGGGATGTGGACGGACAGTCCTATTCCACGCCGCCGTTGCGCCATTCGGATGCCTGGCATTATTATTACCCTCGGCATGTCGAATGGTTGCGGTTGGGGGATAACCTGGAGGGGATCGAGCTGATCAAGCAGGCCATTATGGATTACGGAGTCATGGGAACCTGTATGTATTACGGGGGCGGGTACATGGTTAACTATATACATTACCAGCCGATTACAAGTAGTGAGCCGCCCAATCATGCCATCGCTATTGTAGGATGGGATGACGACAAGGTCACACAGGCGCCCTCCAACGGGGCGTGGCTGTGCAAAAACAGTTGGGGAAGCTGGTGGGGCGAATCCGGGTATTTCTGGATTTCCTATTATGATAAGCACTGCTGCCGTGAACCCGAAATGGGGGCTGTCGTTTTCCGTGAGGTGGAGCCGATGGCCTACGACAATGTCTATTATCACGATTATCACGGGTGGCGCGCCACCTTGGATACCTCAACGGTTTTCAATGCCTTCACGGCCCGGGGCAACGAGCAGCTTACGGCGGTGAGTTTCTTTACCGCTAGCAACGACGTGGCCTATGAAGCGCGCGTCTATCGCTCCCTTGAGGGCGGAGTGCTCGGCCACCTGGCCGGCGCCGTGACCGGGACCTGGACACGCTGCGGATTCCATACGGTAGACCTTCCGCGGGCCGTGCCCGTGACCGGCGGGTGCCCGTTCTACGTGTGGCTTGCGTTATCCGATGGGGGCCAGCCGTACGACTGCACCTCCGAAATCCCCGTGCTGCTCGGCGCCCGCCCCGATAACGAATATGCCGTCAGCCCCGATGACCCCGAACGGTTTGATGCCTACCTCGAAACCCTCGGCAAACAATCCGTCACGCGCGGCGGTACGGTGGTGGACTCCTCGGCGGGACCCGGCGAGAGCTTTTATTGGGACGGTCTGCAATGGATCGAACTGACCAATGTGGACAGTACCGCGAATTTTTGCGTCAAGGCGTTGGGGGTGTGCGATTATGATCTCGATGGGATACCTGATGCTGATGACCCCGACGCCGATGGCGACGGCATCCCGAATGCCTGGGAGGAGGCCTTCGGACTTTGCGCTACCAATGCAGCGGATGCCGGCGAGGATGCCGACAGTGATGAATTCAGCAACTATGATGAATACATCGCCGACACGAATCCGACCAACCAACTGGACAGTCTGCGGCTGATATCCGGAGGGCTGGCGTCCGGGCAACTGGGTATAACCCTGTTCATGTCGTCGAATCGTGTCTATTCCGTGTATGGCACGGAACAGTTGCAGCCCGCGAACTGGATCGAGGTTCCCGGCAGGACAAACCTCGCGGGCAACGGTAGTGTGGATGAGATACCCCTGACCAACGAAGTGGATGATTGTTACTATTATCGTGTCGGCGTCCGTCTGCCATAACTGAAACTTGAAACCTGAGACCTGCCCCCGACGACCGGCCTACG
>RZZM01000191.1 GCA_009929845.1 Spartobacteria bacterium
GTGGAAATCCAGCGGCACCTCAGCGAGGTGCTGCGCCGCCACCGCCGCGAGAAAAATGTGCCCATCCGCATCCGGGTCAACCACGGCGTCCTGGAGCGCCTGCGCAGCGAAGACGAAGGCCTCCTGGTCGACCTCGAACATAAATACGACGCCCACCTTACCTTTGTGGCCGACGCCAGCCTGCACGTGGAGGAATTTGTCATCCTCAACGCGGAAACGGATGAAGAGTACTACTCCAGCATCGAAAATTAATTCCCATAAATAATCGACACCGAGGTCGCGCGGGCATCGCCCGCGCGACCTTTTTTTGCCGCAGATTCTGGTCAGGCGCCGGACTTCATTGACTTGACGGGGGGACGAGAGGGGTGCTAAATTGCTGCCGAGATCGAGAGCTTGTTCTGTCGGTATCACGGGCGCGCGCGGTTGCCGCCCGGTGTGTTTTTTTCGTTAGCCAAAGGAGAAGGACCGATGGATGCCGATCACTCTCGTGTGACGACCAATGGGGGCGCTATTCAATATAAGCAGCGTCTGGGTATTGTGTTGTGTGTGCTGTACGCCCTGGTGTATGCCGGGTTTGTCATTGTTTCCGTGTATGATGTCACCCTGATGGATACCGTGATGCCCCTGGGCCTGAATCTGGCCGTGTTTTATGGACTGGGGCTTATTGTGTTTGCCCTGGTCCTGGCCATGTTTTACAGCCGGGCGTGCGCGCTCAGCGAGGGGCGTGAGGCGGCAGGGGCGGACGCGCCGGCCGCGGCGGGGAAAGGCAGGGACGCGTAATGGCTGTTTCCATCTTTATCGGTTTTGTCGTGTTCCTTCTCTGGTTGTCGTGGTTCCTGGGCAAGAAAGCCCGTTCCGCCGATGGGTTTTTTGTGGCGGGTGGACAGATTCACTGGTTTGTCAACGGCATCGCGTTGACAGGCGGTTATCTCTCGGCGGCGTCCTTCCTGGGGATTTGCGGGATGATCGCCTTCAAGGGGTTTGACGGCTATCTCTACTCCATAGGTTTTCTTTCCGGGTGGGTGGTGGCCCTGTTCGTGGTGGCGGAGCCGATGCGACGGTTGGGCAAGTATACCTTCGCGGATGCGCTGGGCGCGCGGTTTACGTCGCGTCCCATCCATCTGGCGGCGGGGATCAGTACCCTGATTATCTGTGTGTGTTATCTTGTGCCACAGATGGTTGGCGCCGGTGTGCTGATTGAGCCGTTGCTGGGCATCCCCCATTACTGGGGCGTCATCCTCGTCGGCGCCGTGGTCATCATTATTGTCGCCAGCGCCGGCATGTCCTCCACCACCTATGTGCAATTCATCAAGGCGGGGATGCTGATTACCTTTTCCGGGGTCCTCGTGGCGGCTGTATGTTGGCGGGGCCTGGAAACCACGCCCGATACGATCAATGTGAAGGGCGAAAAAGTGGCGCACTACACGTTCCGGACGATTCCCGTAGAGGCGGGTAGGTCGTGGGAGAAACATCTCGCTGGGACCTCTTTTGAATTTGTGGACACGATAGAAAGCGGGACCGCGGACGGCTCGCCGCGGACGTGGGTGCTGCTGAAGGAGTGGATGCCCCTGGAGGCGGATGCCGACGGGCAAACCCTCCGCGTGATTCGCCGGGGGCAGCGCCTGCCAGTTGTCCAAGATCCGTCTGGAGGCCTGGGTGTGGATGGGGAGGACGCCGCGCGCGTCCTTGCGGATAAGCCGGGTGTCAAGGCGGATGCCGTGGATTTGCGTATGGAAGACGGGCGGCTCGTTGCGGGGATCAAGGGCTGGTGGATGCTGAAAGATGCCGGGGATGGAAACGCTTATTTGTATGAGGCGCAGGACGTCACATACTCGCCCCGTGGCGGTGTAACCATCAACGGACTGCCGGCCGACAGTGAGAATGTACTGGCGCCAATGGGGCGGATTGCCCGCTTTGGCGCGCGCTCCGGCCACGATGGCCAGCCGGGACCCGTGAACCCATTCCGCCTGCTGGCCGTGTTCGCGGACCCGGAAACGGAGGTGGAGCTTCCACGCGCAACCCGCCTAACGCATGACGGGGCCGAGGTGACCTTGTATTGCCACAAACAAGTGGCGGGCAACGAGTTGATGCGTCCCGGCGGTCATTTTGCCATATCCGGCGGCCACCTGTGGGGGCGGCTGGATTTCATTTCACTGATGATTGCCCTGTTTTTCGGTACCGCCGCGCTGCCGCATGTGCTCATTCGGTATTATACCGTGCGGGACTCGACCGCCGCGCGCCGCTCCACCATCGTGGCGATTTCCGCTATCGGCCTGTTCTACATCATGACGCTGTTTCTCGGACTTGGCGCCATTGCCAACGGGGTCCTGAATCCGCGGACCGATAATATGTCGGCCCCGCTGCTGGCCCTCAGCTTTGGTCCGGTGCTTTTTGCCGTTATCACCGCCTTGGCTTTTGCCACCGTGCTGGGCACGGTCTCCGGACTCATCGTCGCGGCATCCGGGGCCGTCGCCAATGATCTGATGGATCGCTTCCTGAACCGTTCGATGACCGAAAAAAGAAAGGTTATTGCGGCCAGGATCACCGCCATCACGGTGGGCGTCCTGGCGGTCATCCTGGGTATCCTCTTCCGGGGCGTGAATGTCGGCTTTCTGGTGGGCCTGGCGTTCGCGGTGGCGGCTTCGTCGAACTTTCCGGCGATTATCATGGTGCTTTTCTGGAAACGAACCACGGCCATCGGCATTGTTTCCTCGATATTTGTCGGCATTGCCGTTTCCCTGTCCATCATTCTGGCCGGCCCCGACATGTTCAGCATCTATGGCCTGTCGCGGGCGGATGCCTGGTCCCCGCTGGGTCAACCCGCCATTATTTCCATGCCCTTGAGCTTCCTGACTCTGGTGGTTGTTTCCCTCCTGACAAAAAATACCCGAAGCGCGCTCTCGGCTGAGCTTTAAAAAACGACATGCAGAGAACGCACGGCGATTATTTTCTGTGCATCGGGTGGGTTTTTGCGTAGGTTTGCGTCGCAGTAATGAAGGTACATACAGCCAACGATGATTATGAATTGCTCGACAGCGGCGATGAACGCAAGCTGGAGCGGTTTGGCGACTATGTCCTGGAGCGTCCGGCGGGACAGGCGGTCTGGCAGCCGCAGGCGCCCGAGCGCTGGGCGCGCGCGGATGCGGCGTTTGACCGCAAGCAGGGGAACCGTTGGCTTAATCGCAGCCGCCTGCCGGACCATTGGGTGGTGAATATCGCGGGCATCCACTTCAAGCTGTCAGGAACCGATTTCGGGCATCTGGGGGTCTTCCCGGAACAGCGGGAGAGCTGGGAATGGGTGCGCCAGGAAGTGGCCACCGCCCATAAAACGCGCAAAAAACCAATTTCTGTCCTCAACCTGTTCGCCTATTCCGGGGGAACCACCCTGGCGGCGGCGCAGGCGGGCGCGGAGGTCTGTCACCTGGACGCTTCCAAGGGGATGGTGGACTGGGCCCGGGAGAATGCGGCCCTGAATAAACTTGCCGACGCGCCGATCCGTTGGATTGTGGATGATGTGCTGCGTTTCCTGGTCCGTGAGGCGCGCCGGGGCCATACCTATGACGGTATTGTGCTCGACCCGCCCTCTTTCGGACGGGGAAAAAAGGGCGAGGTCTTCAAGATTCAACGCCATTTGCCGGAGCTGTTGCGGCTCTGTTACGCGCTTCTGCCGGAGCGTCCTGTTTTCCTGCTGTTGAGTTGTCACACCCCGGAATACAGCGCCGGCATCCTGCGCAACCTGCTCGAACAGCTCATGCGGGAGAAGGGCGGACGCGCCGTATGCGGCGAGATGCTGCTGACGGGTTCATCCCCCGCCGTGATGCCGCTGCCCAACGGCAGTTTCGCGCGCTGGGCGCAAGGGTAGGCCATGCACCTGGACGTATTGTATGCCGACAATCATTTGCTCGCGGTGAACAAGCCGCCCTTGCTGCTGACGCAACCCAGCGGCACGGACCGCGACAACCTGGAGGACCGCGCCAAGGCCTGGGTGAAGGCGCAGAAAAACAAGCCGGGGGCGGTCTACCTGCATGCCGTGCACCGCCTGGACCGCGAGGTCAGTGGCGTGGTGCTCTTCGCGCGGACCAGCAAGGCCCTGACCCGAATGACCGGGGCGGTCCGGGAACGTCGCGTCACTAAAATCTATCACGCGGTGGTCGACGCGACTGATTGTCCGCCTTCCGGCCTGTTGACGCATTGGCTCAAACATGGCCGCCACCGTGCGGAGATCGCGTCAAAAGGTACGGATGGCGCGAAGGAGGCCCGGCTGCGGTTTACGCGCATCGGGGGCGGGCCCGGCGCGCTTGTGCTGGAGATTGAATTGCTTACGGGCCGCTACCACCAAATCCGCGCCCAACTGGCGGCCGAAGGGATGCCTATCCACGGTGACACAAAATACGGCAGCGCCCATCAACTCCCTTCAGGCGCCATGGCCCTGCACCACGCGCGGCTCACCGTGGAGCATCCCGTCACCCGGGAACCGATGGTGATCAGCGCCCCCCATCCTGCTTCATGGAAAGGCGGGTTGCAATAGCGGATTGAACGAGCCGCGCACAAGATGAATGCAGACGATTGTCGGGGGCGCGCCAACGTCCGATTCACGGCGTTGAACGGAGCCGGTGCCAGGGAAATTTCTCGTACAGGTCGATGGTGTTGATGGTTGCGCCCAGGACGGCGTGGCATCGCTTGCGCATGGGCTCCTGGAAGTAATCCGTTGATAAAATGACGCTGTCAATATCCCGATCCCTGGCGGCTTCGGGCGTGATGACGTCCAGGCCGCGGAGCTGTTGGCGCGGGGTGGCGTTGTCGTCGAGTATGCAGGCGGGCTGGGGCATGATATAGCCTTCTGAGGTGGCCGCGTCCATCAGGTCGAGCAGATAGCGGGTGTGGGCCCCCGCGCCGAAGAGCGCCGTTACCACGGACTCCACCGCAACGCGTTGCAGTCGCGCCATCATGTGGGATCTGAGCATGATATCGTAGCGCCGGTTCATCTCCGGGCCCCAGGCCGGGTAGGTCTCGCGGCCTTCGATCAAATCCAGGAGCGCGGTGACCGCCGCCTCAAGGGCGTGGCCCCTGTTATACGCCAGTTCATCGGCCAGGCGCAGGCGTTGCGCTTCGTAGTGCCCGGGATACTCCAGTTCCTGGCGGATGGTTTCCTGGAGTGCCTCCAGATTTGAGATCACCGGTCCGGTACATCGTCCGCGGTATCCGATGCCCGCCTCGCCGTGCACGGCGAAAAACCGCGGGACATCAATAAAGATGACGGGTTTGTTCTGGAGAATGAATTCAAACGAGGCGCCGCTGGCATCGCCGATCATAAGGTCCGCCGCCCGGAACGCGGGAATGCCTTCGCCGTGTATCAGGCGGACATGGGGAAAGACATCAACGATTTCGTTGATGATGTCTGTCCAATAGCGTTCCCCGGCGTGGGGATGGACCGCGGGCGATTGCAGCGAGCAGTGGTGCAGCTTAATCAGTACATTGACCTCCATCCGGGCCAACGCTTCGATGATCTCCAGGCCGCACTCTTCGAGCGAGGCCTCCTGCTGGTAGGTGGGGGCGTAAAGGACGGTCGGTTGCGCGGGCGGGAGCCCGAGGGCCTGGAGGTAGGCGGCGCGATCAAATGAACCGGCAAGGAGCAGGTCGGTTTTTGGCGCGCCCACCGGCATGACCTTGAGGCCGGACGCCGTTTCGGGATGGCGCGCCAGGTACTGTTCCCAGGAGCCGGTGAACATGGCCGGGCCGGACGCGAACATGACGTTGAAATATCCCAGGGGATGACCCGGGAAGTGCGCGGGGAATTTGTTGATCTTGTCGGTCAGCCCGTGGGTCAGGCCGACGCGCGGTATCCGGACGGGCCCGTCCAAATGTTTGATGACCGGTCCGGGCGAGCCGGGCACCGTGGAGACCATGGCCCGCCAGTCGCGTCCAGGCGTCCAGTCCTCGTAGGCGACCACCTCAATCCGGTCCACGGGCGCAAACGGCGCATACGCCGCCTTGAGCGCCGGCAGGTTCTCCCGTCGGCTGGCGACGGCGACCTCAAAACGGCCGCTTTCGAGGCACGCGTTCACGAGGGGGGCGGAGTGTTCGGCCAGCCCCGGATATTCATCCTCAAATAAAATCAGATATTTCATTCATGTGCCCAATAAACGAATCGTACTCCTTGCAGAGCTGCTCGTTGGTGAATTCGCTGAGGATGGTATAGCGGTTGCCCCGGATGGAGCGGGCGGACTCAAAGATATCACGCAGTTCCACGGGGCGGCTCAGGAGGTTTTCGATCCGGTATTCGAAGCGGTTGCGGATGATGTATTCGAAAACGGCGTGGTCCTTTTGCCGGTGCAGCCAGAGGGCGAGGGGGGTCAGGGAGCCCACCAGGAATCCATGGCTTTCGTTGCTGAGGCGCTGTTGCCGGAGGGTATGGGCCAGGAGGTGCTCGGCGCCGCTGCATGGGCGGCTGTCGCCGGATATGTTCATGGCCAGCCCGCACATGATGATGGCGTTGACAAAGCACTCCAGGAAATTGCGGTTCTCCACATCAAGCTTCAGGGGCAGGACATTCGCGACCGCGCTTTGCGCCAGCAGGCGCGCGAAGTTGTTGGCCCGGGCCTTTCCTTTTCGGATGGCCAGGTCCCAGTCGTGAATGGCGGACATGTTGGAAATGATATCGCCGATGCCGCTGAGCGTGTGGTAGCGGTCGGAGGTTTTGATCACGTCGTAATCAATCAGGATTCCCATCGGGGTGCGGGCCGGCAGGGATACTTCCCGTTCGGAGGCGTTCAGCACCGATATGGGCGAGGCCGCGCCGTCGTTGGAAATAATCGTGGGAATGGCGATATAATTAATCTGGTTTTTCGCCGCCATGTACTTGGCGGTGTCGAGCACCTTGCCGCCCCCGATGCCGATGATCAGGTCAATGGTGTTGAAGTCCGTATACAGGCTGTATTCCTCGACGAAGCTGACCTCATTCTGGACATCACACGTCAACACAAAGCGGGCGCAGGCGCTGTTGCGGTCAATCAGGTCTTTGGCATACCCGGCGGATATCTTTTTGCCGGCGAGGACCAGGATGGACTTGAAGTCCAGGTTATAGGCCTGGAAGAATGCGCGCAGGTCAAGCGAGGAAAGATCGATCGACTCGATCAGCACGGGGATATTGATGGATTGGTGGTAGATCATCGCGGCTCACTCTGTTGGATTTTGCGTATGATATCGGTGGTGCTGATGCCCTCGGTGTAGGGGATGAACAGCATTTCGATGTTATGCTCCCGCAGAAAGTCCCGGGTGACCCGGATTTGCCGCAGGTACGAATCCTCCTCCCAGTCCGTCCCATGGACGATCGCGGAAACGCCATAGTCCAGCAACACCTGCCTGTTGTCGAATTGCCGGATGATAAAGGCCTCGTCCACATACCGGCAGGCCTGGACAACCGCCAGGCGTTCCTCCTCGCTGAAAAACGGGCGCGCCTTGTATTGCGCGACCATCTCGTCCCCATTGATGGAGACCAGCAGCTTGCGCCCCATGGTCTTCGACCTGCGCAACAGTTCAACATGACCGCGATGAAACAGGTCAAATACACCGATTACATAAACAACATCGTACATAAAAAGTTTCCAATCATTGGAAAAAAATTTTCGCTGTTTTTCCAATCATTGGAAAAATAATAAGCCATTTTTCCAATCATTGGAAACTTTAATTTGTTTGCAAATGGCGGTGCTGTCAATTAATGTGCGCGGCAAACACTACAGGAAGGAATGAAGTCTATGCCGCGAATCGTTTGTTTTCTGATTTTGGCCGTGGGTATTGCCCAAGTCTGTGTAAAGGCGGAGGATATGCCGGACCCGGGCGTCGCGTCGCTTGACCTGAAGCTGCAGGAACAGAAAAGCATACGCTCCAAGTGGATCATTGAGCCGCACCGACCCAATTACGTCCTGCCCTTATCCTACGTAACGGACCCCAGCGAGAATCTCGCCGAAGAAATGTCCGAAACGTCCGATGAAATGCAGAATGTCGAAATCAAATTCCAAATCAGTTTTCGCCTGCAAATCGTGGAGGGGTTGTTCCGGGGGCACGGCGACCTGTACGGCGCCTATACCCAGGTTTCAGTGTGGCAGGCGTACAACAGTGACAACTCCGCTCCCTTCCGGGACACCAATTACGAGCCGGAACTGTTCCTGGCCTTCAAAACGGATTACAAAGTATTCGGCCTGACGGGGCGTGTCATTACGTTGGGCGCCGTGCATCAGTCCAACGGCCGCGGTTCCGAAATCCTGTCACGCAGTTGGAACCGCCTTTACGCCACCTTTGTATTCGAGCGAGGAGATTTCATGTGCTCGCTCAAGCCCTGGTGGCGATTCCCGGAGGACGAGGAGGACGACAACAACCCCAATATCGAAAAGTATTATGGGTATGGGGAGTTTCGCGCCTCCTACAAGTGGGGCGAGCAGGTGTTTTCCACCATGCTCAGGAACAACCTCCGGGTGGACGGCAACAAAGGCGCGATTGAGCTGGGCTGGAGCTTCCCGCTCATCAAGGCTATTCACGGATACGTACAGTATTTCAACGGATTCGGCGAAACCCTCCTGGACTACAACGAGCGCGACCAGCGTTTCGGCATCGGATTCCTCATGGCCGACTGGTTGTAATAAGCAAGTGTTGCACACAGATGTCCGATCGGACATCTGTGTGCAACAAACATTTGAGGGATCAAGGCTAAAAAAAGGAGATACAGCGCTTTACTTGAAGGGGGGGTGGGTAGTAGCTTCTAGGCAGAAAGGCAGGTGTGTGATGAACGGTCTGTTGCGTGGTGTGTTGGTTGGTTTTTTGGGTGTCTGGTTGCCGGTGGCTTCCCATGCGGCGTATAGTTTTCTGGCAGACGGCGGGTCGTTTGTTTCGCTGGAAGTGGATGGTGTTCAGCGGACGTATTACATGGGATACTCCAGTAGCGGGGCGCCTGGTTTCGACGGGGCGGACCTGGGGGTGTTCAGTTTGGCGGATTCCAATACGTTGATATTGACCGCGTTCACGAGCAGCCGGTCTCCACCTCCGCAACCGAAACGTTGCAATGGTCGATCCGGACGCTCTCCGACCCGGATGCATCGAGCGGCGCGGCCTGGTATCGGATCATGCAAAAATGACTCGGGGACCTGATCAAGTCGTGTCCGCTGGTGGTCATTGAGGACAATGACCCTCCCGCGGGCGGAAACGCCCGGGAGAAAACACCC
>RZZM01000619.1 GCA_009929845.1 Spartobacteria bacterium
TAATCAAAAAAACACCGCGATTACTTGCGAATCAATGAAATTCTCGTTCTGCGGCTAACGTTCGAGGTAAGGAGTTCTGAGGTTCAGGTTTTTTCGAGTTCATTTCCTTATTGACCACAGTCGACGATGTAAGATAGCCTCTCCCGCATGAACCTTGCTGTGATGCTCTTGAACCGTTGGAAGAAGTTCTCGCACCATGTCTGGGCGCGCTTCCAAAGCAATACCTCGGAACTGTTCGTAATAAGGAATATACTTCTCCTGCATCCCCAACTCCCTCAACACCGCCACATACCCCTCCGGCCAACGTGGACTCGTATGCAATGGCGCAACCGCTTTCCTGCTTTCTTGACGCATATCGCACTCCAGCAAACCATTGTTCGCAGGAAGAAAGAGGTAGGCGTCAACAACAGGGCGACGAGGCATTGAAGACGAGAGCATGGCTGATAGGATGGATGCTGGCCGGGTCAATGGCAACGTTTGCGGATGAACCGGCATTCTGGCGTGTTCTATCGTCCGAGACGACCGTTATCACAGTCGTTTCACTGGACGGCACGCTCGCTTGGTCCAATTCTGTCCCCGGTCAGGCTGAACAGGTCCAGCGCGCCACATCTCTTCTGCCCGACAAATGGCAGGACTATGTGAAGGTTGCGGTCACAGCTACCACTACATCCGTGAGGGCTTTCGACTTAAGTCCGCCCCCCGGCATGGTGCTCATCCCAGCAGGAATGTTCGTGATGGGCAACGCGACCAACGAGTTTCCGGCGAGTGAGGGGTACAGTGCAGAGTTGCCACAGCACATGGTCTACGTAAGCGCGTTCTACATGGACATATACGAGGTGACGAAAGCGCTGTGGGACGAGGTGAAGGCGTACAACGGGGGCAACGGATATGGCTACTGGAACATTGGCGACGGCAAGGCGCCGAACCACCCGGTGCATTCGGTGAACTGGTTTGACATGGCGAAATGGTGCAATGCGCGGAGCGAACGCGACGGCCTGACGCCAGTGTACTACACGGACGCGGGCTTCACGACGGTCTACAAGACGGGCGAAATCGCGCCTTTCGCGGACTGGTCGGCTGGCGGGTACCGGCTGCCGACTGAAGCGGAGTGGGAGAAAGCGGCGCGGGGCGGGGCGGCGGACACGCGCTTCCCATGGACGGACTACACGAACAAGATCTCGTGGGCAAAGGCGAATTACTACGGACTAAGCAACAACTATAGCTTCGACCTCGACGGAGGAAGTGGGGCATATCACCCGACCTTCGCCACGGGCGATTATCCGTACACGAGCCCTGTGGGGTACTTTGACCCCAACGGCTACGGTCTGTATGACATGGCGGGGAACGTGTGGGAATGGTGCTGGGACTGGTATGATAGCAGCTACTACGCCAGTTCACCGGCGAACGATCCGAGGGGGCCTGCCGGGCCTCTCTCTTATCGGGTGCGGCGCGGCGGGTCTTGGTACTCTTTCGCGACCGGCGCGCGGGTCACGTCCCGGCCCCTCGTCTTCTTTCCAGATGCCGACGAACCTGTCATTGGTTTTCGTTGTGCGAGAAAATATTATAGGACACGCATTTTTTATAGTCCAAATTGAAAAAATATGCAGTTCGGGGGGAAATCGGGCGCGGAACCCCGTCAGACGCTGGTCGGTGATAAGGTGAGTTGCCGGCATGACCATCATGGCATTACATGGCAATATAATGTTGACAATTCTAAAGTAAGATTTCATAAAAGTCATATGAAATTTCCGGCCATCCTGGTCACTGGACCGCGGCGCTCCGACACCCCTTCATCCAGCATTTTTGGCTGTTTAAGCATGCTTTTTATGGTATTTTCGAGGGCTTTTGCCGTTTCTTTGGATGTTTGGGTCTTTCGTCATTCGGATTTCACGC
>RZZM01000192.1 GCA_009929845.1 Spartobacteria bacterium
CTGGACCAATGTCCCGGGCACCGTACCGCGTCCAGGCATGGGCGGCATCGACTCGATGCAGGATACGAACCCACCGCCCCAAAGGCCTTTCTACTTTATACAAGTTGAACTTCCATAGCAGGATGCCAGAGGAAACTGAATATCGCCAACCAAGCCATCGACAGCAACAAGGAAGATTAGGGGGTCAGCGCGGGGGCCGGGTCGGCGGCTTCAAACATGATGCGGCTGTAAACCGAGGGGTTTACCCGGCATGGCGCCGGTGGGGACCCTCCGCTCCTCGCTCCGGAGTCTACTACAACGTAAGGGCGCGCCTGTTTATTGCAAACAATGGCAAAAAAAATGATTGCCCAATGGCCCGCGAATTGGCCAGTGTAGCGTAAACCCAATGTGGAGACAGGATATGCAGACATTTTCAGTAACGACAAGCAGTCGGACACAATTTGTGGATATCACGCGGGATGTGCAACGCGTGGTGAAAAAGCTGGGTGTTCAAGATGGCGTGGTGACGGTGTTTAATCCGCACACCACGGCCGGATTGACCATCAACGAACACGCCGATCCGGATGTGATGACGGATATGGACGCGGTGCTTGATCGCATGGTTCCGTGGTCGGACGGCTATCGGCATGCGGAAGGCAATACGGCTGCGCATGTCAAGGCCGGGCTGATGGGCGCCTCGGTGCAGGTGATCGTCTCGGGTGGTCGGCTTGCCCTGGGCACCTGGCAGGGTATCTTTTTTTGCGAGTTTGACGGGCCCCGCTCACGCAAGGTGTGGGTGGCGTCTTCCGGCGCGTGACGGAGCGAACATCGCGAGCCGTTCGCAGCTACTATGGAATCAAAATGGAACAAGGCATGAAAACAGTATATTTGGATAAATTATGGCAGCAGGGACAGGATTTTTTGGGCGTGCGCTATCCGGTGATGTGCGGGGCGATGACCTGGATCAGCGATTACCAACTGGTGAAGGCCGTACACGACAACGGCGGGTTCGGCATTCTCGCGGCGGGCAATATGCCGCCTGATCTCTTTGAGGCGGAGATTGAAAAGTGCATCACGGGCCTGTCCGGACCGTTTGCCGTAAACCTGGTGACCATCGCGCCAAATTTCAAACAGCATAAAGAGGTGCTGAAAAAGAAGGAGGTGCCCTTTGTCGTATTCGCGGGAAATTTCCCCAAAAAAAATGATGTCAAAGAACTCAAGGATGCGGGCAAGAAGACCCTTTCTTTCGCGTCCACCATGTCGATCGCCGAGCAGATGATCCGCTTCGGGATAGACGGGTTGCTCCTGGAAGGGAGCGAAGCGGGCGGACATATCGGGCATGTGTCGCTGACGATTCTGTTGCAACAGGTCCTGTTCAAGCAACCGGCCGTGCCGGTGTTTGTGGCCGGGGGGATTGCCGCCGGGAAAATGATCGCGCATACGCTGCTCATGGGGGCGGCGGGCTGCCAGTTGGGCACCCGTTTCGTGCTCAGCGAAGAATGTACGGCGCACGAGAATTTCAAGCGCGCGTTCATCAAGGCCCGTGCGCGCGAGGCCGTGGAAACGCCACAGTACGATAAACGCATCCCGGTGGTCGCCGTCCGGGCGCTGCGCAATAAATCCATGGAAGCGTTTAATCGTTTGCAACTCGACCTGCTCGAAAAACTTAATGCGGGTACGATCAAACGTGAACAGGCCCAGTTGGAGGTAGAGAGCTTCTGGATGGGCGGACTGCGCCGGGCGGTCGTGGACGGCGATGTCGATGCCGGTTCACTGATGTCCGGTCAAAGCGTCGGGCTGGTCTCTAAAATCCAGCCCATGGCTGAAATCTTTGAAGAACTGCTCAGCGAGGCGGAAGCGGAACTGGGCGCGGTGGCGACCCGGTTGGCCTGACGCGGCTTTGACGTTGCCTGAAATCCATCTTTATGCGTTTTTTTTGTCATTTATGGCTTTTTTAACTAAATTTCCCTTGCTATTTAATGATTTCCGCTTCTAATGGCGCAAGGAAATCGAATTTTCATGTTATGCTAATATTCAGCTAACCGACGTGGAGTGAATTAGGGCCATGAAAAATAATATTGATTTTATCTTTGTGGATGACGGGTATCCAGAGGCGTCTGATTACGACAACAACTTCGTCTTTTATGATTCCTCCAAATCAGGAAGTTACGAGCGCGCCGTTAAACAGGCCGAGGGCATGAAACCGTCGCAACATGTGATGCCGCCCATTCCTACAGCCGCGCAACCCAGCGACCTGCATCGGAAACCGCCCCTCCTGCATCCGCATTGAGGGAACGGCCCTGGTGCTGCCGTTTGAAGAGACGAATAATGGGTATCCGTCAGGCGTGATTGCGCAGTTTGGATGCTGTGGGCCATCAACTGCATCTTGTGCGGGCATGAAAATCCACCGGTCCGTGACGCGTGAATGCCTCCTTGAGCATCTGGCGCCAACGCTTCATCACAAAAATCCGTTCAATAAAATTTTCGCGAAGCGCGGGATCATGCAGTCGTCCAGGCGACGGTGGGCCCACTTCTGCAGGATGGTAAAAAGGGGCTCAGAGTCCCAGTATTTTTGTATTTGGAAAATGCAATGTGCGCTTATTTCAGGATTACATCAACCTTGTGGGTTGTGTTATCCCCAAACACCGGAAGCGGCCCGTCACAGGCCTGTCCCTCCACCAAAACCTCTTTGCCCTCCTGCGCGCGCACGCGGCCCAACGGCTTGTGGATGGCGATCTCGTATCGTCCGGCCGGGACATTCAGTGTAATGGCGGCCTGCTCCCAGTGCGCCGGCAGCACCGGGTCAATCACGACCTTGCCCTCGACGAACTCGACGCCGAACATGCGCAGGTATCCCAGCCACATCCAGGGCGCCGTCCCGCTCAACAACGGACCGACGTGTTCGCCTGTGGCAGGATTCGTGTACTGTGTGCAGAAGCGGGGATTGCCCGCCAGGGTATACGGATCGATAAACGTCCGGAACGGCGCGGTGCGCTGCAAAACGTCCCAGGCCATATCAACCAGTTTGCCGGCCAACGCCTGATCGGACACGTTACGCGCCGCCTCGAACAACGCCGATACCGCCATCATCGTCGCGTGCTTGAAGACCCCACCGTTCTCCCGGTCGCCAAAGGCATAGTCCCCCGAACCGGTGTGCGCCATGAACTCATTAAACTTGACCGGCGAGGTCAGCCGCAACCCGTAGGGCGTCAGCAAAACCTGCTCCAGGCGCTCCAGCATGATCCGGATTTGTTCTTCCGTGGCCACATCACTGAGGATGGACCAGGAAAAGCTGTTCAGAAAATAGGTCCCCGGAAGGGAGGGATCGTTCGAGAGCCCGTCTCCCTGTCCGCCCAGGTAGTCGGTATGGGCCGCATTGGGCTTATTGAGAAAAGCCCGCGCAAAGAAGTCGCCCTTCCAGGCCTTCTGTAACCGTTGCCGGTACTCGGCGCCGAACCCATCCCACTTGTCGGCCAGTGCGGTGTTCCCGAGCATGCGGGCAAAACGCACCATGTATTGACGCGCCACCTCCAGCAGGAAGCCATTCATTACACTCTCGGACATATCCGTCTTAAGGCCTTCGCCTTCCTGAATAATCCCCTGGGCAACCTGCTCACGATAAAGCGCTTCTTTCTCAGGCCCCGGCATCCCTTCGCCGTCAATGTTGAGGGTGTCGTTCCAGTCCGCCCGGTCAATCAACGGAAGCCCGTTTTTGCCGATGGAAATATGCGCGCTATATTGGAGGATGGCGTCCAGGGTGTCGATCAGGGCGCGTTCCTGGTCCGCGGTCCCGGCCACCGGCCACAGCAGTTCAAGAATGGAGGTGTCGCCCGTCAGGTCGACAAACCGCCCCACGGCCTGAAACAGCCAAAGGGCGTCATCGGAATACCGTCCCGGCTCAATGCCGTCCCAATAAAACTGGTGATCCGCGTAGCCAAAGGCGTAGACACGGCTCGCCCAGGCCTTGATCAGCTCCTTCATCTCCTCCTGGCGCCCCGCCGCCACCTCGAAGGGGAGCGCGGCAAATATATCCTGAATCTCACGGAACCCGATCTGGCGGAATCCCTTTTGTGTCAGGCCAAACGAGCGCGAAACATAGGTCTGGTACCGAATCTGGAACGGCAGATGCGTATTAACGAGCTGGTCGACCTGCTCATCCGGCGTCGCCACCTGCACCGCGCTGCGATACCGTTCCTGGTAGTCGATGACGCGTGCCAGGCCGTCTTCCGCCCAGGCCGGTGAGGCTACCTTTTCAGCCAGGGTCGACATGTATTCGCACAGGATGTCATCCGTCACCGGACGCCCCTCATGGCGCGAGATGGAACCATTGAAGGAGTGGCAGCGCATGCTGTTTCCGGGGTTAAGGGACATTGGACATCCCACGGCAAAAAAGGCCGGGCCTTTTTTGGGATAGTCATTGTCGAGGTTGACCACATTCTCGGGGTGCGCTATGGACCCCGCGCCGATAAAATGGCTGTAGTCCAGACAATAGGAATCAGGCATCACGGCGTTCCCGTTTTCGTCGTAAGCCAGCGTCATGTTGAAGGGCTGGTCGTCGCGTCCCCAGGGCGCGGTATAATCCGGCGAAACCACCATCGGGCTGCCCTCTTCCGCCCACAACACGCGCGGCTGCACCGTCACACAGGTGTAGATCACATCGACGGTCAGGGCGCCGGGATGCGGATACCCGAGCATCCCCGTGGCGACAAGACGCAGGTCCCGCCGCCGCTCCCCGTGGTTCGTCAGCTTGATAAGCTGCGCTTCCATGGCATAAGGCGCCTCTTTTTCGGCGGGGACCACAAAAATGGTCCGGGTGATTTCCAGCCCATCCGGTGTGCGATAGGTGATCACGGTATGATTCGCCGCATGCCGGGTCTGCACATCCGTTTCTTCGCCGGGGTTCGCCGAAAAAAATACCTGCTTCCCGTCTTCCACCAGATAGAACTGGCGATTGACCGGAAAGCCGTTTTCATCGGGAACCGGCCCCCATTGGGTCTGAAGGATTTCCTTGTTGGCGTGGGAGCGGCTGCTTCCCCCGCCCCACGCGTCCACAATCGCCTTGGGCGTCGTCAACAGCGGATTGGGAAAGCCCGCGCGGTCCCCGATCAGGACATTGGCCCTGAAGTGGGTGCCCGGCGTAGGCGTGCGAGGGTCGAAACAGTGGTCGCCGTTCGCGGTCATTGTTCCAATCCAGGTCCCGCTGACCTCCTGTATCTGCCGCAACAGCGCCGCGACAGGGACCGGCAGGGGCACCTCACGTTTTCCCTGGGTGTCAATCACATGCAGCGTCAGTTCCGCGCCCGCGCCCTGCAACAGGACGTCCGCATCCGGGCCGACGGCCTGGGCCAGGAAGGCGGCCACCGTCGGACTGTTCAATGCCGTGCGCAGCAGCGGACGGTGCGCGGACAACCCGCTCCAGGCGGCCACACGCGTATTGCGCGCGTCGCGATACAGCGCGTCCGTCCGGTCGGAATCTATCGAAAATGCCGCAAATCGCTCACAGGCAACCGCCAAAGCCGGCTTGGACCCGCGACGCAAAGTTTTACTCTCAAACGTATATTTCATGACAACACCTTTCCACGTACTTGAACACAACCTTCACCAAAGCAAACCGGTATACTACATGTATACCAACTAACGCAAGCTCAAATTTCTATATTCTCCATTATAATCGTGCTGTTACCGGTACCCCCGCAAAGACAGCCCGTCAAGCAGTTTTTTTATTCTTTCCTTGTTTTATTGTCCTTCACATGCGGATTTTACTTTTTTATCTCACCCGGGCCGCCTATTCTCCGGCATTTTTGAGTTATTAACAGGACGCTATTTTGTTTGTATTATAGTCAGAAAAAGGAGTAGAATACTGCATGAAAAAGAATTTTATTTTAGATACGAATGTCCTGCTCCACGATCCCAACGCCTATAACCAGTTCGCGGATAACAATATCATCATCCCCCTGACGGTTATCGAAGAGATCGACCGTTTCAAAAAAGAGGTCACGGAACGGGGGCGCAGCGCCCGCCAGGTGGCCCGGACGCTGGAGGAACAGCGGGCCAAGGGACGGCTGAATGACGGCGTCCCCCTGGAGAACGGCGGCACCCTGCGCGTCATGTTCCCCAACGCCTATGATCCGCTGGCGCGTAATATGCCCGCCGACGATATCATCCTCAAATCCGCCCTCGAACTGAAGGATACCCGCGACGAACCCTGCATCATCATCAGCAAAGATATCAACCTGCGCCTCAAGGCCGATGCCCTGGGACTCCAGGCGGAAAATTACGAAAACGGCCATGTGGACCCGACCCAATTCTATGCCGGACACCAGGAGCTGCTCGTGGATGACGAATTACTGGCGCTTTTCGAGGAAAACGGACGCATCCCGGTGCCCGACGGCATCGAGTTATCGGCCAACCAGTATATCAAACTCTACGAAGAAGAGAATCCTTCCGAGCATAAACTCGGACGCTATGACGCCGATGCCGGGCGCATCGTCGCGCTCATCCCGGTTCCCCAGCAGATGGCCCCCATCATGCCGCGCAACGACGAACAGCGCTTCGCGCTGGACGCCCTGCTCAACGACGACATCAAACTGGTGACCCTGGTCGGCAAGGCCGGCACCGGCAAGACCCTCCTGGCCGTAGCCGCGGGCGTTTTCAAAACCATCGACGAACGTAAATACAAAAAAATGCTGGTCTCGCGTCCGACCTTCCCCATGGGCAAGGACCTGGGCTACCTGCCGGGCGACATCGAGGAAAAACTCAATCCCTGGATGCAGCCGATCCAGGACGCGCTGGAACTGGTGCGGCACGGACGCGGCAAAGACGCCAAGCTGCGCGATTTATTCACTGACAGCGAATACATTGATGTGGAACCCCTTACCTACATCCGCGGACGCAGCATTCCGAACCAGTTTCTGATCATCGACGAAGTACAGAACCTGACCCCGCTGGAAGTGAAGACTGTCATTACCCGCGTGGGGCATGGCTCCAAGGTGGTCCTGACCGGCGACATCTACCAGATCGACAATCCCTATGTGGACGTGCTTTCCAACGGACTCAACGCCGTGGCCGAGCGCTTCCGCCCCTACTCCCTCGGCGCGCATGTGATGCTCATGGACGGCGTACGCTCAAAAATCGCCGAACTGGCCGCCAACGTCATGTAATGGCATATTTTTATATGCCCCAAAAAAGAACAGCCCCGCGGAAGACCGCGGGGCTGCCCCAACAACATACCAACCGATAGAAAATCACATTTGTTTACGGGCGCGGCACAGATTGGTCTGGTACTCCTCCGCCCACTTACGCGCCAGCGGGATATTGCCGAGGGACGCATAGGAGCGGCACAGCTCGCCGCTTGTTTCAATCATACCTACCAGGTCATCCTGGTGAAACGCTTCCGCGTACTGTATCTGCAGCACATGGAAGAATTCCTGTATCTCTTTCAATTTTATACTGAGTTCTTGCGTTTTCATTATTCTATTCATCGGCCATCCGCGGCGTGCCTTAACCGAAAAAGGCGGTATCGCGGAAAAATCTTGCGGATCGGCAGAATTGACCCGATCCGCCGGAGGCCCTCAGGTGTGCCAGGGAAGCACGTAGAACATAATACACACAAAATGACACAGGCTGGCCGCAAAAACAAAGAGGTGCCAGACGGCATGGCCATAGGGCAATTTTTTCCAGGCGTAGAAAACGACCCCCACGCTGTAGAGCGCGCCACCGGCCGCCAGCCAGAAGAGGCCCCAGGGCGGCATGACCTCCAGAAGCGGACGTATCGCCACCAGGGACATCCAGCCCATGCCCAGGTAGACGGCCGTCGAGAGTATCCTGAAGCGTCCGGTAAAAAAGCATTTCAGGATAATGCCCACGAGGGTCACCCCCCAGACACAGCCGAAGAGCGTCCATCCCCACACCCCGCGCATGAGCCCGAGCAGGATCGGGGTATAGGTGCCCGCGATCAGCAGGTAGATTGAGGCATGGTCGACCACATGCAGGAAGCGCTTCACGCGCGGGGAGCGGAAGGCGTGGTAGAGCGTGGAGGCGGTGAAGAGCAGCACGAGTGTTGTCCCGTAAACCGCGAAACTGACTATATGCCAGGTCGTTCCATTGATACGGGCAAAAACCACCAGCAACACCAGGCAGGCCACGCTAACCACCGCCGCGATGCCGTGCGTAACGCTGTTGGCCAGTTCATCCCTGGGAGAACGCGCCTGCATCAACCGTCGGCAACGCCTCCAACAGTGGCCACGTCGTCATAGAAACGCGCTATCGCGGTCATCATGTAGGGACTCAGGAACAGATAGCCGATACCCAACGTAAAGAGCGCCAGGATAGCCCAGCCGAAAAACCGCAGGTTGAGCATGAAAAACTTCCATTTGTTGCCCTTCATCATGCGGGCGCTCCTGCGAATGGCCTCGAGCGGACCGCATTCGGCGTCATCCGCCAGCGCATAAAAGGTCATCGCATAGCGGAAGGTCGCTACGATAACCGGCAACGTCAGCAGCGCCAGCAGCAGTCCCAGCCACACCGGAAACTCCGCCGCGCTCCCGTCGCCTCCCTGCCGGATAACGTAAAACAGCGCCACCCCGCCGCCAATCATCAGCGGCAGCGCCCACAACATGACAAACACCGCAACCAACAGGTAGGCGCCCAACGCCGCGCCAAACTGCGAAAAGCCGTCGAACAACCGATTGACACGCGGGTCGGCGCGGCGCGAAACGGAAAGGAACAGCATGGCCAGCCCGAGCATCATCGGTCCCCCGATCAACAGGGGCGCCACCGTATTGACGATGGGGATGGATGAAGCGACAATTACCACCAACATATAAAGCAGCATGCCGCCCACCGCGAGGCCCCACTGCCCCTTCAGGGATGCACGGGCCGAACGCGTGATCTCCCCATTGGCCAGCTCGCCGCCCGTCGCCGTGAACGGACTGGACGCCGACGCCGGGACCACAGTGGCAAAGACCGGCACCTCACTTACCGGCAGCCATTGTTCGCCCATGGACTCATTCCAGACCAGGTCCTCCGCCGTGATTACATTCAACGTGATCAACTCCCTGATCTGCTCCTCTTCCACAGGACCCTTACGGTCATTTCCTCTTGCGTAATACCATTGCATCTTCACTACCTCCCATCCTGACAGGTTACCAACTGCTCCAACACGACCGAGACCTCTCAGCCATTCAT
>RZZM01000193.1 GCA_009929845.1 Spartobacteria bacterium
AACGGATACCGCCGTGGTCCTGTAATCATATACCAATGAATACACCCCAGGGCGGCACGTTGTTTGCCCTGGGCTACGATGAATAGCCCTTTCAGGGCAAAAAAAATGATTAACAACAAACCGTTCATAACGGCTGTTTCATATACTTTTATTCGCGTTCATCTGCGTTCATTCGCCTACGCGGGCCATACGCGGGGTTGTCCGGTGGTTGAGATGACGGCTTCCCATAGTTCGCCTTCGGTATCGACTTTGCGTTTGCTTGAAATGGCCATCGGGATGGGGACATGGAAGAAGCTGCCATTCCAGGAACCGACGATAAGGTCCGTCTTCCCGGCCATGGCCGCATGCACGCCCGAGCGGGCAAAGGCGTCGCAGAGCAGGCTGTCCTCCGCATCGGCGGCCACGCTGCGTATGATGTAGCTCGGGTCTATATATTTAAGGTTCACCGGGATTTTCTGTTCCTTGAAATAGGCCTTGATCTGGTCCCGGAGAAAAATGCCGATATCTTTCTGCAGCAGGTTCCCGGAGGCGTCCCGGCCCAGTTCCGATTCGGGCATCAGGTCCTGGCCCGCGCCCTCCGCGGTGACAATCAGGGCGTGTTTACGCGCGAGAATCCGTTTTTTCAGCACCTCCAGGAATTGTCCGGGGCCGTGAAGTTTAAAGGGCACTTCCGGGATCAGGGTGAAGTTGGCCTCCTGGCTGGCCACGGTGGCGCCGGCGGCGATAAAGCCTGAATCACGGCCCATCAGTTTTACCAGGCCGATGCCGTTGGGGGCGCCCTTGGACTCGTTGTGCGCGCATTCGAGCACTTCGCGCGCCTTTTCGATCGCGGTGAAATACCCGAATGTCTGCCGGACGTACTGGATATCGTTGTCGATGGTTTTGGGAATGCCGATGACCGAAATCTTCAAATTTCGCCTCAGCGCTTCCTGGGCGATCTCGTGGGTGCCGTGCTGGGTGCCGTCGCCTCCGACACAAAGGAGGATATTGATGTGTTCGCGCTCGAGGTAATCCACCATGACCGGGACCGGTTGCGCGCCGCGGGAGGAGCCGAGGATGGTTCCGCCCATCATGTGAATCTTGTCCACAAAATCGTTGGTAAGCGGAATCGGCTCCTCGCCCACATCCGGATTCAGCCCCTGGAAGCCGTACCGTATGCCCAGAATGTCCGGCACGCCATAGTTGAAGTGCAGTTCCAGCGCGGCGGAGCGGATGACGTTGTTTAATCCCGGACAGAGCCCGCCGCAGGTGACAATGGCGGCCCGGCATTCGGAGGGCTTGAAAAACAGGCGTTCGCGCGGCCCGGCTTTTTCAAAGAGAATATCCGGGTTGTCCATGCCGGTATTGATTTCTGCTTGATAACGCACGCGGGCCTCGTCCGGCATAAAATTGCCGACACCGTCGCCAAAGACGGTAGAAAGGCTCAATGGTGAACGGACGGTCCGTTCGCCCAGGGTCTTGATGGTCGTGTCTAACGCTGTAGTCATCCTGTACCTCTGTAAGGCTTGTTCTTGTTTGCTCGGTTAAGTTATTTGTATAATCGACAATTCCAATAAAAAACGCTATCACTTCCGCGAGCAATATAATAGAAATAAATCAGTCGCTTGGAAAGAGCTTACACGCAACGGATATTGTGACAATCAGGTCAAGACGGGTTCGATAGAGTTATGACAAAGAAAATATCGTTTCAATGGAGCCAGGTGCGCGGGCACACCGCGGGCGCGACCTCCCATTTGCTGCCTTCAGACGGCGCGGATGTTTGGACGCCCAACACGGATGTGTCGGAAGGCCCGGATAACATTCTTATACGTATGGAACTGCCGGGGGTCATCCTGGACCAGGTGGAGATTTTTCTGGAGCACCATCACCTGATGGTGTGCGGAAACCGGCGCGATCCGGCCTGCGAAGAGAGCGCCGCGGGCTACCGGTTCCGGCAGTTGGAGATTGAATACGGGCCGTTCCGGCGGAGTATTGAGCTGCCTTATCCCGTGAATGGCGACCAGTGCCGCGCCGTGTTGCGCAACGGACTGCTTGAGGTCCGCCTGCCGCGCGCCCAGGCGGATCGACAGAAAACCATACGTGTGGAAGTGGAGTCCTGACCATGCCCGAAAATGTGAAAGCTGATGGAGCAGAAAAAAAACCGGCGTCCAGCGATATCAAAAACCTGGGGCGCCTGATTGGCCAGGACGTGGTGCCGGATATATTGCCGATCCTGCCCCTGGGGGATGTGGTGCTGTTTCCCAGCATGATCCTGCCGCTGATTGTCAATACGTCGCGTTCCATCACCCTGATCGACGACATCATCGCCACCAGTCGGTATTTTGTCGCGGTGCTTCAGCGCAACCGGGAAACCCCGGATGACGCGGTGGCCCCGGACGACTTATACCGGCGGGGGTGCCTGGCCCGTCTGATCAAAATGATCAAATTCCCCGACGATTCGCTGCGCATACTGGTGCAGGGGGTGGCGCGTTGCGCGCTGACTGATTTTCAAGGCCATGATCCCTATCTGACCGCCGGCTACACCATCATGAAGGAACAGAAGGATGAAAGCATTGAACTGGCGGCGCTGGCGAAGAATGCCTCGCAGCAGTTCCAGGATATTGTGTCCATGTCCCCCGGCATGCCTGACGAACTGAAGATTGCCATCATCAACCTGGAAGACCCCGGCAAGCTGGCGGACCTGATTACATCCAACCTGAACCTGACCCTGGAGGAACGGCAGCAACTGCTGGAAGAGCACAATGCCAAAAAACGCCTGGACTTCCTGTCGTCCCGCCTGAACCGTGAACTCGAAGTGCTGCAACTGGGCACCAAGATACAAAACGAGGTAAGTGAGACCTTCTCGAAAAGCCAGCGGGATTTTTTCCTGCGCGAGCAGTTGAAGGCCATTCGTAAAGAACTGGGCGAAGAAAACCAGCAGCAGGTCGAGATCACCGAAATCTCGGAAAAGATCAAGCAGGCCAATATGCCGGAGGCCGTGGCGCAGGTGGCCGAAAAGGAGATGAAGCGGCTTAACTCGATCCCCACCGCTTCCCCGGAATACGCGGTGGTCCGGACCTACCTGGACTGGCTCGCCGAATTGCCCTGGGCCCGCCAGACCGAGGATGTGCTGGATATCAAGGCCGCCAAGAAAATCCTTGATCAGGACCATTACGATCTGACCAAGATCAAGGAACGCATCCTGGAATACCTGGCGGTCCTCCAACTCAAGAAAGACATGAAGGGCCCCATCCTCTGTTTCGCCGGCCCGCCGGGCGTAGGCAAGACCTCGCTGGGCCAGTCCATTGCGCGCGCGCTGGGACGGAAATTCATCCGCATGTCGCTGGGTGGCGTGCACGACGAGGCCGAAATCCGTGGTCACCGCCGCACCTACATCGGGGCGTTGCCCGGTCGCGTGATCCAGGGCCTGCGCACGGCCGGTACGCGTAACCCGGTATTCATGCTCGATGAGGTTGACAAAATCGGCGCCGATTTCCGCGGCGACCCCTCCTCGGCCCTCCTTGAGGTGCTGGACCCTGAACAGAATTTCTCCTTCTCCGACCACTACCTGGACGTGCCCTTCGACCTGTCCAATGTCCTGTTCATTACCACGGCCAATCGCCTGGACACCATTCCACCCGCATTACGCGACCGAATGGAGGTCCTGGAACTTTCCGGGTACACCCGCAACGAGAAATTGCACATCGCCCGCCGCTTCCTGCTCAAAAAACAGATCAAGGCACACGGGCTGAAGTCCGCGCAGATTTTGTTTCCGAAACCCGCGCTGGAAGCCATCATCAGCGACTATACCCGCGAAGCGGGCGTGCGCAATCTCGAGCGCGAGATTGCGAATGTCTGTCGCAAGGTCGCCAAGGGTGTGGCGGAAGGAAAAACCGGGCGAACAGAGATTACGCCTGTTTGCCTGCGCAAATTCCTGGGCGCCCCGAAATTTGAATCGGAAGTCGCCGAGGGCAAGCTGGACGCAGGCGTGGCGACCGGGTTGGCCTGGACCCCGACAGGTGGGGAAATCCTGTTTATCGAGGCCACGAAAATGCCGGGGAAAGGGCAGTTGGTGCTGACGGGCTCCCTGGGCGATGTGATGAAGGAATCCGCGCGCGCGGCCATCAGCTATGTGCGCGCCAACGCGGACACCTGGCGCTTGACGATCGACGCCGACAAGCTGGATATCCATGTGCATGTTCCCGGCGGGGCGATCCCGAAGGACGGGCCGTCGGCCGGGGTGGCCATCACGATGGCGCTGGTGTCGCTCTTCTCGGGCAAGGCCCTGGACGCCAAACTGGCCATGACCGGCGAAATCACCTTGCGGGGTAAGGTGATGCCCGTCGGAGGGATCAAGGAAAAAGTACTGGCCGCCGCCCGGGCGGGGATCACGCATGTGGTGCTGCCGGAAAAAAACAAACATGACCTCGATGAGATACCGCCCGAAATCAAGCGCAGGCTGACCTTCAAATTTGTGCGGCATATTGATGAGGTCATACGCTATGGATTAAAAATCCGTCCCACAAAAAAGAAAGTGGCGAGCCCGTAATATGAAGCGGTTCACATCTGGCCTGTTGATGGCCCTTTTCATTTCCTTATGTCCGGCATTCCGGGCGTCGGCGCAGCCGACCATTGAGGCCCTGCGCAGCCTGGACCCTACCGCGGAGGAGCTGCTCACGCGCGTGAAAGAGGCTTTGCCGGATACCTCCATCGCCCTGACCGCGCGCATGGAGGCGCGCACCCAGCGAGGGAAACGCGAGAAAACCTGCAAGGTGGAGATGCTGCTCGATTGGGGACGGGAAACACCCGCGGCCCGCTACACTATCAGCGACGCGTTCGGTCAGCCCCTTGAACGGCTCGACATCACCTGGCCGGAGGGCGGGCAGCCGGCATTCGCCTATTTTACGGGCAAGGACCTCGACCCGGCGGAGGTTCCGGTATTGACCGAGCCGATTGACGGCTTTGATTTTACCTGGGCGGACCTGAGCCTGGGATTCCTGTGGTGGCCGGGCGGGCGCGTGTCCGGCATGGAGAAAAACCGGGGTCGCCTGTGCTATGTGGTGGATATTCCCGCCCCGGATGAAGCCACCAATGACTATGCGGGCGTGCGGGTGTGGATTGATCCGGAAGTCAACATGCTCCTGCAGGCCGAGGGGTATGATCATCAGGGAGAACGTATGCGTAAACTCCAGGTCAAAAGCTTCAAGAAAGTCGATGAGCTGTGGACCATCCAGGACATTGATGTCACCAGTTATCCCTCCCGGCATAAAACAATCCTGCGCGTGCAGGATGTCGAGGCGGAACCGCCACCAGCGGAACAGGACGCCTCCGACCCCGCACAAACCCACGCGGAATCCGATATCGAATCTTGAACCATGAACCGCTTGGCGGTATGGATAGGCCCAAACAAGAGTTAACCAGCAGCCTGAAGGGATGTTGACCGATGAGTCTGGATAAGAAAGGTTCCATCAGAATAGTGGAATGGTCGCCGGGAACACGCAACGTCACGGTGTCCGCGTTCCTGAAGCGACCCGCCGTGGAAGAGCAGGCCGACCATGTAGCCAGGGAGGTGCTGGCGGATATTCGTGCGCGTGGCGACGCGGCGGTGCTGGAATATGCCGCCAAGTTCGATGGCGGCGGCCTGACGGCCCGTACGATGAAGGTTTCCCAGAAGGAGAAGCTGGATGCGCGCGCGATGGTGGATCCGGATTTCAAAAACGCGGTGCGCGAAGCGCATGCGCGCATTGTGCGTTTTGCCAAGGCCGGGCTACGGAAAGACTGGACCATTTCCAGTCCCAAGGGCGGGATCCTGGGCGAGCGCTATCTTCCGTTTGAACGGGTAGGCGCGTACATCCCGGGCGGCGCGGCGCCGCTGGCGTCCACGGCATTGATGACCGTGACGCTTGCGAAAGTGGCCGGGGTCCTGGAGATTGTCGCCTGTACTCCGGCGGATGATAAGGGCAGCATCAATCCCTATATGCTTTTCGCGCTGGATATCGCGGGGGCCACCGAGATATACAAAATCGGCGGCATCCAGTCCATCGGCGCCATGGCCTACGGCACCAAAACGATCCCGAAGGTGCAGAAAATCGTCGGCCCCGGCGGGCCCTATGTCACGGCCGCGAAGCGCGCGGTGTACGGGGATGTGGCGCTCGACATGGTGGCCGGACCCAGTGAAATCGCCGTGCTGGCCGATGACGCCGCGTCCCCGGTATGCGTGGCCGCGGACCTCCTCTCGCAGGCCGAACACGGCACCGGCAGTGAAAAATCCCTGCTCGTGACCAGCTCAAAGAAACTCGCGCAGGCCGTGCGCGAAGAACTCCTCCGGCAGGTCGAGACGCTGAGCCGTCGTGAGGCTATTCAGACCGTGTTCTCCAAAGGCCTGTTGCTGGTGGTCGTGGAAAAACTGGACGACGGCATCGAGCTGTGCAACCAGTTTGCGGCCGAGCATCTCGAATTGCTGGTGCGCGAACCCCGGCGCTGGGTAGACAGGGTCCGGGCCGCCGGCGCTATTTTTATTGGGAACTGGACCCCCGAAAGCGCCGGCGATTTTGTGGCCGGGCCCAGCCATGTGCTGCCGACCGGCGGCACGGCGTCCATGTTCTCGGGGCTGACCGTGGAAGATTTCCGGCGGCGCTCCAGTGTGATTTCGTTTACCCGGGCCGACTTGCAGGATGTCCTGCCGGTGATCGAGGCGTTCGGACGTGTCGAGGGCCTGGACGCGCATGCCCGCTCCGCGCGCGTGCGCTTTGAACAATCCAAGTCGTGACGCGACGCGTGAAAGGAATGCCGGGCATGAGCAGTTTAATCCGTGAATCCGTGAACCATATGCAGGGCTACGTGCCGGGCGAGCAACCCCGGAGCGCGGATGTCATCAAGCTGAACACCAATGAAAATCCCTATCCCCCGTCGCCGATGGTTTTCGAGGCGCTGGAACGGATGGATGCTTCCGTGCTGGCGAAATATCCGGACCCGGTGTGCATGGACCTGCGTAAACAGATCGGGCGGATGCATGACTGCCCGCCCGAGCAGGTATTTGTAGGCAACGGGTCGGACGAGGTGCTCGCGTTGTGTATTCGCGCCTTCGTGGAGCGGGATGGAACGGTTGGTTTTTTTGATCCTTCCTATTCGCTGTATCCGGTGCTCGCCCGCATTGAGGATGTGGCCACAAAGCCTGTCCCCTTGAGTGCCGATTTCGGTTGGTCCATGCCCGAAGACTATGCCGCCTCCCTGTTCTTTCTCACCCATCCGAATGCTCCCACGGGCATGATGTATGCCCGGCAGGAGATGCTATCCTTTATCGAGCGCTTTCCGGGGGTACTTCTGCTGGATGAGGCCTATGCCGACTTTGCGGACTGGAACGGGATGGCCTGGGCCCTCCGGTATGAGCATGTCCTTGTCGCGCGCACGTTGTCCAAATCATATTCCCTGGCGGGTATCCGTCTCGGATACGCGGTGGGTCCCGAGCCCCTGATCAGCGCGATGTACAAAATAAAAGACTCCTATAACGTCAGCCGCATGACGCAGGAACTGGCCCTGGCCGCGCTGTGCGACCAGGCATACATGCGGCGCAACGTCGAACGAATTAAAGCCACGCGGTCGCGACTCGACGCCGAATTGCGAAAACGCGGATGGACCGTGTATCCATCGCAAAGCAATTTCATCTGGGCATCGCCCGTGGGCATCAGCGCCCACGCCGTCTACACCGCGCTGCATGAGCAGGGCATTTTCATTCGGTATTTCCCCGGCGTGCGCACCGGGCAATGCCTGCGTATCAGTATCGGAACCGATGAACACATCGAGGCGTTGCTGGACGCCATTGACGCGTTGGAAGGCGGGTGAGGCAGGGGTGACCGTATTGACCGTATTGACTGGCCCCTTTGTGGCACCCCCAACGGGGTTCGAACCCGTGTTACCGGGATGAGAACCCGGCGTCCTAGGCCACTAGACGATGGGGGCGCATAGAACTTGTCGCTGGGGAGTACCCTGCATCAATCCGCCGCGAAAGTCAAACGATTGTACAAGTTTCTCGGAAATTTATAGCGTGAAAACCGTCGCTCAGGTTATATGTTTCGCCATTATAAATCAGATAAGACCCTTTGACGTCTTTGGCCAGCAGATGAAACTGCTTAAGATTCTTCAGCAGTTTTGCCGTGAATGTTGCCGCTGATTTAATTTCAGCGGCAACAAGCTGACGTCCTTCCTGAAGAACTAAGTCAATTTCATTGCCGCGGGAGTCACGGAAGAAGTACATATCCGGCATCCGTCCTTTATTGTAGCGTGTTTTCAGCGCCTCAATGACAACCAGGTTTTCAAATATGCTTCCAACCAGTGGATCACGGAGAATCTGCTCATGTTTACGGATACCCAGGAGAAAACACAACAGGCCAACATCTGTGAAGTAATACTTTGGTGACTTAATGAGGCGTTTACCATAATTTTCAAAAAAGGGGGGAAGTTTGAAAACAAGAAATGAAGCCTCCAAAATGGATATCCAGCTCCTGATAGTTTTAGCGTCAACACCAACATCATTTGCAAGCGAACTGAAATCCATGAGTTGCCCTACGCGACCAGCCAGCAGTTTCATCATCTTCTCAAACAAAGAAGCATCCTTTATATTAATCACCTGTCTAAGATCTCTTTCAACATACGTTTGGTAGTAATTTGAATAAGCCGTTGTCGGACGCATGGATTGATCATAAATCCGCGGTAGAAAACCATGAAAAATGTATTCAGCAAAACTGTTGAATTCAATGCCCGCCGCTGACAGTTCTGATATTGAAAATGGAAGCAATTTCAGAATAGCTGTCCTCCCGGCCAACGACTGGGTTACAGCTTCACGAACCTGCAATTGATGCGAGCCCGTTAGAATGAAATGACCGTTCATTTTCTTTCGATCAACAATATCCTGTATATAACTTATAAGCTTTGGAACGCGTTGAATTTCATCGATAATTATCCTGGAAGGAAACTGCGCCAAGTAAGCTTTTGGGTCATTAGATGCGAACTCCCGTATTTCAGGGATTTCAAGATTGGAATATTCATAGTCTGTCAGGAGGCCCCTGGCCAGTGTTGTTTTCCCGGCCTGACGAGGACCCAATATCGTGACTACGGGATATTCATTCGTCAGTATCAGTAATTCATCAGATATATTTCGCTTGATCATTACGCGAATATATGCTGTG
>RZZM01000620.1 GCA_009929845.1 Spartobacteria bacterium
TGGTGGTTTTGACGAGTTGGGGCACGCTGGATAAGCAAACGACGACCGTGCGTACCGCTCTGGCCGCCGAGGCGACCTTGCTCGGGGCGTGGCGCTTACGGAACTAGCCCGTAAAGCCCAGGAGCTTTAGAGACTGCTGAAAAAGTCCGGCCCACAATAGGGGAATCGATGGGAACCCACATCCAACCAATGAGTCTCGTCTGCACTTCCCAGCCACATCGGTGCCGCTCCCCGTGGGGAGTGAGGCGTTTAAGCCGATACCGGATAGGGTTCGTTTGGTGCGGCCCTGGACGGGGCGGGGGTTCCCAGCAGCTGCACCATGCGCTTGATATTGACCACCAGCCCCGTCAAGAGATATTGGATGCGCACACGGGCACGCCCGCGATAGCGTGCCCAGCGTCCCGCATGGCGGCGCACCACATCAGCCAGCTTGCGCTCAATCGCCGGATGTTCACGCCGGATCCGGCGATAGGTTTCCGAGGTCGCGAATGCCCGCGCTGCCGCATACTCCACCGCGTAATCATTGATCACGACCTGGCGCCCGGTGGCTTTCGGCAGGCGAGTCAGGCATTGGGCGAACAAGGCACAGGTGGCACAATCACTGCGGCGGAAGCTATACTTCCAGCCCGTATCCACGTGGTTCCGGATGCGGCGCGTCGTGGTCTGCTCGCCAGGGCAGGTCAACGTCCCCTGCGCGGCATCATGCTGAAAGTCCTCTGCCGTGAAGGACGACGTGGGCTTTTCACGAACGGGTGGCACCACCACCTCCAGATTCAGTCCGTCCGGATCGTGCCATTCCCGCAGCAGTTCGCCACGAAACCCGGCCTTATCGATCGACAGGGTCTGCACGTCATTGCCGTGAATGGTTTCTTCATGGCGAATCAAGTCCGTCGCATCGGCGGCTTCATCGCCATTGGCGGGCAACACCTCCAGGGCGGTGATGATCTGGCTGTCGGCATCCATCGCCACGTCGAGCAGGTACCCGGTGAAGAACGCCCCGTGCTTGCCCCGCCGGGCATCAGGGTCGTGGAGGCTGACAATGTGATCCCCTCCGGTGGAATCATCACGATCCGCGAGGATCATGTGCGCGAGCGCCAATGCGTCGGCAAACGCACGTCGATCCGTGGGTGCAGGCTCCGGCAACGGCCCCAACTCCGCATGCACCTGTTCGGCCCAGTCCACGATCTGGCGCAGATGGGTGACCCGCTGGAGCAGGCGTTCCGCGTCAGACAGGTCACTGGTGCCGGTGCGGATAGCCACGGCGTGCGCCCGTTCTGCGGCCACCCGCTCCGGAGCAAAGGGTTCGGCTGCGTCCAGCAGGCGCTGGCGGGTCTGCGCCACCAGCCGAATGGTCGAGGGAACCGCGATAGTGGCGATGATATGGGTGGCGTCTTTGAGGCGCAGGCGATCCTGCACCAAGCCTGCCGTGCGCGCCTGGGCGACGACCCCATCAAAGATCTGGGCGTAGATACCCGCACCCAGGCGGGCGCGGAACACGGTCAGCAAGCTCGGATGCGGGAGCGATTCCGCCAGCCCCATCTGCAAAAAGAGGCGAAAGGCGACATTGACCTGCGCCTGCGCACACACCTCGCGATCCGACAGGCGGTACTGCGTTTGCAGGAAGCCCAGCTTCAACAGCAGCACCGGATCGGCGGCCGGGCGTCCTTCGGTGGGGTGATAGCACGCGGCCATCGTCTCCCGATAGCGCTCAAAATCGACCACCTGCAGCACCTGGCGCAGGTAATGGTCGGCGGGCACCAGCGCGTCAAACACCTGATGATCGTGGTCACTCAGCGTTGGGGCAGAGGTTGGCTTCAACATAACGCACTCCTTGCGTGGAGTCCATCGTACCACGGCAAGCCACATTTTTCAGCAGTCTC
>RZZM01000194.1 GCA_009929845.1 Spartobacteria bacterium
TGAGTATTTTCCGAACACGCTATGTCAGTACGAAAAGCAAGTCTATGTGTGCCTGGTGAACAACACCAACATAGCGCCGCCAACATCACTTGGGACCAACTGGTTTCTTTTGCGGCAGCATGAGTACTTTACCCGCGGCGAGGTAATCCTGGCGGTTCCTGATACGGCCGGGGCAACCCCCGCGTTCATCTCTTTCACCAATTCGTTTGTCGCGGCCAACCCCGTCCTTTTTACCAATCTGTGTCCGGGACCCAGGCCGATTCTGGCGTACGGATACAATGAAGGGCCGTCCATGACCACCAATGGCTGGCATTCCGGCGTTCAATCGATAGAGATTCGCCCGGGCGCGAATTTTGTCACCCTGTATCTGACGGAAAGGCTGTAATGAAATTTCTCCTTCGCTCCAAAACGATTGGCATGGCCGCGCACGACGGGCTTGTATGGCGGGCATACGCGCTGCGCGGTTCCCGCGCCGAGTGGAGTGTTGTCGGACGCGCGGAGGAGGCGTCGCGCAACGCGCGTCAATTGCCCAGGAAGATTCTTGATTTCCTGATTCAGACGGGCGCGCGGCGTTTACGCGTTTTGTTGTCGGGCGACGTGTACATGCTCACGACCGCGCTGCCCGAAGACGCGACCGATGAAGAACTGCACACAGCGCTCGCGTACGAGGCCCAAGGTGAGACGGGACTCGATGCGGCCGGTCATCGTCTGGCGGCGGTCCGCGCGCATCTTTTTGGCATGGGGGGCGACCGGCAATCGTTGTTGGCGACGGGGTTCGAGATGGAACATCTGGAGCGCCTGGCGGCGGACGCGGAAAACGAAGGGCTGATTTTCGAGGGCGCGGGTTCACTCGAACTGGCCGTCCTGGCCGCGCACGCGCAACGCGCGCCGTTGCGGCGGATGCTGTTGGTCCGGGAGCGCACCAGTTTTTATGTCATTCCCGAGAACGAGCCTCAACCGTTCGCGGTCGCGATGCTTCCGATCGGGATTGACGTCGCCTCTGATCCTGCCGCGCGCGAGCGCGCCAACCGGGCGAGGGAACGGTTGAGCCTGCAGGACGCCATGCCCCTCAGCATATACACGCCGATTAGCGCCGAGCAGATGCGCGGGCGCATCAAGCCCTATCTGGGCGCATGCGAAGGCATTGAGCTAACGGAACGGATGGCGATTGATGAGTTGGCGCTACCGATCAATGCCGCCGGGCGCATGGGGGGGGTGGATGCGATATGTCCGTGGATTGGCCTGCCTCCTCCCCCCCGTGATCCGCACCGCCACGGCACCGTGATCATGGCCCTGGTTGTCGCCACAACGCTTCTCTGGGCGGGCATGCGCCACTATAGCATGACAAGCGAGTTGTCCGCCGCGCGGGCCGACAAGGCTGCGTGGGAATCACTTGAAAGTGCGCGAAAACAAGCGGCATCTGAAAGCAGGGCGCTACGGGACCGGCAGGGCGCGCTGATGGCAAAAAAGAACTTGCTGGAGCATCCCCGCCATCTTCCGCCGGGGCTTTTGTCTCTGTTGGATACGTTGGCGGGAAACATGCCGGTCTATTCCAGTCTTGAATCCATCAGGCAGCGCGATGGCGGGGGCTATGAGATCACGGGGTTGACGCGCTGGCAGGACGGGTTGCCGCAGCTTGACGCCGCGTTGCGCGAGATGGGGTTGCGCGAGGGCATGCGCAGGGAGTTCGGAGGCCTGGAATCGCTGGAAGGACAATATGCGCAACGCTTCCGGTATACGATTACCCCGGGGGAGGACCGGCCATGATGCGGATGATACGGCGTTCGGCGCGACAGTGGAAAAAGGAATTTTTATCCTTTTGGGGACGCTTCAGCGCGTTTCACCGGATCGTCATCGGCATTCTCCTGGCGATGGGCATTGTATACCTCGCGCGGTCACGCGCATTGGATCCGCTGGCTGAGGAGCTGGAGGCGACGCGCAAGGAGTTGGCCGATAAGGGCCGCGCGACGCCGCCACCCGCGCCCGAACAGGACGAGGTGATCCAGGAAGAACTCCTGCGCGTGGAGAATCTGCGGCGCAGCCTCGAGAACCGTGGCGTCGAACTTGCGGGACTCGAGGCGGGTAGCGCGTATCGTCTCGACGCGGGTAAAGCGGACGCGAACGCCGCGCTGCTGGCCATGGCTGGTCGGCGCGGCTTGCATGTGCTGAAAAATGCCCCGGTGGACCTCCCGGAGCCGGGCGCGGTTCCCGCGGTGGCTATGGCCTATGAACTGGCCGGCCGTTTCGCGTCCATTTACGGTTTTCTCGAAGATGTGCGGCGCGAGCCCCTGTTGTGGGAACTGCAAGGCATCTCGATATCGTTGCTGAACGAAACGGCCTCGTATGGCGGCGCGGTGGCGCCGGCGCTAGTCCTTCACTTCACCCTGGTTATCTATCTCTATCATGGAGGCGACGCATGAGCGGGGCGAAGATGGTCGATCTCTCCAAAGTCCTCATTGAAGAATCCGCGCTCGCGCGCGTGCCGGGACGCCTGGCGCGCCGCTATGGACTGCTCCCGGTAGCGTTAAAAGGGGATACGCTGACGATTGTCCAGGCGGATCCCGATGATCCAATCGGCGTTATGGACCTCGAAGGGCGGTTGGGCGTGCGGATCGAGACGCTGGCCGCTTCGCGCCCCGAAGCGGTTTCCCGGGCGATTGCGCGTTATTACGCGGGTGAGGCGGGCGAAGAAGCCCCCACGGCGCTTGTCGCGCTGGAGCGGCTGGTCAATCGGGCCATTCAGATTCATTGTTCGGATATCCATCTCGACCCGGAGGAAGGCGTCGGCGTGGCGCGCATGCGGGTGGATGGCATGATGCGCATCGTCAGCGAGTTTCCAACCTCGTTTATGGCCGATCTGGTCTCGGCGGTCAAGGTGGCCGCCCGACTTGATATCGCGGAAAGGCGCGCGCCCCAGGACGGTCAGATCGTCATGGACAGTCTCGGAGAATCGATTGCCATGCGGGTGGCGGTCATTCCCACCACGCACGGAGAGAAAGTGACGCTGCGCATCCTCGCGACAGCCGCCGTCGCGGAAGAGCTGGACCGGCTGGACGCGCTGGGCATGAATACACAACACTACAAGATGATACATTCCGCGCTGGAACAAGCTCACGGGGTGCTCCTGCTCTCGGGCCCGACCGGAAGCGGGAAAACGACAACGCTGTATGCGGCGCTGCGGCACTTGCGGGAGCCGGGCACCCGCCATATTCTGACCATCGAGAATCCCGTTGAAATTCCTCTGCAGGGCGTTAATCAGATTCAGATCGACGGCGAGCGCGTCACCTTCGCGAAGGCCTTGCGCAGTGTTTTGCGTCATGACCCGGACATCATTATGGTGGGCGAAGTGCGCGACGCCGAAACGGCGGATATCGCCGTAAAGAGCGCGCTGACAGGACACCTGGTCCTGGCCACGCTGCACGCCAACACCTCGGTGTCCGTCATCACGCGCCTGCTGAACCTGGGCGTGTCGCGTGAGTTGGCGGCCTCGACCCTGCGGCTGGTCGTCGCGCAGCGGTTGGTGCGCCGACCCTGTCCCCATTGCGTAACTCATGAAACGGCTACCGAGGCGCTCTGTGAAGAATTCGGATGGAACCCCGACGTCCCTCCTCGCCTCCCGCGCGTGTGCGGTTGCGCCTTTTGCGGACAACTCGGATATGCCGGACGCCTGGGCCTGTACGAAATGACCCCCGTGGACCGTGAACTGCGAGACCTGATTGTCTCCGGCGCCGGGGAAGACCGCATGGCCGATCTTGCCTTTGCAAAAAGAAAATGGCCGACCCTTGCGCAGGACGGGGCCGTCAAGGCCGCCGCCGGGCTTACCACCCCGGAAGAGGTCCGCCGGGTTACCTTCCTCGGGGAGGGTGAACGCTGATGGCCGCCTTTCGTTATTGTATAGTTCAAAACGGACAGCGCCGCCAGGGGGTGCTGGAGGCGGAGTCGGAGACGGACGCGGCGAATCGCTTGCGGCGCGATGGCGCCAATGTGTTGTCGTTGAACGCCGCGCCTTCCGCTACGCCTTCGCCGGGCAGCGTCTCCCGGCGCATGGAGCGAATAAGTGACCGGATGCGGATTCGTCCGCAAACCGTGGAAGTAACCCTTCGCCAACTGGGATCGCTGTTACGCTCCGGGGTGCCCATACTGACGGCGCTCAATGCGCTGGCGCGCACCGCGCCGCGACCGCTGCGCCGGGCGCTGACGCGCACCGCCGGGGTCATTAGGGACGGCAAACCGTTCAGCAGGGCGCTGATGGAAAATCTGCCGGGGGTGGACCGGGTCACCATCGGTTTACTCGGTGTGGGGGAAGCCAATGGCACACTGGATCGTATGGCGATCCATGCGGCGGAACTCCGGGAACGTTCGCGAAAAACCCGTGAACAAATTCTGCAGGCCTTCAGTTATCCCGCCATCGTGATGGTGGCGGCCATGGGGGTGGGCGCGTACATGGTGCGCAAGGTGTTTCCGGTTGTGATGAAATTCATCGAATCGAGTCGGCGCGATGTGGTCTTGCCGTTGCCGACGCGGATGGTTATCGCGCTTGATCAGTTCCTGAGCGCCTATGGATTGTATGTGGCGCTGGCGCCGGTTGTCCTTGTCACGTTGGTAATTCTCCTGCGGCGTACCGCGCATTCCGGTGAATGGGTGGACGCCCTGGCGTTGCGGATTCCCTTGCTGGGCGGGGCGTTTCGCTACCATGCCAATGCCATGTGGTGTTCGACGCTTGGGTCCCTGTTGGCCAGCGGGCTCGATGTGCTGGCCGCCGTGGAACTGGTCCGCGGCACGATGAGCAACTGGCTGTACGCCCTGCAGTTTGAAAAGGTCCGCGCCATGCTGCGCGATGGCGTGAGCCTGAGCAAGAGCATCGAGTCGACGGAATTGCAACGACTGACGCCCATGGCTCATACCCTCGTGGCTGTCAGTGAAGAAGGTGGTCATATAGATGAAAGCCTGCTTGAGGTTGCCCGGTTCTCGGAGGACCAGCTCAATCGCCGGGTGGCCCTGCTGAGCCGATTGGTCGAGCCGGCGGTGTTTATCTTTGTCGGCGGATTTGTCGGCCTGGTGTATTTCGGGTTTTTTCTGGCCGTGTTGTCGGCTACGCGGGCGGCGCGTTGATGGAAAGGAATAGAAAGCGTATGAAATTAAGTGTTTTTGTGTGTATGGCGGTCGGCATTCTTGTAGGTGGGCCCCCGCGATTACTCGGCGTGGATGTCGCGCAGGAAATGATCGCGCCCAAGACGATTGAGCGAGCCGACACGTCCAATCAAGACGCGTCGACGTCGATTTCTCCCGGAGATCCCTTTGCCATGAAGGGCGCTTCGGACGGTGATGGGTTCGTTAGCGCCGGGCCGGCGTCCATTCCCTCAGGGATTCGTGTGGTTGGTATTCTGGCGTTGAAAGATAAGCCGCCGGTCGGTGCGCTGACCATTCCCGGCTCACCGAATGTCCATTTCGTCAGCGAAGGGGATGTCATCCAGTTCGAACGCGCTGACCCCAACAAGACTACGGCGGTTTCGGATGCTCAACTGTATTTGCTGGTCAAGTCCATCACCTGTACCCAGATTGAAATCGCGCCACGCACGCGTCCGCAGGATGTGAGGATATACCGATGAGTCTTAAGCTATCCATTATAACAGGCCTTGTCCTGCTTCCCGCGCTATGGTCGCACGGCGAATATGCGCAGGAAAGGGATGATCGTGTCATTGAATCGGTCTTTGTGCGCGATATGTCATTACGGGACTTTGCCGAACTTATGACGCGAGGATGCGGTGAGACATGGAAAGTGCTGGTCAGCGAAAAGGCGGGCGAGAAGCGTATCACCTTTTATCTCTCAGACACCGGTTTTGAGGAGATGCTTCGTTCAATTTGCGCCACATACGGGCTCTGGTTCCGCCGGGCCCCTCGTTCAGACATTGTGCAGATCGTGACGATGGATGAATACCGGCAGGGCCTCAACCTGTATGCCGACGAAACGGTCGAGGTGGTCCCGGTCATGTATCCGGCGCCGGAGGAAATCGGCGATGCCCTGGCACGCGTGTTTCAGGACCGGGTGGTTTGGGACCCGCCCCCGGAGGATATTGCTGACGATATGTCGCGCATCGAACGCGCCCTCGACCGTATGGATACCATTGCCGACCGCGCCACCCTGGTCGAAGCAACCGGCGGCGGAACGTCAAGTGATTCGCGTAGTCGCGCGGGACGCAACCGTAACGAGGATGACAACCGGTATGACACTTCTTCAGGAACGGCATCAGAGGAGCGGACGCTGCGGGATGTCGCCGAGCAACAACGCCAGTCCATGGCGGTGCAACAGGCGGCCAAGGGCATCCCGGATGACCTGGCCGGTCAAAACGACCGACCGGGTGTGGTCTATGTGTCGTCCTCGCCTTCAGCGCATGCGTTGATTCTGCGTTCGAGTGACACGACCTCAATTGAGAGCATAAGGGAGGTCATTCGGCAACTTGACCGCCCAAAACCTCAGGTCCTGCTTGAGGTCAAGGTGCTTGATATCCTTCTGGGCGACGAGGCGGCCCGCGGCGTGGACTGGCTCTTCCAGCGGGGGCCCGGTACGGACGGCGTCATGGTTGGCGGCGGACGTTCCACCGGCATCACTTCCGAACCGGGCGGCGAGATCGCCGCTTCCGATGTGATTACGCTTATTCCCCAGGGCACGGGCATCAATCCGTTGGCCACGGTATTCAGTTTCGTCAGCGCCGATCTTCATGCGCGGATTCAATTACTCGAGGACGAGCAGCGCATCCGGTCGCTGGCTACGCCAAGTCTGATGGTGGCGGACAACGAGGCGTCGCGCATCTTCATCGGCAGTGAGGTCACCGTGCTGGAGAAGGTGGAGCCGCAGACCGATTATGTCGGCATTGATTATCCCCGGCCCGTGACGACCTATTCGGTAACCGCGCCGCGTCAACGCATCGGGACCACGCTGCTCATCACCCCGAAAATCCATGCCGATCGAACCGTCACCATCCGCATGCTGCAGGAAGATACCCGCCTCGGCCCGGAACGGACGATCAGGTATGGGCATGAATCCGATGATCAGTTCACCTCGCAGGATGTGGAAGAGCGTTCGGTCACAACGACGGTCCTCTCGCATGATGAGCAGCTTGTAGCTATCGGGGGGTTGATTCGTCATCGTTTTGAGACGCGAAAAACGGGCATCCCCCTGCTTATGGACATTCCCTTGATCGGCGGCCTTTTCAGGCGCACCCTGGAAGAGGAGGTGCGCAGTGAATTGCTGGTCCTGATCCGCCCGCGCGTTCTTCTTGCGCCGGGCGAGTGCGCAGAGGCGTCCAGGGCGTTTGTCGAGCGTGTCAGCCGATACACCGGGGAGAATTCGCCCGCCGACTGGACGTTGTTTGATGAAGACGAATCCTATGAAGAGGGGTCGCGATGACATATGATCTTGAACGTTGGCTTGACGAACTGGCCGCGCGCGAGGGCAGTGATCTTCACCTGGCGGCAGGGAATCCGCCGGTCTTCCGGTTGCATGGCCGACTGGAACGGATGATCTCCGAGGCCGCGGTATTGACGCCCGAAGTCATTGCCGCCACTATCGCCGGCGCGGTGGGCGAAGAAGCCCTGGACCGGCTGCGGCATACCGGTGAACTGGACGCCGCTTTTGAGCGCAAGGACGGCGCGCGCCTGCGCATCAATGCCTATCGGCAGCAGGGAGATTTTGCTGTGGCCATCCGTTTGCTTCCGAATCGCTTTTTTACACTGGAGGAACTCGGGTTGGATACGAACCTGCTCAGGCGTATCTGCGCCACGCATTCCGGGCTGGTGCTGGTGACCGGTTCGACCAGCAGCGGCAAGTCCACGACCATCGCCTCGCTTGTCAACGAAATCAACAAGACGCGACCGTGCCATATTCACACCATCGAGGATCCGATTGAGTATCGGCATAAAAGTATTCAGGCCTTTGTGACCCAGCGTGAAGTTGGACGGGACACCGCCAGTTTTGCCGAGGCCTTGCGTCGCAGCATGCGACAGGATCCCGATGTTATTGTGGTGGGAGAGATGCGCGACCTGGAAACGATGACCGCTGCCTTGACCCTGGCTGAAACCGGACACCTGACCTTCGCCACCCTCCATACCTCCGACGCCGTTCAAACCGTTTCGCGCATTATCAGTTCATACCCATCCGGACGGCAGGCCCAGGTCCGTGTGCAACTGGCCTCCACCTTGCAGGCCGCGATGAGTCAGAAGCTTGTTCCCTGGCCTGGTGGGGGCGGACGCTCCCTGGCCGCCGAAATTCTGGTCGCCACCCCCAATGTGCGCGCCATGATTCGCGAGGAAAAGACCCACCAGCTTCGTACGGCCATGCAGACCGGCGGGGAGCATGGCATGCAAACCCTTAACCAGTCCCTGCTGTCGCTGCTGCTGAAACGCAAGATCGACCGCGCGATGGCCCTGGAATACAGCGAAGACAAAACCAACCTTATTGAGGAAATGGAACACCAAAACGGACGCGCGCCGAAGAGGAAAGGAATGCAATGAAAATAACCGTATTGACCCTGGCCTGTCTGCTATGCCTGTTCCTGGGCGCTGGATGTGAGCCGGATGATGACGACAAACGCGGTGAAATTGAAATCACTCCTGCCGTGGTCGTGCTTGCAGAAAACGAAAAGAGTGTTGTTCTTACGGCGGTTGTTTCCGCGGAAGGCAATGCGGCGGCCCCTAATGTGTACCCGTTAACGTGGTCGGTAACCGAACCCGACGTCGGCGTCATCGTCGTTGAATCCGCGAACAAGGCGGTCTATACGCACGCCGCGAAGGACAGCGGCGGCAATATTATCATGGTTCGCGACCGCCTCGCCCGTGAAGGGCTGGCCACCGTGTACTGGAACCCCGAGTAGAACCCGCCTTCTCGAAAGAAATTGGCGGAGGGAAAGGGATTCGAACCCCTGGAGGCTTGCGCCTCGCCGGTTTTCAAGACCGGTGCATTCATCCACTCTGCCATCCCTCCGCATTTATTATGCGGTCATGCACTGTTGGACGGGTCGATTCATATAGAAACTATACACCGCAATCAACCTTTTAGTGGCGTTTTTAGGAAAAAATCATATTAACGATCAGTCTTCGTTTCCCGCAG
>RZZM01000195.1 GCA_009929845.1 Spartobacteria bacterium
CCGTAAAATAGCCGTTTTTGGCCGTTTCGACGCATTTTTCAGCCGGAAAACACCCGCCACTTTCCCACCCCACAGCACAAACTACCTGTCATATAGAAATGCGGTCGTCTTTTTATATGACAGGTTGGTGGTCGCATTTCATGTGGTGGGCAACCATTTCCGCGTGCTTTTGCACTCGCCGTAAGAAATTCCGCCGGAAAAGGCGAACTGCGAAGGCAACAAGACGTTTTATGACGTGAAACAGCCTTTTTTGGCAAAAAAATGGCTTGTATAAAGGCTTTTCGGTACGTTTGTATCTGTGTTCCGCAGCGCCCATCCGTGGCGAAAAAAAAGGTTTGTGAAGTTACATTTTTACTTTTTTGAATTGTATTTTTGGATGAGGAAAGGGAATCCAGCATTTCTCGACCTGGTCAGCCGCTTTGCGAATGCATGTGGTTGCTCATCACAGAATACGCAAATAAATCCACCCCAAACGCCGTGGTCAATTCATCCAACCTGCTGTGTTTTGTGCGTGTCCTTCCTTTTTGCAAAGCGTTGTTCAGTACAAGATATCGACACCTCCGGCATTCTAAACATGGGGGGCCGATCCGTAGGCCTCGACCGAGGCGATTTCTCCAGACAGATGGAGCTTGGGGAGGAGTTGTCGAAAGAAACCGAATTCCAGCAACTGCATATAGATGGAGCCGATTTTACCGGGATAGACGTTAAGGTTGAAGTGAACGCCTTCGTGGCGGAATCCGGCGATGAGTTCGGGCAATTCGTTCAAAACGTAATGGGTGAGCCGCTCGATTCCTGCATCGTCCAGGCGCTGGACGATTGGACCCAGGTTGTCCCTCACGATGGCTTGCAGCGCTTCGCGGAAGGGGCGGTTGGTCGTGTATTCGCTTCTCAGCACGGACAAGTTGTGCCGAAAACCGCTTTCGTAGACGAGGTCGGTCCATTCGAGGACAATCAGTTTATCGCGCCGTTCGGGAGAGAGCGTGGACATGGCCTGGTCGCACAGCAGGTGGACCTCGTCTGCCTTGCGGAAGGCCTTCTCAATCGCGCCCTGTGGTTTTTTCTTATCGAGGACTTCATTGTTGATGTGCTGGATGATATCAACGATCACAATGGCCGCGCGCTCCCTCGCGCGCTCTGTGGCCCAATTCATGAATTCCGCCAGATACTCGACGGTGAACGCCTTATTGTTGATGCTGATACCGAGGTAGGGATTCCAGCGCTTGGAATCAATTTCCCCGGAAGTCGTATTGAAGAAGGATTCGATTCTCATGTGAGCCTGAATGATCGCCTATTTGGAGGGGAAGATGTGTGTCTCCGCCAGCAGCGGATGGATGCACAGCAGGAACATTGCCATGGAAAGGATTACTGGTCGGCGATGTTTAATGCTTGAAGAGATCATGATCAAAGACTCCTTGATGAAATTAAAAAATAGCGTTTCATGGAATGAAGATAGCTGATCAAGGAGAAATGAGTCAAGAAGAAGAGCAAGACGCCAGGGAGCGCGGAGCCCCAGCTCCGCATGAACAATCACCGTGAGCCGTCTCTCCACCCGAAACCCGTCATAAAATACCCGCAAATGGCACAAAAACACAAAATATGTACCTTCCCAATTTATGTTGCGTAGAACATTATGTTGAACGGAACCGCTTCGTGGAAACAAATGCATAAAACTATACTAGCTAAAGATATTTGATATGTAGTAAAAGAAACGATATAAAGTGAGCAGATGCAAAAAATGATGTGAGCGTATGATAGATACGAACAGTGTAGAGAATATATCGGACCTCATCCACCAATACCTGGGTTGGGATGCGCTGATGCAACGGAAAATTTTCGGCACCCTGCTGGTGCTGGTTGCTTTTTTTGTCGTTCGTTATATCCTGCACCGCTTCGTCCGATGGAAACTGGACGAACTGAAGCGGCGTTATTTCGCCAGGAAGACCGTCACCTATGTGCTGGGGTTCATCACCCTGATCGCGCTGTGGCAGATATGGCTCGGTACCGGCTCGGGCATGGCCGCCTACCTGGGCATCCTGTCCGCCGGTATGGCCATCGCCTTGCGCGACCCCCTGACCAACCTGGCCGGGTGGATTTTTATCAGTATCCGCAAACCGTTTATGGCCGGCGACCGTATTGAAATCAACAACGTGAGCGGCGATATCATCGATATTGAACTGTTTCAATTCACCCTGCTTGAAGTGGGCAAAAACATCCATGCCGAACAGAGTACCGGCCGTATTGTCCACATTCCCAACGGATGGACCTTCCAGTATGCCACCATCAATTACACCCAGGGGTTTAATTTCGTCTGGAACGAGCTGGCGATTATCGTGACCTTTGAGAGCAACTGGAAAAAGGCGAAGGCGCTGATTGAAGAAATCGGCCAGAAACATACGGCCATCCGCAGCGAACACGCCGCCGAACAGGTGCGCAAGGCCGCGCGCAAATACCTCATCTTCTTCCATCACCTGACCCCCATTGTGTGGACCTCGGTGGAGGATATCGGGGTCCAACTGACCCTCCGTTACCTGTGCGACCCGCGCAAACGGCGCAGTTCCGAATGCTGCATCTGGGAAGAAATCCTGGAGGCCTTTGCCAACGCCGATGATATCGATTTTGCCTATCCCACCCAACGCTTCTACAATAACGCGCTGGAGGGCAAGCCCCCGTTCAAAAACCAGGGTTCCGAGATTTCCCGCAAATAATTCTGTACCTTTCCGCACGCGTCCGGTACAGTGCGCAGGCAGTTTTAACAAAGGCGTAAATGATGGCATCACCTGATGTACCGACCGTCCTGGTCGTTGACGATGAACAGGATATGCTGAGCCTCATAGAGGACCAGCTTAAAGATTTACCGTTTGTCATACAGACAACCACGTCCCCTGTGGAGGCGGTGCGCATCCTGCAAACCGAGCCGGTGTCCGTATTAATTACCGATTACAATATGCCGGCCATCAATGGCAATGAGGTGCTGGCGGCGGCGCAGAATGTGGACGCGAACATTGTCTCCATCCTGGCGACCGGGTCCGCGGATTTGAACACCACCATCCGCGCCATCAATGAGGGCGGCATTTTTAAGTATGTCTCGAAGCCCTGGAAGAAGGACGAGATCAAGGAGGCGGTCAGCGAAGCGGCGAAGCGCCATCTCGTGCTGTGCCGCCAACAGGCCAACCTGACCAGCCTGGCCAGTAAGCTCAAACCGCGGCAGGGACAGCCGGTCAGTAAGCAACGGCACGAGGAAGACACGCGGTACCGTCTGGACAAGGTGCTGGGAACCGGCGGCATGGGAACGGTGTATCTTGCCTATGACCATTTGCTGAACATGGAGGTGGCCATCAAGGTCCTCAGTCCGGGGCTGACCAACAATCCCCTGGCCCTTTCCATCCTGCGTGATGAAGCCCGCATCGCCATGCAGCTCTCCCACCGGCACATCGTACGCATCCACAACCTGCAGGAAGTCGGCAACGACTATTACCTGGTGATGGAGTACGTCAACGGATGTACCTTCCGCGAGATCATGAACAAGTATGGCAAGGTCCACCTCGAGACCGCTCTGCAGGCCATGCGGGTCAGTTCCGACGCCATTGAATACGCGCATCGCCATAATGTGCTGCACAAGGACCTGAAACCGGATAACCTGCTACTCGATCGAGACGGCATCCTCAAGGTGATTGATTTCGGGGTGTCCTGCATCATGACCGCCCAACAGGACAATGATATTATCGGCGGCACGCCCGCCTATATGAGCGCGGAACAGATTCGCGGCGAAAAGCTCGATCAGCGCACAGATGTGTATTCGCTGGGCATTGTTTTCATCGAGCTGGTGACCGGGAAGAATCCGTTTCCGCTGGATGCCGACGACGCGGAGGTCCTGCGCCTGTGTCCCGCGGATGTGTCCGGATTGCCGCGGGCACTGCAGGGGGTGACGCGCCGCGCCGTCAGTGTGAACCGCGAGGACCGATGGGAATCCGTGACGGCCTTTGCGCAGGCGCTGATGGACGCTTCAATTTCCCTGATCGGCTGATAATGCCTGGAATTAGCCGGGCCGATATCTTGCCATTCGCGCGCAACGCTGTTACGCTCAGACTTTTAAGAAGGTACGAATCGAGACCATGACGGAGCAGGAAAAACAGACACGAATCCTGGAGCTGAAGCAACAGGACGGCGCGCTCACCCTGGTGATGGCGGGGCCCTGGCGCTTTCAGGACAACCTGCCCGACCTTGCCGAAATGGGAAAAACGTTCCAGTCGGTTCCCGGCCTGAACGAGGTCCGGTTTCGCGACGCGGGCATCAGTACCTGGGATAGCGGGTGCCTGACGTTTATCCTGAATACGGCCCGCCTCTGTGAGGATGCCGGTATTGCGTGTGTGTATGATGGGTTGCCCGACGGGATACAATCGCTGCTGGCCCTGGCCTCCGCCATCCCCGAACGGGTCGGCGCACGGCGTGTCGCCCGCAAAACCTCCTTTCTCGCGCGTGTAGGGAACGCCGCCCTGAACGCCGTAAAAGACGCCTACGAGTCGGTTTATTTCCTGGGCGAGGCGGTCATGGCCTTTGGGAACATGCTGCGCGGGCGGGCGCGTTTCCGGATGCAGGATTTGTGGGCCATCATCCAGGAGTGCGGGCCGGAGGCGTTGCCCATTGTAACGGTTATCAGCGTGCTGGTCGGGATGATTCTTTCCTTCCTGGGCTCGGTGCAACTGAAGTTGTTCGGGGCGGAGATCTATATCGCCGACCTGGTGGGCATCGGCATGGTCCGGGAAATGGGCGCCCTGATGACGGGGATTATCATGGCCGGGCGTACCGGCGCATCCTTCGCGGCGCGCCTGGGCACCATGCAGGTCAACGAGGAGATTGATGCGCTTAAGACCATGGGCTTTTCGCCCATGGAATTCCTGGTGCTGCCCCGTATGCTGGCGCTTATCCTCATGATGCCACTGTTGACCATTTATGCCGATGTGCTTGGCATCCTCGGCGGCGCGGTGATCGGCATTACGATGCTGGACCTGACCCCCACGCAGTATTACATGCAGACCACCGGCGCGGTCACCCTGCAAGCCGTGTCCTCGGGTCTCATTAAAGGGGCGCTGTTCGGCGTGCTGGTCGCTATTTCCGGTTGCATGCAGGGCATCCGTTGCGGGCGCAGCGCCTCCGCGGTCGGCGATGCCACCACCACCGCCGTGGTCAACGCGATTGTATATATCATTGTCTGCGACTCTATCTTGTCCATTATTTTCACCCTTACAGGATTCTAGCAAATGGCCCAACAGGACATACATATAGCAGTGCGGGACCTGACCATGGCCTATGGCGATTTTGTGATCCAGCGGGACCTGACTTTCGAGGTCCGCCGTGGCGATGTCTTCATCATCATGGGCGGGAGCGGCTGCGGCAAGAGCACCCTGCTGCGTCACCTCGTCGGGCTGAAAAGTCCGGCCCGCGGCGGGGTCTATTACGATGGGGTGAGTTTCTGGGACGCCGAGCCCGGCGAACGGGCGATCCTGATGCAACGGATGGGCATCCTCTACCAAAGCGGCGCGCTGTGGAGTTCAATGACCCTGGCCGAGAACCTGGCCATCCCGCTGGAGGCCTACACCCGCCTGTCCAAAGCCGAACAGCGGGACGTGATTGCCCTCAAGCTTTCGCTGGTTGGTCTGTCCGGGTTCGAGGATTATTATCCCTCGGAAATCAGCGGTGGCATGCAGAAGCGCGCCGGCCTGGCCCGCGCCATGGCGCTGGACCCGGATATTCTCTTTTTTGACGAACCCTCGGCTGGCCTCGACCCGATCAGCGCCAAGCTGCTGGATGATTTGATTATCGAACTCAGCCACAGCCTGGGCACCACCATCGTGGTCGTTACCCATGAGCTGGCCAGCATCTTCGCCATCGGCACCAACTCGGTCTTCCTGGATACGGAGGCCAAAACCATGCTCGCGGTGGGCAATCCAAGGACCCTCTTGGCGTCCTGTCCCGACAAGCGGGTGCAAACGTTTTTGCGACGCGGAGAAACAGATGGATAATTTCAACTTGCAGACAGGAAGTGAGAGGTTGGTATGAGCAAAAAAGCGAATCCTGCCCTGGTCGGGGCCTTTGTGCTGGGCGCCGTCGCGCTGGCGTTGACGGGCATCATTGTGTTTGGCGGCGGCAGTTTTTTTGAGAAAAAGGTCACGTGTGTACTGTATTTCGACGAGTCCATCGCCGGGCTTGATATCGGTGCGCCGGTCGAGTTCCAGGGCGTGCGCATCGGCACAGTAAGCGATATCCAGATTGTGCTGGATGACATTGAGGACGGGGTTATAAAACGCCCGGTGACCATCCAGTTGGAGGAGCGCCGCTTTCACTATTCCTGTCCGTTGGACCGGATGGCCCCCAGGGACGAAGAGGACCTGGAAACCGGCATGGAACACCTGGTGACGGAGCGGGGGCTGCGCGCGCGCCTGGCGCTGCAAAGCATGTTGACCGGCAAGCTGAAGGTCGAGTGCGGCTACTTCCCGAAAACCCCCGACACGCGCAAGGAAAAGAAGGTCGGCCAGGTCTGGGTCCTGCCGACCATCCCGACCCCCATGCACAACCTTGGAAAGGAAATCGAGGAACTGCCCCTCAAGGCCATCGTGCACGAAACCCACAGCGCGATCAAGGGCGTGGCCGAACTGGTCTCGTCCCTGGCCTCCTCCGGCGCCATCAGCAACCTGAACGCCACGCTCCAAAGCACCGATATATTAATGACCAAAATCAATGAAGACATCACCCCGCTGATGGGGGAGTCGCGCGACACACTTGAAAGTGTCCGGGTGACGCTCGATGACCTGCAGGCGCTGTTGCAGAAAATTGAAAGCGACATCGAACCCTTCCTGGTTTCTCTGACGGAAACCTCGGAAAAAGCGGGCCAGGCCATGGATGAGCAGTCCCCGCTTCGCAATGAAATCCTCCAGACCATGCGGGAACTCACCAAGGCCGCACGGTCCGTCCGATACCTGACGGACTACCTGGAGCAGCACCCCGAAGCGTTACTGCGCGGGAAACAATAGGACATTGAAAAGGAGATGATCCCATGAAAAAACAATCCTGCATGAGAAGCTTTCCCGTAGTACTGTGTGCGTTGGCCGTCCTGGCGACCGGCGGGTGCGGAACCAGCCCCAAGTCGAATTTCTACGTATTCCCGGTCCCCCTGAAGGTGGCCTCACAGGATATCCAGGATTATTCCGCGGCCCAATTCAATATTGGGATTCTTCCGGTTACATTAGTGCCTTACCTGGACCGGCCCCAGATTGTGACCCGCGCCGACAAGCACGAAATCCGAATCGATGAATACAACCGCTGGGGGTCCCCCCTCCAGGCGGGCGTGGTCTCCGCGCTGGCCGGCGCGCTGGCCCGCGCCCTCCCCATGGCCTATATTGACGTATTCCCCTGGTCCGCCGACACCAAGCTGCAATACCAGTTGACCGTCGAGGTCATGATGCTTGACGGCGTCCCCGGCGAAACCGCCAACCTGGCCGCGCAATGGACGGTCACCCGCGGGAAAAATGTCGAAAACCTGGTCGCGCGACGGATGTCGGTTTTCCAGGAGAAACTGACTGACAAAAGCTATCCGGCCTACATTGAGGGGCTGCGCTCCGTGGTGGAGCAGTTGGGCGCTGAAGTAGCCGAAATTATCCGGGCGGATTATGAGGCCAACGCGCAGGAAGCCAAGGTCTCCGAGTAATTCCGGCTTAATTCGCTTATGTCTCATAACAGCTTATGCTCCTTTCTGACAAAATGTGTCTTGCCTACTTTAAGAACGGTTTTTCACTTTCTCCGAAAAAATCTGAAACTTCCCCCCTTTTTTTTCTTTTCGCCGATTTTACTTAGAAAAATGAAGAATTTACGATTGCTCTGTCCCCGGATATCTTAAAGAATATCAAGATTCTGTGGATGAATGGAAAATATGGGATACATCTACAGGGGAACCGGAGTTGATAGATGAAAGTTAAAGCAAAACGAGAAAGCACTAAACTGGCTGAAAAAGCTATGCAACGAGCTGCGATAGGCGTATTAGGAAAAGCCGTTCGTGATGAAGAAGCCATACCGATTTGGGATGGCGAAAAAGTGGTTTGGAAGGTGCCAAAAGAGGAATTCGAACAAGTCAATGCAGCGTACGCTTCCTCCGGGCGCGACGCTGATTGAGACATCCGGGGACAGAGAAGTAGGCTGTGGTGGCGATGGCGGAGGGGTGTTTGGGTTGTTTTACGTGATGGGTTTAGGGGGTGACGGTTGTTTGATGGCTGATTTGGGTGGCCAGCATGGGCAGGAGAATCCGTTCCACGTTCTTCTGGAAGCGTGTGTGGTGAAGACCTACGACCATTTCTACATGAGTTTTCTAGGAAATTTGTGAATTGAAGTCGCGAATAGCGAAAGTCGGGTTAGCCTGCCATGCACAACGGAACGTGCATCGATGTTACGCCTTGAAGAGCCTGCAAGCGGCCAGGATATGTTGCGCCAGAAAATGACCTGAAGAGCCGTAAAACAGGCCATTTTTTTGGCTTTTTCAGTGCGAAATATGCACGGCTCGCCGTGCGCTGCAGGCTAAAGCCTCTGTACAACAAGCCGCTTCTGAAAAGCCACCGGACGGATAAGATAACCAACGGATTTCACCACTGTCACAACTCGTTGAATCGATGTGCTCTCCGGGCGTCAGCCTGCCCGTTTGTTGTTCAGGCTTCAGCCTGCAGCGCACGGCGAGCCACATGCCCAGCCCCCCCGCGCGCAACAGCGCAAAAACGACAAAAATCGTAACTTCTAACCCATTTTCTTAGCCGCGGACTTGTCACGCCGGAGGAACGTAGGCGGATGAACGCGGATGAACACGGATAAAAACATACCAAACAGCCGTTATGAGCGGGATAATGGCCAAAAATGACTCAGAACAGGGACAGTTGGGCGGGGTGTTCCTTGACCCTGCGGAGGCGGTGGCGCGCGAGTTGGGGCTGCCCGCCTTCGCCGAATTCTTCTTCTTCAAGATTGACGAGGATTTCCTTGGCGCGCTCGATCACCTCCATGGGCAATCCCG
>RZZM01000196.1 GCA_009929845.1 Spartobacteria bacterium
TTGGCGAGGGGCAGCATGACGCGCCATAGTGTTTGCCAGCGTGTGGCCCCGTCGATCTTGGCGGCTTCTTCAAGGGATACCGGGATGGTTTCAAAGTGCTGCTTGAAGAGAAAGATGCCGAACCCGTTGGCAATGGAGGGTACGATCAGGGCGGCATAGGTATCGATCCATCCGATCTGGCTGAACATAATAAAGATGGGCAGAACAAGTAGCTGGTAGGGAATGATCATGGTGGCAAGCACGATGGCAAACATGGTGTTGCGACCCGTGAAGCGCAGGCGGGCGAAGGCGTAGCCGGCGAGGGCACTGGTGAATATCTGTCCGAAAGTTACGCCGAAGGCCATGATCATGGAGTTGAGGAACTGCCGTCCGAAATTGGTGGAGCGCCAGGCATCGATATAGTTTTTCCAGAGCCACTGCTGCGGCAGAAAACCGGTGGCGGTACGCACTTCCACTTCGGATTTAAGCGAGGTAAGAAAAATCCAGACCAGCGGCAGGATAAAAAGAACCCCCAGCACGATCAGCAGGAGATATTTCAAGGAGGTTAGGGTGCGGTTTGCTTTCATCAGGTCACCCTCCTCATCTTGCGGGTCACGGCGAACTGAAGGCCGGTGAAGAAGAGTACGAGGACGAGCAGTACCATGGCGGCAGCGGAGGCGTAGCCGACTTCAAAGCCCTGGAAGGCTTTTTCGTAGATGTAATACACAAAGACCGTGGTGGAGCCGGTGGGGCCGCCTTTGGTCATGGCGTAGATCTGTTCAAAGGTACGGAACGAAAAAATGATGCGGACGACCATGATGAAAATGGTGGTGGGCATGAGCAGTGGCCAGGTGATGGACCAGAATGATTGCCAGGTCGAAGCACCGTCAATGCGGGCGGCTTCGTAGTAGGTGGATGAGATGGTGCTGAGGCCGGCGAGAAACAGGATCATGTTATAGCCGGCATCTTTCCAGATGGTCATCATGATCACCGAAAGCATGGCGTATTGGTCGGATACCAGCCAGGGGATTTTTTCGAAGCCCAACTGCATGAGTAACCGGTTGATAATGCCGTAGTCGTAGTTAAGCAGCCACACCCAGATCAATCCGGCGGCCACCAGCGAGGTGACGACCGGGGAAAAGAAAAGGGTCCGGAAAAGGCCGCGTCCGCGTATCTTTTTTTGCAGCAGCAGGGCGAGTACGAGGGCGAGTGCCATACCGGTTGGAACGGTGCCAAGGATGAAGATGAAGGAATTTTTTACCGTGTACCAGAACTCGGAGTCCTGCAGCAGGAAGCGGTAATTGGTGAGTCCGATATACGTTTTGTCGCCCATGCCGTCCCATTCATAGAATCCGGTCAGGAAGAGTTTTACGGTGGGGTAGAGCACAAAAATAGAGAGCAGAATCAAGGCCGGCGCCAGGTAGAACCAGGCGGCGGTGCGGTCGGAAAGGTATCTGCTTTTCTGTTTCACCATACGTTTTCCTTAACGGTATCGTCCTTTGTTGAGAATGCGGGTGGATGATGCGGCGGCATCATTGAGCGCGTCCGCCGCACTTTTCTTGCGGTAGAGCGCTCGTTCGATCTGCTTACCGAGTAGACGCGAGATTTTCCGGTACTGCGGAATGGAAGGGCGTGCGTGGCCGTACTGCATCTGGTCGGCAAACACTTTAATAAACGGATTTTCCGCGAGGAACTGCTGGTATTGCGGCGACTGCTGTGCGCTGCGGCAGACGGGCAGGTAGCCGGTGCGGAGAGCCCAGTCGACCTGAAAGGCCGGCGACATCACAAACTTCGCAAATTCCCATGCGGCCTGTTCCCTGGCCGGGTTGGACTTGAAGACAAACAGGTTTTCGCCGCCGATGTTGGTGGCGCGGCGTCCGCTATCCTGCGGGGCATAGTCCGGTCCGGCGGATGGCAGAAAGAGCGCTCCGTAATTCAACCCGGTTTCGGCGGCGGCCTGTTTCAGTGCGCCATAGTTCCACGGGCCGTTGATCATCATGGAAATGCGTTCGGCAACAAAATCATCCGTTTTGTATCCGGCATCCGGTTCGGAAAAATTGGCGGCATGATACTTGTGCACAAAATCCATCCAGTAGTTGAGCGCCGCCTGGCCGGCGGCGGAATCAAACGCGGGTGCGGGCCAGTTGTTTTCTTTGGTCAGAAATTCACCATCGGCCTGCCAGAGAAACGTTTGCCAGACCCATACCGTCCATTCATTGTTACCCATCGGGATTTGAAATCCGTAGCGGTTGTCGGTGGTGAGTTTTTCGGCGGCGCGCAGCAGATCGGACCAGGTGTTCAGTTCGTCAGGATTGATTCCGGCGGCGGCGAAATGATCTTTGTTGTAATAGAGTGCAAGATTATTGGCATCGAAGGGAACCGTCCAGATTTCGCCCTGGTAACGGGAAACATCCCACAGGCCCTGGTAAATATCCGTGGCATCAAAATCCGGATCACGGGCAATCAGGTCACCGATTTTTACGATTTTACCGGTTTTTGCCATCCGGCCGGTGAAGGCCGGAGCCCACCACATCAGGTCCGGGGGACGCCGGCCCGCCACGGCAATCATGATCTTGGCGGAAACCTGGTCGGCGGCGCCATAGTTCTGCGCGCGGATGCGAATGTCAGGATGCTGTTTTTCAAAAAGAGTAATTTTATCTTCGAGTACGCGAACGCTGTCAGGGGATTCAATACCATGCCAGAAGGTCAGCTCAATGACTTCGGCCGCGAGTAAAGGGGCGCCTATCAGAAAGGTAATCATACTGAAAAATACCCGTCTCATATCCTGTCTCCACGTTGATTGTGCTTCATTTTTCATATACTAGCTACCACTCTTTAGTAACACATGCAGGGGAGCAGTCAAGGGTGCACTCAGAGCAGTCCGAAGTGGCGGATGCCCTCGAGAACGCCAGCGGTGGAGCGTCGAGACGCACAGAAACAGCGCTCGGTGAGTCCGCGTTGCTTCAGTTCTCGTTTAACCTGTCCGGCCAGTCCAGGTGCGGCGTTGGCGACGACGATGGCTCGGAAGCCACAGGTGAGGGCGGCCAGATCATTGCCGGAATCGCCGGCAAACACGACTTCGTCCGGGTGGAAATCGGTATGTTCGGCGAGCCAAATCAGTGCGGAAGCTTTGGACGCGCATACGGGCAGAACATCCAGCAGGCCGTGCCCCTCGAATGGATCAATGCTGCCGAGGCAGGCAAAGGGCGTGTTCGTTGTGCTGAGTCTCCGGTTGATGTCAGCAACCAGTGGCTCGATCTGTTCGGAGGGGCATTCATAACTGATTTTGAATCGTTGCTGACGTTCGATGGACTGCAGGGTTATATCTCCGATATCCTTAAGCATGGCTTCAATGGCGGCACGATCCGTTCCACGGGTCTGATCCGCCAGCCTGCTTTCGAACGGGGCATAAAGCTGAAAGGTTTCCTGTGTCCGTTGGTAGATGGATGTGCCCACATCACAGACAATCCAGTCGGGTGTGGGCAGCGCCTGCTCGCGCATGACTTCGAGGACCGAGTTGAAATGCCGTCCCGTGGCAAATACCAGTTTCAAACGATGGGCATCACAGGCTTCCTGGATCTGTTTCAGCGCCGCCTGGCTGTAGCCGTCACCGGGAAGCGGGATGAAGGTTCCGTCGAGGTCTGTGGCGAGAACTCTCGGCACAACTTGAGGATCTGGCTTGAATGTTTCCATAAAAAATGTATATACTCGAGTAATCGTATGAAACCAACTCAAAATAAAAAAAATGGAAATGCAGACGACGCCGAACGGACGGAACCGGTCTGCCCGGCGGGTCCCGTTCCGCTGCTGATTTTCGGGGAGGTTCTTTTTGATGTATTCCCGGATGGTCACCGCGTTCTGGGCGGGGCTCCGTTCAATGTGGGATGGGGACTGAAAGGCTTTGGACAGGACCCGCTGCTGGTAAGTGCAGTCGGGATGGATACGGAGGGCCAGACGATTCGTGATCGGATGATGGCCTGGAACCTGCGGACAGAGGGCCTGCAGACGGTTCAACCGTATCGTACAGGGGCGGTGCATGTCGCGCTGAATCATGGGGAGCCGTCTTATGATATCTGCATGCCGCGGGCGTGGGATAGTATCCATGATGAGGGGTTCTCGGCCACAAGACTTCTCTATCACGGGTTGCTGGCTTTGCGAAGTGAAACCAGCCGTCGGACTTTCGAGTCCATTCAATCGCGCTCAGAAGCTGTTCGATTTTTCGATGTCAATCTACGGCCGCCACATGATTCTCGAGACCTGCTGGAGCAATGGATGCAGGGGGCTGACTGGCTCAAGCTGAATCTGGATGAGCTAGCTGTCGTGCTGGGTGGAAAGCCCGTATCTTTCATTCAAATCACCGAACCGATTGAACAACTGCGGAGCACCTATGGCATTCGGAACGTGCTGCTGACTGCCGGCTCACAGGGCCTGCGAATCCAGGGAGAGGTTGGCGAGGCCGTTTATTCTCCCGCCCATCCGGTGGCCTATATGGCCGATACGGTGGGTGCGGGTGATGCCATCTCTGCAGCGGTGATCCATGGCATCATGCAGGGCATGCCCGTCCAGGATATCGTCAATGCCGCCAGTCGATTTGCTTCAACCGTTTGCTCCATTCATGGAGCCACTATCCAAAACCAGGAGTTTTATAAATATGAATAATGACAAAAAGCTGAATATTGCATTGATCAGTCTGCATGGCCTGATCCGCGGTAAAGATCTGGAACTGGGCCGCGATGAGGACACCGGCGGTCAGATCCGCTATGTGGTGGAACTGGCCCGGGAACTGTCGGCTGATCCCGGTGTGGCACGGGTCGATCTGATCACCCGTCAGGTGGTGGATGATCGTGTGTCGGATGACTATGCGCATCTGGAGGAGCAGATAGCGGAGAAGGCCTGGATTATCCGGATTCCGTTCGGTCCCAAGCGGTATCTGGGTAAGACGAAGCTGTGGCCTTACATTGAGGTGTTTGTGGACCAATGCCTGAACTACTTCCGGAAGACTGGACACGTTCCGGATGTGATCCATGGCCATTATGCCGATGCCGGATACGGTGGGGGGCAGTTGTCCCGCCTGCTGGGAATCCCATTTGTCTTTACCGGCCATTCGCTGGGGCGTGTGAAACGTCAGCGCCTGCTGGATTCGGGCATGAGCTCCGAGAAAATCGAATCGCGCTTCAACATCTCCGCCCGGATCGAGGCCGAGGAGTTCGCACTCGAAACCTGCTCGCTCATCTGCACCAGCACCCGCCAGGAAGTGAAGGAACAATACGAACTGTACGAGAACTACATCCCCGAGCGGATGGAGGTGATCCCGCCGGGTGTGGATCTGAGCGCGTTCTACCCCTCGAAGGGGGTGGAGCCGGAGTCGAAAATGGAGACGGACATTTGCGGTTTTCTGCATGAGCCCGACAAGCCGATGATCGTCGCGATGGCCCGCCCGGACGATCGGAAGAACCTCGAGATGCTGGTGAAGGTCTATGGCGAATCGCCGCCGATGCAGCGTGCGGCCAACCTGGTCCTGATCATGGGTTCGCGCGATGATATCCGGGTCATGCCCTCCCGACAACGCAAGGTGCTGAGCAAGATCCTGATCCTGATCGACGTTTACGATCTGTACGGCAAGGTGGCGTATCCCAAACAGCACAAGGTGGAGGACGTGCCGGCATTCTATCGACTGATCGCCCGTACACGGGGTGTGTTCGTGAACCCGGCCTTTACCGAACCTTTTGGGCTGACGCTTCTGGAGGCCGCCGCCAGCGGTGTGCCTATCGTTGCAACTCATGATGGCGGGCCAAACGACATCATCGCCAACTGCAAAAACGGCCTGCTGGTGAATCCGATGGATCCGGATGACATCCGGAAGGCCATTCTTCGTGTGCTGACCGAGCCCGGTGTATGGGAGGAATTCTCCCGGTCCGGTATGGATAACGTGTATGCGCACTATTCATGGCGACGCCATGTGGAGCGCTACCTGCGGGATGTTGGTGAGGTGCTGGAGGAAGCCGATGTGCCGGCGACGGTCATCCGTGGACGCCAGTCCAGGAAGATGCAGCAGATCGACCGTCTGATCCTGGCGGACATTGACAACACCCTGACCGGTGACAACGATGCCATGCACGAGTTTTTTCAGTTGATTGCGGATGCGCCCATGCATGTCGGATTTGGTTTGGCCACAGGCCGTCGCTATGAGGAGGTGATCCAGATGATGGGGGACCTCGACGTGCCCCCTCCGGAGGTGTTGATTACCTCAATGGGAACGGAAATCTACTATGGCAGTAACAGTACGATGGACAAGAGCTGGCAGAAGCACATCAACTTCCGATGGGATCCCGGTCGCATTCGGGAGATGCTCGACGGGCTGGAGGGGTTCTACCCGCAGCCGGACCATGAACAGTCGGCCTACAAGATCAGCTATCAGATTGATCCGGCGGTGTCACCCGGTGTAAGGACGATCAAGCGCATCCTGCGCGAAAATGGACTGAGGGCCAAGGTGGTGCTGTCCCACAGCATGTTCCTGGATATCATTCCAACGCGGGCCGGCAGCGGGGTGAGTGTTCGTCACCTGGCCTACAAGTGGAGCTTTCCGTTGGAGCATATTCTTGTGGCGGGGGATTCGGGAAATGACGAAGGCATGCTCTCCATCAACGCGCTGGGTGTGGTTGTGGGCAACCGTCAGCCTGAGTTGGAAAAGCTTCGCAAGCTGCCGAGAGTATATTTTGCTGAAGGGCGCCATGCCGCGGGCATCATAGAAGGAATCCGGTTTTACAACTTCCTTGATGAGATCATAATCCCGAACGAACGGGCGGCAGAACCCGAAAAGCCGGCTGAGAATGGCGAGCAGGGTGATATGACCCCGACGGAGTTGTCCGATGACTGAGCTGGATCTGGCCTATGAAGCCAAACGATCGCTCAAACGCATCCGTCCGCAAATCGACTGTCGGATTGAGGAGGTGCGCGGCCCGTACGGGGATGTGGATGTGTGGACGGAGGTCATCGAGGCGCGGATGTCCGAGCACTGGCAGCGTTTCTTTGGACTGCTCCATCGGCTGTACGGCCATCACTATGATTTTTTCTACTATCTCCAAAACATCACGCTGACCGCCGTAGATTGCTGGCTTGAGCGTCCCGATGACCTGAATGAACTTGACCGTCGCCGCGAACTGGACCCCGGCTGGCATCATTCCGAACGGATGGTCGGCGGTTCGCTCTATGTGGATCTGTTTGCCGGTGATTTGGTGCGGCTGCGCGAGCGAATTCCTTATTTTCAGGAGCTGGGGCTGACTTTTCTTCATTTGATGCCGCTGTTTGCCTCCCGGCCCGGGAACAGTGACGGGGGATATGCCATCAGTGACTACCGTGCCGTGGACCCTGATCTGGGCACGATCGACGACTTGCGTGCTTTGGCGGCGGCCTGCCGCAAAGCAGGAATCTCGCTGGTGCTGGATTTTGTGTTCAACCATACCTCGGATGATCATGCATGGGCCATTCGCGCCCAGGAGGGCGACCGGGAGCATATGGACTACTACCACCTGTATAAGGATCGTACGATTCCCGACCAGTATGAGCGAACCCTGCGGGAGATTTTTCCCACGGTGCATCGTGGCAACTTTACATGGCATCCCGGGATGCAGCGCTGGGTGTGGACCTCTTTCAATACCTTCCAGTGGGACCTGAAGTATGCCAATCCCGAGGTATTCCGTGCCATGTGCGCGGAGATGCTTTTCCTGGCCAATACCGGGGTGGAGATACTACGGCTGGATGCCGTGGCCTTTATCTGGAAAGAGATGGGAACGAGCTGTGAGAATCTGCCCGAGGCGCATCTGCTCATCCAGGCCTTCAATGCGCTGTGCCGGATTGCCGCACCGGGTTTGGTGTTCAAGTCTGAGGCCATTGTTCATCCGGATGAGGTGCGGCGCTATATCGGACGTGGGGAATGTCAACTCTCCTACAATCCTTCACTGATGGCGCTCCTGTGGGAAAGCATCGCTACCCGGGAGACACAGCTGCTCCGACAGTCCCTCAGCCATCGGCAGAGTCTTCCGTCCGGCACGGCCTGGGTAAACTATCTGCGCTGCCATGATGATATTGGCTGGGCCTTTGACAACGGTGATGCTGAGACTGTAGGAATCAAGCCGGATGATCACCGGGAGTTTCTGAACCGCTTCTATACCGGGCGGTTCGAAGGGTCTTTCTCCACCGGCATTCCTTTCCAGCACAATGAGGATACCGGGGACATGCGTATTTCCGGGACCGCAGCCTCCCTGGCCGGTCTGGAACAGGCGCTGGAGAAAAACGATTCCGTCCTTGCGGACATGGCCCTGCGCCGGCTGTATCTGTTGTACGGTGTGCTCTGCAGTATAGGCGGCAATGCCCTGATCTTCCTCGGTGAGGAATGGGCGGTGCTTAATGACTACACCTATCTCAAGCATCCGGACAAGGCGGATGACAGTCGCTGGGTCCACCGCCCGAAGACGGACTGGAAGCTGTATGAGAAGGAGGTGCGGAGACCCGGCACGCTTCGCCACCGGCATTACGAGGGATTGCGAGAATTGTTCCGGGCGCGCAAGCATCAGAGGGCATTGAAGGGCGCCAGCATGCGCCTGCTGCCCTGCGACAATATCCACGTTCTGGGATACCTGCGGGAGCAGGGAGGTCACCGTATGGCTGTGCTTGCTAATTTTTCGGACCGGGAACAGGAGGTGAACCTGTCGGCATGGCGTAAGGAAGGACTGGCGCACTATTTAAAGGATGTTTTCACGGGCCGGACAGTATCCACCCATGACGCGGTCAGTCTACCACCCTATGAACTGCTCTGGCTGGAGGAGGATTGACCGGTTGCATTATTCCGTGGTTACATAACCCCAAAAAACGGCCAAAAAGGCCCTCAAAAATGGCCGTTTTTTGCAAAAATAGGCGTTTATGATCAAAAATCGCCTATTTTGCTGGTCGTAATCGCACTCTTTTGGTCCTCAATGTCCGGGTTAACCAAGTAGCCTTCTGTTGAATCTGAAACGGGTTGGATCATCCAGTCGCTGAGATTAAATCCAC
>RZZM01000012.1 GCA_009929845.1 Spartobacteria bacterium
CCACGGGCCATATCACCAGCCGAAAACACACCGGGTTGGCTGGTCATGTTCAGGGCGTCCACCCGAATGTTTCCCCGGGCGTCCTTTTCGAGCCCCAACTGGTCAACCAGCCGGTTGGGTCCGGGACCGGTAAAGCCCATCGCCAGGAGTACCAATTCCGCATCCACCGTAAATTCCGTGCCGGGCCTGGCTTTGCAGCCCATGCGCCCGTCGGCGCCTTTCTCCCATTCCACCTCGACACAGCGCAACCCGGTTAGCCTGCCGTCACGGCCCAGGCATTCCGTGGTATTGACGCACCACCGCCGTTCGCCGCCTTCTTTGTGGCTGCTGGATTCACGCAGCATGAGCGGCCATTCCGGCCAGGGGGTGCTTGCCGAACGGGTTTCCGGCGGTTTGGGCATGATCTCAAACTGGTACACCTTTTTGGCGCCCTGGCGCAGGGCTGTACCCAGGCAGTCCGAGCCGGTATCACCGCCGCCGATCACTACCACATTTTTGCCTTCGGCGGAAATCTCTCCGGCTGGATCGATCGTCTCACCGCCCACCCGCATATTCTGCTGCACCAGGAAATCCATCGCAAAATGGATTCCGTCCAACTCACGCCCCGGCACGGTCAGATCACGCGGCGCCTGGGCGCCGCCCGTCAGCAATATCCCTTCAAACCGATTCTGGATGTACCGCAACGAGATATCTTCACCGACCCGCACGCCGGTTTCAAAAACGACGCCTTCGTCCTTCATCAACTGCACGCGGCGTTCCACTACCCATTTTTCGAGTTTAAATTCGGGGATACCATAGCGCAGCAGTCCGCCGGGGTACTTGTTGTTTTCATAGACCACCACGGGGAACCCCGCGCGATTGAGTACGAACGCGGCGGCCAAACCTGCCGGCCCGGAACCAATGATGGCCATAGGTTCCGCACGCCGTTCCTTCGGCGGTTCCGGCACGAGGTAACCGCGTTGGAAGCCTTTTCCCACAACCGCCAGTTCGATCTGCCGGATGGTTACCGGATCGTCATTGATCCCGAGTACACAGGAGCCTTCACAGGGCGCGGGACAGATGCGTCCCGTAAATTCCGGAAACGGATTCGTATACAGGAGGATATCCAGCGCTTCCTTCCAACGCTTATTGCGGACATGATCATTGAATTCGGGAATCACGTTAAGCAGTGGACAGCCGCACCCGTGGCAGAACGGTATGCCGCAATTCATACAGCGCATCGCCTGCTGATAGATATCGTCATCGGTCGCCATCAGTTCAACCGCCTTGAAATCCTGCAGCCGCTGTTCCTTCGGACGATAGCCCGGTTCTTTTCGTTTATACGTTAAAAATCCTCGTTCATCAGTCATTGACCACCTCTTCACGTTCCGTGGCTTCATCCTCTTCGCTCATCTGTCCGAGCACCCGTTTGTATTCCATGGGAAAGACCTTGATAAAGTGCGACAGGCTGGTTTCCCAGTCCTCCAGAATCTCGGCGGCCTTGCGGCTTCCGGTGTACTTCAGATGGGCCTCGATCATCCCGCGAAGCTCTTGTTCGTCCGCCTTGCTGTCGATCACTTCCAGGTCGATCATTTCCAGATTGCAATTGTCATCAAACAATCCGGTTTCATCGAATACATAAGCGATACCGCCGCTCATGCCCGCGCCGAAGTTCACGCCGGTCGACCCGAGGATAACCACGCGCCCGCCGGTCATGTATTCGCACCCGTGATCCCCTACCCCTTCAACCACGGCCTTCACCCCGCTGTTCCGAATGGCGAACCGTTCGCCGACCCGTCCGTTCACATACAACTCGCCGGCGGTGCCTCCGTAAATCAACACATTGCCGGCCAGGACGTTTTGGTACGGATCGTAATCAAACCCGCGATATGGCTTCACGATAATCCTCGCGCCGGATAGGCCTTTCCCGAGATAGTCATTGGCTTCGCCCTCCAGGATCAGGGTCATACCGCGAGAACAAAACGCGCCGAAACTCTGTCCGGCCGCGCCGGTGAATTTCAGGGTCAGGGTGTCGTCCGGCAAACCGGCGCTTCCATATTTTTGGGCAATCCGGTTCGAGATGATCGTGCCCACGGTGCGATTCAGGTTCCGCACCGGATGCTCGATGACAACCTTCTTTCCGGTTTCAATCGCCTGTTCCAACCGCGGGAGCAATTCGTAATCGAGCGCCTGCGACAGGTTATGGTCCTGCGCAATAGTCCGCCGCATCTCAGTTTCCGGCGCCTCCGGACGGTGGAAAATCCTGGAAAAATCCAGCCCCCTGGCCTTCCAAAAGGCGATCGCCCTGTTCATATCCAGCAGGTCGGAGCGCCCGACCATTTCATCGATGGTCCGGAACCCGAGACGCGCCATGATCTCGCGTACTTCTTCGGCGACCATGGTGAAGAAGTTCACCACATGTTCCGGGCGTCCGGTGAAGCGTTTGCGCAGTTCCGGGTCCTGGGTGGCCACCCCGACCGGACAGGTATTGTTGTGGCACTTGCGCATCATGATGCATCCGCAGATCACGAGGGCGCCCGTGGCGAATCCGAATTCTTCGGCGCCCAGCAGCGCGCCGATGACCACATCGCGCCCGGTCTTCAGGGAGCCATCCACCTGCAGGCGAACACGGCTGCGCAGGCCATTGAGCACCAGTGTCTGCTGTGTTTCGGACAAGCCCAATTCCCAGGGCATGCCTGTATGCTTGATGGAGGAAAGGGGCGAAGCGCCCGTACCGCCATCGTACCCGCTGATAAGGATCATATCCGCATGGCCCTTGGCCACGCCGGCGGCGACCGTGCCGACCCCGACCTCCGATACCAGCTTCACGGAAACCCGCGCCTCGGGGTTGGCATTCTTCAGGTCGTAGATCAACTGGGCAATATCCTCAATGGAATAGATATCATGATGCGGCGGCGGCGAAATCAGGGTAACGCCCGGCGTCGCGTTGCGCACGCGGGCAATCTCTTTATTGACCTTGTGGCCGGGGAGCTGACCGCCCTCGCCCGGCTTGGCGCCCTGGGCGATCTTGATTTGCAGCTCACGGGCATTGGCAAGGTATTCGGCAGACACCCCGAAACGTCCGCTGGCAATCTGCTTGATGGCGCTGCACCGGTTGTCACCGTTGGGCAGCGGCTTGAAGCGTTCCGGATCCTCGCCGCCCTCTCCACTGTTGCTCATGCCGCCGATACGGTTCATGGCGATGGCCAGGGTCTCATGCGCCTCGCGGCTGATTGACCCGAACGACATGGCGCCGGTCACAAAACGTTTCATGATCTCGGAGGCGGGCTCGACCTCTTCGATCGGAACGGATGTCGTTTCCTTGAAGGCGAACAACCCGCGCAGGGTCGTCAACCGCTCCGCCTGGTTGTTGATCAGTTCGGCATATTGCCGGTACAGGGCAGGATCGTTCTCGCGCGAAGAGCGTTGCGCCAGGCTGATCGTTTCCGGCGTCCAGAGATGGCGCTCCCCATCGGCGCGCCAACGGTATTGTCCGCCGCTGTCGAGCACATCCGGACGGGTCGGGTCCTTGCGTTGCGCCGCGCGGTACCGGGCATTCGCCTCATCGGCGATTTCATCGAGTCCGATCCCCTCAATGCGCGAGGCCGTGCCCTCGAAATAGGTCGAAACCAATGGTGAATTGAGCCCGACACATTCAAACACCTGTGCGCTGCGGTAACTGCGCAGGGTGGAAATGCCGATCTTGGACATTATCTTCAGCAGTCCTTTACACAGGGCCTTGACATAATTCTCGATGGCGCGGGCGACGCCGATGTTGCTGCTCAACTGCCCGTTCTGGACCATGTTGGCAATCACCTCAAAGGCCAGATACGGATTGATGGCGGACGCGCCATAGCCCAGCAGCAGGGCCATGTGCATGACCTCGCGGGCCTCGCCGGTCTCGATGATCAGGCCCACGCTTGTGCGCATGCCCTTGCGGAGCAGGTGCTGGTTGACGGCGGATACCGCCAGCAGGGCGGGGATCGGCGCCTGGTTGGCCGGCAGGTCCTTGTCGCTGAGCGTCAACAGACGATGCCCGTGCCGCACCGCCGCCTCGGCCACTTCGCACATCCGTTCCAGGGCCGTTTGCATGTCACGGCCTGTGCCGCCGGACGGGAAGCCCATCGGGATGGTCTTGCACCAGAAATCTTGCAGGTTCAACGCCCGGATGCGGTCCAGGTCCTCGTCTGAAAGGATCGGGTGGCGCAGCTTGACCAGCCGGGCATGCCGCGGCGTTTCCGTGAGTATGTTGTCCGCGGTCCCCAAAAAGGTCATCAGCGACATCACCAGCTCTTCCCGGTACGGGTCAATCGCCGGATTCGTCACCTGGGCAAACAGTTGCTTGAAATACCAGTACAGCAACTGCGGACGTTCCGAAAGGACCGCCAACGGCTGGTCCGCGCCCATCGACCCCACCGGCTCGTGCCCCTTCGTCGCCATAGGTTCGAGAATAATCTCCAGGTCCTCGCGCGAGTACCCGAACAACTGCTCACGGCGGAACAGGTCCTCGGTATGGGGTTCCACCGGCGTTACCGCATTGAAAAACCCGTGAATATCAATCTTGTTTTCCGCCACCCAACGCCGATAGGGCTGCATGCGGGCGAGGCGCATCTTGATTTCCGTATCCTTCATCAGGCGGTGGCGCACCGTGTCGATCAGGATCATTTCCCCCGGACGCAACGCGCCCTTTTCCTGAATATCTTCGACCGGGATATCCAGCACACCGGCCTCCGAGGCGAACACAAAGAAGCCCTGTTTGGTGACGGTGTAGCGGGCCGGGCGCAGACCATTGCGGTCCAGCAGTGCGCCGATATAACGCCCATCCGTAAAACTTACCGCCGCGGGGCCGTCCCAGGGCTCCATCAAGCCCGCGTGATATTCAAAAAATCCCCGCAAGTCGGGCCCCATGGGATACTTCTCCCCCCAGGCCTGCGGGATCAGCATCATCAACGAATGCTGCACGGCGCGTCCGCCCATGGTCAACAGCTCCAGGGCATTGTCCAGGTTCGCGGAGTCACTGGCTTGCTTTTCGAGGACCGGAACGATCTTTTTGATATCGTCGCCAAAGAGGTCCGACTGGAGATTGCCCTCACGCGATTGCATCCAGGTGCGATTGCCGCGCAGGGTGTTGATTTCACCGTTGTGCGCCAGGTAGCGGAACGGCTGCGCGAGCTGCCACGAAGGGAAGGTATTGGTGCTGTATCGCTGATGGACCACCACCAACGCGCTCTTCATGTCCGGATCATTCAAATCCACGTAGAACCGGTTGACCTGCGCGGGCAGCATCAGGCCCTTATAAACTATGGTCCGGCAGGAACAACTCGGCACATAAAAATAGTCGTCCCCGCTGAGGTGGGGCGCCGTTTGATTCTCCATCTGCTTGCGCGCGACATAGAGCTTACGTTCAAAGGGCTCTTCGTCCAGCCCGCCCGCGCCGATAAAGCACTGCATGACATGCGGCCGTTCATTCCGGGCCGTTTCTCCCAGGCCATCCGGATCGGTTGGCACTTCGCGCCATCCAAGCACATCAAGGCGCATGGCGCGGATGACCTGTTCGACTGTTTCGCGGCACGCCGCGCGCGCCGCGTCCGAGCGCGGCATGAAAAGCATGGCCACCCCGTATTTCCCTGCGTCCGGCAGCGTGATATCCAGGGGAGGACAGACCTTGCGAAAAAATTCATCCGGCAACTGGAAGAGCAGGCCCGCGCCATCCCCGGTGTGACTGTCCGCGCCGGTCGCCCCGCGATGGAGCAGTTTCTGCAAGACCTCGATCCCCTGATCGATAATGGCATGTGTCTGTTCGCCGTAGATATTTGCCAAAAAGCCGACGCCGCAGGCGTCGTGCTCATTCATCGGGTCATACAACCCCTGTTGTGCAGGGAATCCCTGCCTCCGCTGTCGTTGCCAGTTTTTGTCTTTCATGTGCTTACCTTACTTCACCAGAGAATTCAGCAGCGCTCCCGGACACAAGTGCCCGGGAGCGCGCATTATAGTACTATCATACAGGGCGCTGCGTTCACTCAGCTCATAAACATCATTTCCGCGTAGGAGGCCAGCGGCCACATATCGTATGGCACCTGCGTTTCCAGATGGTCCACCGCTTCGCGCAGTGTCAACATCGCCGCGAGCATATCGTCCGTGGACTTCTTTTCAAGCTGGGATTCGAGTTCCTTGATCCCGGCGAAGATCGCCTCGGTCGTGTCACACAGGTCGGCCAGCAGTTCCTTGCTTCCGGTCATTTCTTTTCCGGCCACGCTGCTTACGGCATCAATGCTGGCGGCCACATCCTGTTGGTAGGCCATCGCCACGGGCACAATCATCGTCCGCGCGATGTTCAGCGCGCACCGCGTCTCGATAGCGATTACTTCCTCGTATTCCTCGCGGTAGATTTCGTAACGCGATTGCAGTTCGCGCTTCGAAAGCACCTTGTAGCGCTCGAAGAGTTCAATCGTCTCATCCTTGAGCAGGTAGGCCAGCGCGGCGGGCGTTTTCTTGAGATTGAGCAGCCCACGTTTTTCGGCCTCGTCCACCCATTCCTGCCGGTAGTTGTCGCCATTGAACAGTACGCGTTTGTGCTTGATGATGATATCCTGCAGGATCGGCTGCAAGGCCTCGCCCAGCTCCTTGCCGGCGGCCACTTCCGCCTCGAGGGCCGTGCAGATTTCATCCATCGCCGACGCCACAATGGTATTGAGCACCACATTGGCCCCGGCGCAGCTCTGGTTCGAGCCGACCGCGCGGAATTCAAACTTGTTGCCCGTGAAGGCAAAAGGCGAGGTCCGGTTACGGTCCGTCGCGTCGCGCGGCAGTTCCGGCAGGGAGGAGACGCCGATTAGAATGGAACCGCCCGACTTGGAACTGGTGGCCTTGCCCTTTTCGATCTGTTCGACCACATCATAAAGCTGTTCGCCCAGGAAGATGGAGATGATCGCCGGCGGTGCTTCATTGGCGCCCAGGCGATGATCGTTTCCGGCCGTCGCGACTGTCGCGCGCAACAATCCGGCATAGGTATCCACCGCCTTGATCAACGCGCAAATGATCGTCATGAACTTCGCGTTTTCGTGGGGGCTGTTGCCCGGGGTCAGCCAATTCTTACCGTCCGGACCGGCAATCGCCCAGTTGTTGTGCTTGCCGGAACCGTTCACGCCCGCAAAGGGCTTTTCGTGCAGCAGACAGACCAGGCCATGCCGGTCGGCGACTTCACGCAGCACCTCCATCGTGATCATGTTGTGGTCCACCGCGAGGTTCAACTCCTCAAACATCGGGGCGATTTCAAATTGTGCCGGACAAACCTCGTTGTGCCGCGTCTTCGCGGGAACACCCAGACGCCACAATTCGTGGTCCAACTCCGCCATGAACGCCATCACACGGCTTTTGATCGCGCCGAAATAATGATCGTCCAACTGCTGGTGCTTCGCCGGCTTCATGCCGAAAAGCGTCCGTCCGGTCTGCATCAGGTCCAACCGGCTTTCATAGAACCGCTTGTCGATCAGAAAATACTCCTGCTCCGCGCCCATCGTGGCCACCGCGCGACCGCCCCCCTCGATACCGAACAGTTTGCCCAGGCGGCAAATCTGTTTGGATACCGCGTCCATGGAACGTAGCAACGGCGTTTTCTTGTCCAGCGCTTCGCCATTGTACCCGCAGAAGATGGTTGGGATACAGAGGGTCGCCGACCCGCCAAAGTCCTTGATGAACGCCGGACTGGTCGGGTCCCACCCGGTATATCCGCGCGCCTCAAACGTCGCGCGCAGCCCGCCGGAAGGAAAACTCGACGCATCCGGTTCCCCCTTGATCAGCTCGCTGCTGGAGAACTGGTAGATGGCGCCGCCCTCCCGGTCCGGCATCAGAAAAGAGTCATGCTTCTCCGCCGTCGCGCCCGTCAACGGCTGGAACCAATGCGTGTAATGGGTCGCCCCTTTGCTGAGCGCCCAGGTCTTCATCGCCTCGGCCACCTCTTCAGCAATACTCGCATCCAGCATGTCCCCGTTGCGTATCGTCGCCGCCAGCGACCGGTACGCCGGTTCGTTCAGGTAATTGCGCATGACCTTCAAACTAAAGACATTTTCACCAAAAATCGACGCGGCATCATCGCCCGTCATCTGTTTATGTGTCGCACTCATCGTACTTCCTTTCTGTTATTACAAATCTGTCCAGTCCGCCTACGGCTTCTATATCAGCAGTACACTTACATGCAAACACCGTGCCAACTTTTTATAAAAATATTTAAATGTTTGCATAGCAACATAATATAAATTCCACGCCAGAAGATTACCGCTTTTACGGCAAGCCGTAAATACATTTTTGTATGTTTCTGCCCGATATACCTACAAAATTGGCAAATTCTCAATAACATTTCCATCTGATCGGGTATGTCGTATCCTCTGCGGTTGGGGTGACCGGGGCTCTGACGGGGAGGAAGCTGGAAATTATCAAGCCGCTCAAGCTTGAGCAGCATCGCCCGCGCAGCCATGTCCTTCACACGCCCCTTCTCGTTACGCCAGCCCCATCGCTCGCACAGCTCCCATAAGCCCAATGTCCAATGCCGTAACACAACGCCCTTGTATGTGGCGGAGGCCATAATGAGAATTGCTGGGGATAAAACTTGACGCCTCCACAAGGAAATATTACACGAAAAAATGGCGACACGCGGCAAAAGGCCAGTGCACAGGGACAAGGAATTATGACAGAAGATTTACAATCGGCGCGGCGCACGCGCCTGCGACAGAAAATATTGCTTTGCATTGCCAGCATCTTGTTGGTGCTTTTCATGGCGATACTACTGGGTGAATTGTACTGCCGGAACCGGTATGGAATGCTCAACGACATCCTCAATGGACAGGCAAATAAAGGGGATTACTTTATGTATGACTCCGAACTGGGATGGAAGGGCAGACCGAATGTCTCGGGTTTGCATGTTAGCGGATCGCATATAACGCATAATGACAGGGGATATCGTGACACACCCTGGGATATTGACACAACGAAGAAAAGGGTGCTGTTGTTGGGCGACTCTAATATGTGGGGGTATGGGGTCGAGGATGATGAGCATCCCGCGGCATTGCTGAATGAAAAGCCCCCCCATATACGCTGGTTTAATGCCGGAATGAACGGATACGGGACGGATCAGCAATACCTCACATTCTTGCGGATTGCCCCGGAACTGAAACCGGATTGGACAGTGTTGGTTGTATGCGGAAATGATCGGAAAGAGAATCAGCACCGACGGATCCGGGGCTATGACAAACCCTATTTTTCAATTAATGAAGGCGCGCTTGTGTTATCCAACGTCCCGGTGCCCAAACCGGAAATTGACCACGATCTGCCCCTAGCAACCCGGGCGTTCAAGAAAGTCCACTCCTATCTGCTATATCATATCGCACAGGCGATTGACAGCCGCGCCAATACAGAAGCAAACCAGCTTGTTCGGGATACAGAAGACCCGACCGAGTTGATCGTCAAGGCGTTATATGATGCCGCCGAAGGACGGTTGCTGGTCTGCCCCATGGTGGCGGACCGGCAACTGCTCGGTTTCTGCCGTGAAGCCGGCATCCCTGTTGCGGATATGAGCGCGACGGACGCCGCGCAACCAGGACCGCTGCAGTATCCGGGAGGCGCCCCGAAGCACGGGCACTGGACCCCGGAAGGGAATCGGGTGGCTGCGGAATTCATTTTTTCTTCACTACGCCCTTATCTGTTCAGTGAAGATGCCGATACAGATAAACCCGCCGGTACAGATCATACAGATCGTAAAACCCCTCCACTTTAAGGGCAAAATTCGTCCCTGCGTCCTTTTCGTAGACGGTCAGTCGTGGAAGCGAAAAAAGGTTTTCGCTTTTTCGAATAGAGCGGGCGGCGGTAGTCATCGCCGTGTGCAATCCAGCGGCTTGACACAACGCCATGTCCCGCTCAGTAAAGTCTTTCTTTGCGCCATACGGGTAAGAAAAGTGGGTTACGGACCGTTCAATAACCGACACAAGCGCACGTATGGAATCGCGAATCTCTGCATCAGCGGTCTCCGCGGGCAGGCGCGCAAGTCGTTGATGCGTGACCGTATGCGCCCCTATGCTCATTCCCTCCGTCGCTGCGAGTTCTTTAATCTGCGCAGAAGACATAGGCATATAATACTTAACGGCGGTTGATTTGTCGCACGTGATCCAGGGAAAGGGCGTCGCCGAGTCAATATAGGCGGTTGAAATGAATATACAAGCCTTGAGCCCTGCGTCCCGCAGAATGGGCAGGGCATACTCATACGTGTTCCGATAGCCGTCATCGAAGGTCAATAAGACCTTCTTTCGTGAAGACGGAGTGCGGATCACCTGCGCTATATCCTCTGGGCTGATGGTCTCATACCCATTGTCAACCAGCCAACGCATCTGCGCCCTGAATATATTCAGCGTAATATTAAAACGGCCATTGTGCTCCGTTGCGGGATCAGGACAGATACTGTGGTAGAGCAATATTGTTAACCGCGGGCGAGGGAGAGGAAGCCGTGCGACCCATTGAGCCCACATCCCATAACTCGGGTAAGGCCGGAAGAAATCAGGATTCCGCCTTGCCCCTTCCCGATCAGGTCGCGTTTTCACCACTATAAGGCCTCCTGTTTATGCCCGAATGCTGCATCGCTGAACGAGTAAAACGCCCGTTATGCATCCATGGATTTCACGACCTTGACAATGTAGCCTGAGGCCATAAACATGGACATGCTGCTCCGGTGCAATTTCTCCAGCTTTACCGCCATCTGTGTCCCTTTCCCGCCCAACAGGTATTCGAAAGGCGCAGGAAGAATGTAGTAATGGAAGTAGGCCTGGGCCACTTTTTTAAAGCCGATGGCCGCAAGCGTCCGGCAAAAGGCGTTGGGGGCATGTTTCTTATACCAGATGCCATCCCGGAACTTCTTGTCGAGATATGCCTTCCCTCCATACAATCCAAATTTCGCCAACATCGCTCGTATGTTTTTGCGCAGTGGAATGAATGCATCCCATAAGCGAAACAAGCACATTTTATTGCGGATTGAGATAACCAGTGTGCCGCCAGGCTTGAGAACCCGCCATAACTCCGACAGTGCCTTGTCATCTTCCCTGAGATACTCGACAACGCCTATGCAGGCAAGGGAGTCAAACTGATGGTCCTCAAAGGGAAGCTTCTCTATGTCCCCCTGAAGAAAATGTGGTTGCGAGGCGTCAAGTCCTGCGTCCGAAATATTCTTTTTCGCTCGCTCCAGCATCTCTGGAGAAATATCCATACCTGTAATATCCCAGCCCTTTTTCAACAAAGGTATAATCGTGTATCCGGGGCCACAACCCACATCAAGATGCTTGCAGGGTCCATCCCCCAGCATCTCGATAATATAGCGCAAACGGTATTCTTGCATGGGATAATGCTTCATATCGTGCCGCTGATGCTCGTATGTCGGCGCTTCACATGTCCAAAATTCCGCTAAGCCATCCGGATTAAGTGGTTTACTCATGGTGCCTGTTTCCTTTCGTCTTTTCGTCAAAAATGTGCCTTTCGTGCGGGGGAGTCTATCGGTGAAGGGGGAAATGTCAAATCTTGTTGTCGACTTTTATTTGCCCCGCCTGATCGCCTTCAATTCATTAATGGTCCACAGGCGGACCAGCAATCCGCATGCAAGAAAGGCCAAACACGCCAACGGCAATTCCACCAGTGAAAAGTGTCCGATTGCCCGACGCATCAACAGGGCCGTCCCCGCCATCGCCAGTGCGCTTACCGCCAGGCGACCAATGCGCAGTTCCGCCAGCTTGAAGTACGGGAGCAGACGACTCATTGCCATCGTGCATGTCAACAGGGCCACATAGGATACCGTGGTCGCCAGGGCCGCGCCCTCAATGCCCATTTGCCTGACCAACACAACATTCAGAAAAAGATTGAGTACAGATGCCGCCAGGATGGAATTACCGACGCGCAGAGTTTTTCCGTCCAGCGAAATGGCAAATTGGAAAATACTGGTGAAAGCAATAACCGGCACAACCGGCGCCATGACCGGAAATACAACGGAGGAATGGCTGAAGGAGCTGCCGGCAAGTATCTCCACGATATCCTTGCCCCACAGCAACAGTCCGACCATCAGCGGAATACTGGTCAATAGCGAAAGACGCAGCGTCATATGAAAATGCTCGGAGGCTTTGCCCGTACACCCCGGTTGCCCCCGCGTCACATTCGCATTCCAGGCTTCAGAGATGTGCGGCAACATGAACTCCAGGAAGTAACTGGTTTCCGCGGCAAAAAACACCAGCGTGGCGGCCACGGTGTAAAGCGCCACCTCTTCGGCGCCAATAACGGCCAGGATCACAAAGCGGTCGGCCAGCCGGAACAGCGCCAGCGCAAAATAACGCGGCAGCATGGGTACCCCATAGCGCAATCCGTCACGCATAACCTGTAGGCGCGGGGTGGCGAAAATGCTCTTCCCGATTTTGACCATTACGATCCATGCGGTTAACCCAAGCGTAATAGCCAATCCCAGGACCCAGAGCCAGGCCATCATCTCCACGCTGTTGTTCCCCAAAAGAATGACCGGCAGGGCCAGGAACAACCACAGGCAGGTCATGGAAAAATTCAATACCCGGTACCGGACAAATTCACCCACCGCCAGAATATAGCCCTGCCCCAGATTGGCCAACGCGTACAGCAGGATGTACACCGCTCCGCTCAGAATGAGCAGGGACGAAAAATCGGCGGTAAGGCTTGGGACCGTATGTCCGGCGACCACAAAAGCCACTCCGATCAGAGCGCTCACGGACAGGGTCAACACAAAACAGGATACCAGGTACCCCCCCTGCTCGTCTTTTGTTTTGCCGGGCAGGACATAGATCAGGAACTGACGCAATCCCAGCGCGCCCACAAATCCCAACGACGCGGCAGCGATGCTCAACAAACTGAACAGTCCATAATCCGCCTTCGCGAGCGAACGGGTAAGAATGGCCATCCGTACCGGGGCAATGAGTACAGTCAGCAAGACAAACCCCATCGATATCCACCCCTGCAGGGCGATTCTGCTGCTGCTCGATTTTTCTTCCGAATCGTCTGTCATTTATTGATATCCGGATTTTCCAGCAATGATTTCACGCCCCCGGCAATGGCCGTGCGACGCAGAAAATAGAACACCCATATGGCCGGCCACACATGAAGATATTTGCGCCAGGACGGATTCTCGACAAAGACCCGGGTCGCCTGCTGCACGGCCTTGAACGGCGTCCACGCCAAAAATAACCACGGAAAGCGCCAAAGCTTCTTCCGGGTCTGCCAGTCATAAAAGTCCGGATGGCGCTCAATGAGCGCGACGCCGGCGCGTCCGTAAATGCCCGCATGACGACAGAGCCATTTAAAGGTCCCCTCGTCGGGCAGATGATCGACGACACTCCGGGGTTCAAAATATATGCGGTGACCAGCCTTCAAGAGCTTAATGGCCAAATCGTTGTCCTGTCCGCCCCGAAACGTCTCGTCAAACCCACCCAGGTCAAGGAGCACATCCTTCCAAAGCCCCATGTTGCCGCCACCCACCCGGTTGTCCACTTCGCCGGCGGGGGTTTCCGGGGAGAGGTTGTGCAAAATGGCCATGTTGTCACCGGTTACCCAGTAGTTGGTCTTCGGGAAATCAAACGCGCCGCCAACCATCTTGTACCCCTCGTCCAACCGCTTGCCCATCACCTCAATCCAATCGGCATTGCATCGGCAGTCCGCGTCGGTGAACAACAAAAAACGCCCCTGCGACTCCCGTATGCCGATATTGCGGTTCGCCCCCGCGGAAAGCGGCGTCTCCGTCTCAATAAAACGGATGTCATCGCGCTGCTGACACAAGCCGCTGTCATCACGTCCAATCACAATGACCTCATAGGCATAGTCGGTCTGCTGGGCCGCCAAACTATCCAATGTCGTTGTTATCAACGACGAATTGACATTTGGGATAATGACCGAAATATCAATGGTTTTCATATAAATAATCCTCTAAAAAATGCTTTTTTGATGTCGAAGGCTACTCTATGCCACGATTTTTTCCGTTTGTCTCTAAAAATCGGAAACCCGCAACCCTTCGCCTATCCTAATCGCACTCTTTCCGCACCGGATGGAGCCACCAGGTGACGCCGAGATGAACATCATTTTCACATCGGGGGCAGTAGCCTTCTTCGTAGACGATGTAGTCCATGTGGTCAGGAAAGGGTTGCTGACGGATCAGGTATGGGATCAGGGGAATGACGCGGCGTGTCATACCGGGACCGAAAAACGGATATTCGTACCGGTCGACCGGGGCGACCAGCCCCACCGTGGCGTCCGGGGGGACAAGGGTTTCATAGGCGCGCAGGGCGTCAAGTTCCCAGGGACGATTGCTCATCAGTTGCGCGTGGCGGTCCTGCGAAAATACCGACCGGCTTTTGTAAGCGGGCCAGTCCACGGTGATCAAGGCGCGCTGGTCCCGAAAGGTTACGGCGCTCAGCGCGGTGATGATGGCCACCCACACCACCACCTGCAGGTAGAGATAGACCCAACGTTTCCGGGTGGTCATGAGATATCCGGCCAGCGGGGCGCCGAATGCCGCCGCGGCAGTGAAATACCTTCCACGCCAGGGATCATAGGGCCCGATATAGCCTTGCAGCGCCCAGAACATGAAAAAGCCGATCGATAACCAACGCATATCCCATCCGGGAAGGATGAACAGCACGCTCAACAACGCTACCATCCAAATGAACGCGAAGCCTGTGATGCCCCAATACGAGCTGTCTTCGTGCGGTCGGAGCGGTCGCAGGTATGCAAACGGGGCCCGGCACTCCTGTGTGTCTTCCAGGTCAAGTCCCGTGGAGGCCATGACGGCCCCGATCAGCCTGCGCGATGCGTTTCTGCATTTCAGTACGGGCGTCGCCGGGGGCAGGGATTCAAGGGAAGCGGCATCCACGCCGAAGCGCAGCACATTCTTTGTGCCGAATTTCAGCCGGTGCGAAAGGGTTCCTCCTTCAAAAGAATGGGCGGCGCGTACATCCTCCGGTCCTACCGGGTGCCCGTACAAACGGATATTGGCGATGTACCCCGACGGCGCGGTCCAGAGCAGCAGGGCTCCCAACAGCATACCGGCAAACACCACCAGGACGCGAACACGTTCGGCCACGGCGACGCCTTCCCGGGCAAGAACAACATATACAAAAATCAGACCCAACGCGGGGCCCACCAACAGAAAGGAGACCTTGGTTCCCAACCCCAGTCCAATGGCCATGGCCGCCAGCCAGAGATAGCGCCTGGAAGGGATCGTCTTGAAACGAAACAGCGCGTACACCGCGCAGCAGGCCAGGGCGGCAAGGAGCAGATCATTCTGCGTGGTGGTGGCCTGCATAAGCGCGGAGATGAACAGTCCGAAACAACCCGCGGCGAACAAACCGGCGGCGTCTTTTTTGAATACCTCCCGGGCAATGCCGAACAGCGCCACCACGCAGGTCCAGTACGCCACAAACTGCGGGGCCTGCATCCAGTTTTCCCGGCATCCGGAAGCCAGCCAGGAAAAAATCAGCATCACCGCGCTGTTCCGCGGATGGGCGACCTGGGCCCAGTAGTTGGCGTCGTAATGCGCCAGGGACCCCTGCTGCAAAAAGTAGGCGACACGGGCAAGATGATAGGTCATGCTGTCCCAGTTATGCGGCGCGCAACGCAACACGATCAACCCGTTAATAATCCCCAGGCCAAACACCGTTGCCCAGAGCGGCGCGAGCAACCCGCATTCGCGGCGCGTCAGGCCGCGGCATAACTCGACCATCCGACGAAAAAACCAGGGCGGCGAGGGCCATTGCCACATCCGCGCGCGGGCCCGCGTACTGAAGAAGGCCACCACAAGCAGGACGACCAGCAAGACCCCTTCCAGGACAATCCAGCACCCCATCTGATCAAGCCGGTTCAGCCAGGAGCAAAGATACCCGACCAACACAACGTGCCCCATCGCCATCACCGGCAGGCAGACGGCCTTGTCCAATCCGCGTGTGGGAAAGAGCAGCGCGGCCAGCCACCAGGTATTCACGGCACACAGAATCAGCAGGAGCCAGTTCACCGCACCGGGTCCTCGTCGGGCCGCACCAGCCCCCGGTACTTCAGACGCAACAGTCGGCTGTGCATCCATAAGGGGTCCAACCATCGCAAGGCCCCCCACCCTCGGGAAACTGATGGGGACGCCCCGCCGGAACCAGCGGCTCGCTTTGTAACGCTTTCATAGAAGGACAACAACCGGCGCGTGTTGCTCTCGGCGTCAAAATGCGCCTGGGCGAAAGCGGCCGCGGCGGCGCCCATCCGCGCGGCTTTGTCCGGGTTCATGAAAAGTTCGATACAGCGCCGCGCGATTTCCTCGGAGGTTCCCTCCCGCAGCAACAGGACGTCCCGGTCATCCTCCAGCAGGTCGGCGATGTTGGCGTCAGGAATAATCACCGGACGACCCGCGGCCAGAAACTGCGGAATCTTTGAGGGCAACCGGTAGCGGTTGAACATGTCCAGCCGCCCCGGTTGCACCAGCACATCCGCCAGGGCCATCAGGCGCGGCACCATATCCTTGTCCACATAACCCGCCACATGGACATACCGCCGCAGCGAGGGGTCCACCTGCCCGATGAATTCATCCGCGTGCGGACCGGTCTGGATAAGGTGACAGACCAGGCCCTGCCGGTTAATCATCGGCAAGGCCTGGAAAAGGAGCAACAGGTCATCCCTGTTCATACTATTGACGCCACCGGGATAGTAAATCAGCCTCGCGTTTTCCGGGATATCAAACATCCGGCGCAAGGCGGGATCGGGGGGCATGGGACGGAACATTCGTACATCCACACCGGGGAGCACGGACTGCACAGGAATGCCCTCCGGCACGAAATCCGCCAGCGAAGGCGTGATCACCGTCACCCCGTCGGCCTGCCCCAGGAACGCCGCTCCATGATGCGGATGCATGCAGTGCGGCGGAACCAGATAGGCGCATTCGCGCGGCGAACAACCGAGCAGTTGCCGGTAAGGCACGCCCGCGGTGCGCGCGGTGATCCATTGTTCGTTGTCCTCAAGATGCAGCACCAGGCGGGCGTCGGGATAACGCCGTAACGCAGGCAGCACGGCCCGCCGAACGCATTCTCGCGGGGTCCACGCGTGAATAATATCCGGCGACGCGTCTTCTCCGAAGAGCGGAAGGCCGTTGATTACGTGGTCGTACCCGACAAGACGCAGCGAGACACCACGCCCCGATTCTTCTTCCGGCAGCGCAACCGTACAGGAATGGCCCAACGCTTCAAGCGCGCCCGCGAAGCCGAAGATATGCTCGATGCTGTTGGAACGGAGTCCGCCATAATTCACAAACAGGATATTCATTCGCGTCGCTCCCACAGCCCGCAGGTAACGGCGCGGTCCGCGCTCAATGGCCGATAACGCAACCGCCCCTGTTCGTGCTCCAACGCCCGACTGTAATACGGGTCGCGCCCTTCCGGCAACATCGCAAGCGTGTCCGCCTCCACGTCAAGGACCGCGCGCTGCCCTTTCGTCTCCACCGCCTCGCAATCCGGCAGCAAGACATGCCGATACCCCTGCGCCAGGGCCCGCAGACAAAAATCCGTTTCACACGATAGGCGCGCCGCGCGCATGCCCCCCAGCGCCTCGAACACCGACTTTTTGAGCATCATCCAGCCCAGGGGCAGGACGCCGACATTCTGCGTCAGGCGCAACCGGTTAAAATAGCCGGGGGCCTGTTCCGGCAGACCATGATACGCCAGACGCATCCGGTGCTGTTCATCAATCAGCCCCCCATAGGCATGGATGTGTCGGTCCTGGGTCAGGAGTCGTCCGCCCACCCCAGCGACACCGTCAAGCTGTGCAACCCCCAACATACGCTGCGCCCAGCCCTTTGTCCGTAAATGAACAGACGCCGCCGTCAGCGCCAGATAGTCCCCCTTCGCCATGGCCACCGCCTGGTTGATGGCCGACGCCGGGGAATCCGTCGCCGACACCGCGCACACGCGCACATCCTCCGGCGGGGCCTCGCCGTCGGACGGGGCAATGACGATATATTCCACGTTCGCGTAGGCCACACTGTCCCGCGCCGCGCGCAGGCAGGCCTCGCATTCACGGCGCGTCGCGGACGATAGAACAATCACGGACATCAATGGTGTATTTTCTACATCGTAACGCACCTGGTAGTGATTCGGCAGACCGGCGCCGTCAACGGTGGCGGCCTGCCCCCGGCGCTTCAGGGCTTCCTCGACCGCGCGGCGCCCGGCGTCATCGGTCTGCGCAGCGCCCGCGGCCCGGCGGCTGACGGATGTCGGGACATACCGCCAGTGATAGAGCACTTTGCGCAGATGACCGATGCGCTTCGCCGCTTCGGTCAGTCGCAAGGCCAGGTCGTAATCCTGCGCCCCGTCGAATTCCGGACGCAGCCCCCCGACCTGCTCGATCAGCGACGCGCGCGCGAAGAGCGGATGGGTGATGTAGTTATGCGAGAGCAACAGTTCGGGCGAAAAATCCGGCTTGAAATGCCCATGCAGGAAACGCCCCTCGCAGGTAACGGTGTCCTCGTCGGCATACAGCACATCCGGGTCATGCACCATGATGGCCTTGACCGCCTCGAACAGCGCATCCGGGGTCAGCTCGTCATCATGATCGAGCAAAGTGATGTACTCGCCGGTCGCCAGGCCCCGCGCCCTTTCTGTCGCCCCGGAAATCCCAAGGTTGGTTTCCAGACGCTCAAAGCGCACGCGCTTGTCGTTCAACCCCTCGACAAAAGTTCGAACCTCGTCCGATGGAGAACAATCATCCACGATACAGAGTTGCCAGGCCGGATAGAGCTGGTCCTGGACCGACCGCACCGCCCGCTTCAGCCAACCCGCGTCGCCCGCATGAACCGGCAGCAAAATCGAGATTACCGGGTGCGCGGGAAACTGGTGAATCGTCTGTCGAATCGCCTCCCGGTCCAACCGGTCATCATAGACATAGCGATAACCCTGAAGGTAGTCCTGCAGCCTCGACCAGCCATACGACCAGCCCATCTCGCGCGCGTCGGCCCGCCATGCGCCCAGCCGCTTGCGCAACAACACCATATCCTTGAAAAAAGCGATACAACACTCCTTTTCCAACCATTGGAAACTTTTTTAGCGTTTTTTCCAACCATTGGAAAATTCTTAGTCATTTTTTCCAATCATTGGAAACTTTTTCGCCGTTTTTTCCAATCATTGGAAACTTTTCAGCGGTTTTTTCCAATCATTGGAAACTTTTCAGCGGTTTTTTCCAATCATTGGAAACTTTTTCCAATGATTGGAAAAACGATTTTGAGCCCCAGGCCGGAACCCCACAGCACCCGTCATTGCCGTCAATGCGGTCAATACGGTCAAAAACACGCCCCCCCGGAGCGCACATCCACGGGGCGGGCGCATCGCGCCCGCCCCGCGCATAAGATGTTATCACTCGCAATGGATCAGGTAGTAGCGCGCGATATTGGTGGCGGAGCTAACGTTGAACCACACCGTGGTTTCGGCGCCGGCCAGTCCCTGCCCCTCGAATGCGGCCACAGCCACATTAGTGAAGGCATGCTGTCCGAGGACCAGGCCTCCTTCTTCCTCGGTGACGTAGCGCACCTCGTATCGATTGCTATTGATTACGTAGAAGGTAACACCCATTTCGTTGGTGCCCATCTGGACATCCGCCAGGTCGGCCGGGTACAGGGTACAGGCGTCTTCCGCCTTCCAGAACCCGTTTTCGACCTGGTCGAGGTTGGCATTGGTGCAGATCAGGATCATCCCGCCCTGTCCCAGGGAACCTCCCAGCTTGATGGTATCCGCGGCATTGGTCGCGAACCCGCACCCGCCGGCATTGAGGCTTTCGTAGATGATGTCCGCGTCACCGCCCAGCCGTTCGCCGAGGGTAGAGCCCGTCAGCGCACACGCCAGGAGAACGCCCAGTGAGACGGCCATCGCATAGTGCATTTTTTTTGTCGGTGTCATGGCGACGCCTCCTTACTTGCATCAGTCAAACCAGGAATTGGGCAACATGGGGAAAGTTCCTTGGTGTTCCGTATTATTGGCGGCGTCCGCCCCGGTCCCCATACCGGCCTGCGTCCACCCCGGGCCTGGCCCGCCCATATTGTTGATTGTCCCATAGACAATATTGTTGGCGTAAAACTGCGCATGTCCGGAAGTACCCACATCGCCTTGCACGGTGTTCTGCACAAAGCAGATGGTCGGGCCGGTGCCGCCGGCCAGGGGGTCCACAACAGCGGACAGTCCCATGCCGGCCTCGGGTCCCTTGATATAGTTGTGCGTATAGAGGTGGACCGGCATAATTGGGCCGGGTTCAGCATCTTCGATAGCGGCATAGCCTCCGATGTTGGCCACTTCGCAGTAGGTCAGCTCGAAGGGGGTTACGCCCAGGTTGACCTGCAACGCGGCCATGGTGGCGGAGTTGTTGAAGATGGAGGAATTATAGATGGCGATACTCTGGATATTGTTGATGCCGTCGCCAACCACCAGCCCATTACCGTCCATAGCTTCCGCATAGCAGTCCTGCACTTCCACCCGAGGGCCAAAGATATGCAGCGCACCGGCGAAGCGTGAATTATGGAACTTCACATCGCTGCCCAGGTCCGCGGCCACAATGGCAAGCCCCAGCACAACGATATTTTCCACGCGCTGTTTTCCAGAAATATTTTTAGCGCCGCCCGCGACCTGCAACAGGCCCAGTTGCGGCCGTCCGAACCCGAGCACGTGCACGCTGCCCTTATTCATATTGAGGCCGCCGTAATTCCCGGAACAAATGACGACCGTGGAGGGCCCATTGGTATACTTCAGCGCCGCCAGGTCATAACCTGATTGCGGGTCGGGCAAGGGATCATCCACCGTCCCGCGGGCATTGAGTTTGCCGTTGGTGGCCACCCAGACGATGCAGTCGAGTTCGACGGGCAGATTGGTCAGGCCATGGCCGTCGCCGAAATACCTGCCGTTATGGATGGCATTATAGGCCATGTCAATATCCCCGCCCATCGTGAACCCGACGGCCTGGTTATTGGTCCAGACCGGATCAGACTCCACATACACCGGCGTGCCGGTCGAGTAATCGGACATATCCGAACCCAGGATCATGGTGCGCGACGTTTCGTCATACATACCGGTGACCACGCCGGACACGGACAGGTTGGTCGCGCCGGTGTCGACCGTCCAGGCCGCCGGGGCATTGGTCATGGTGGACAGGTCAAGTCCCGCGGCGTAGTCGGCGGTCCAGACCGGGTCCGACTCGACATACACCGGCGAGCCGGTGGCCAGGACGCCATTCGCCAGGTCGTTGGTATAGATCGGGTCCTGCTCGACAAAGACCGTGGCCGCGTTTGTCCAGGCCGCTCCGTTAAAGGTGAGCACTTCGCCGGACGCCGGCGCCTGGGCGCCTACATGAATCCCCTGCAGGTCGATAATGCGATTATTGTGCGCCGGACCGCGGACATCTCCGCCGAGGGTCACGCTGTTGGTGGCAGCGGAAACCAGATCCGCCGCGTCAAAGCCGTCCAGCAAATCCGCATTGATCGCATACGGGGAGCTGACCAGTTTCTGGGAAGGAAGCATTTCATTGAAGGTGACATCATCGGTACTGAACCAGACACGCAGGTACAGATCATTGCCGTTGTTGAAAATATCCTTGTCGATCGGATTCATGGTCGCGTCGCCCAGCGTAAAACTGAAGACGCCGTTGTAGACCGAACCGGTAATGGAGGACGCCGGTTCCAGGGACACGGAACCGTCATTGGACCAGTAGTTGGTGGTGCTCAGCTCATCGGCGATGGCCACCTTGAAATACCCCGGCCCCGTAAACGGCAGGTCACTGATCAGCACCTTGCCCTGGTAGTCGAGTTCGGTAACGGGGTCCGCCCCGACCGACAGCACACATGCCAGACACACGCACGCAAAACAGAAAAATACCCTGACGTTCATTCCTTGCCTCCTATCGTAGACTAACTCATTCATCTCTCGTACACATTTCATCGCGGCCCGATTAACCGCGCACATGATGATTCCAACATATACATAAATAATGTCAATAAATATCACCCCAAAAAGACGCGGGTCGCTTAGTAATGATATCGTGCCTGTGCAATAAGCAGAGAATTGCCTTCAATAGAATAAACGAGACGATGTTCATCTGTGATCCTTCTTGACCAATAACCGGATAAGTCATGTCTAAGAGGCTCTGGTTTTCCAATACCGTCAAAAGGATCCCTTTTTATATCTTTGATTAGCAGAAGAATGCGTTTTGCAATTTTTCTGTCATTTGCAACCCAGTATGATACGTCTTCCCATCCTTGATCGGAGAATATAATTTTCACATTAACTCCGGTAACGGTCGCTCAATACCTGCACCAGACCGCAACTGTTCAATAGAAAGTCGGAGACGTTTTGCATTCTTTGGACTTCGTAAAAGGTATGCGGTCTCTTCAAGTGCTTCATAATCATCTAACGACATCATGACAACAGCCTGATTACGATTACGCGTTATAATGACGGGATCGCGGTCGTCGCACACATGTTGCATAGTATTAGCGAGATTCTGTCTTGCTGTAGTATATGTTATAGCTTTCATATGTACAACATAGTGTACATCTGCGACCCTTTCAAGCTTTTTTTTACCGCTGAGCAGCGAGTGTGGCTGGATGGCGGCCCTGGAGGGCGCGGGCGAGGCTGACGGGGTCGGAATAGGCGATGCCGCTGCCTGCGGGGAGGCCGGAGGCGAGGCGGGATATTTTTACGGGGGTTTGGGCGAGGTGTTCGGCGAGGAAGGCGGCGGTGGCGTCGCTTTCGACGTCAGTGTTAAGCGCAAGGATAATTTCGGTGATTTTTTCGTCCTCGATGCGCTTTTTGAGGGCGTCGATCTGCGCGACGGTGATCTGCTGGTTACGCGCGGGGGAGAGTTTGCCCATCACATGGTAGCGTCCGCGAAAGGCGTCGGCTTTTTCGAGCTGCATGATATCACCGATGTCTTCGACGATGCAAAGGAGGTGTCCGTCGCGCCGCGAATCGGTGCAGAAGGCGCAGGGATTCCTGGAGGTAAGGGTTACCGCGCCGCAGCGTGAACACGCGCAGGTCTCCTTTTCGAAGGCCTCGAGGGCCAGGCGAAGTTCCTGGAGAATCCCCTTCGGGTTGCGGGCCAGGGCGATGGCCATCCGTTCGGCGGAGCGCCGTCCCACGGAGGGCAGTTGTCCCAAGGCCTTAATCAGACGTTCCATCGGTGGCACCATGACGGCAGCCCTCCTTTACATCGGGAATCCGCCCATGCCGCCGGGCAGGCCCATGCCCGCGGTGAGTTTGCCCATTTCTTCGGTCGATTTTTCCCGCGCTACGCGCAGGGCGCCGTCGACGGCGGACAGAACGAGGTCTTCGAGCATCTCCACATCGTCCGGATCGACCACTTTGGGGTCAATTTTGACGCTTTTGATGGTCATTTCGCCGGTGGCGACCGCCGAAACCATACCACCGCCGCTGGTGAACTCAAATTCGCTCTCGGCAAGTTCCTGCTGGATACGCACCATATCTTTTTGCATGGAAGCCGCCTGTTTCATCAATTTCATCATATTCGGGGCCATTTTTACTCCTTTTTTTCTTATTTTTAGACAGGATTAACAGGATATACAGGATTTTCACGACAGCAGCAAACAGTCGAGGAAATGTAAAAAATTTTAAAAATTCTATTACACAGTCTTTCAGCCTGCATTTCTGCTCGTGTTATAATCTTATCGCATTTCCTGTGATCAACAGGATAATTCATCCTGTTCATCCTGTCAAAAAAAACTGCTATTGAGAAGTCAGATTCTACTCTCTTACATCAATAATGTCACCGTTAAAAATCTCCAAGGCCCTGCGGACGGCTGGATTTTTCTGCCAAGTTTTCTTTACTTGGGCTGAAAAACTGGATTTTCCGGTCAACACAGGGATAATTTTGTCGTCTGCCGCGGGATTTTTCACTTCCTGGACCATTTTTACGTCGCCGGGAAGGGTACTTTTCGCGTCCAGCACACTGAAAACAACGTTCACCTGCCTACCTAAAAGATCACTGATGGCTTTTTGCAAGGCCTTTTTGTTGTGCGGGTAGTCAATTTTGTCTTTTTCGTTGGCAAATTCAGGGTCGAACCCGATCCGCACTTGGTCCGCGTCCACGGCAATAGGTTTGGTATCGAGCAGGTAGCTGCGAGCAAGGTGGGCGGTCTGCCCTACCCGATCAAGGATTTCATGCCAACGGGTGACGAGCATCTGCAATTCGTCGGCGGGCGGCATGGACGGCTTTTGGGGCGCGGCGTCCGCGGGTCCGGATGCGGGCTCAGGGGATGCAGGGGGAGCGTCGGGTGGCGTGGATTCAACCGGCGGCGGTGGCTTCGCGTCCGGCGGGGGCGGCGTCACGGGTGTTTTTTTTTTACGGACGCGCTGTCCTCGGGGGCCTGGCCGTCTTCAAACGCCTTTTTGAGGGTTGCAATCTGACCGATGATCTGTTCGACCGAAGCGACGGTGGCGGCGCGGGCGGCCTTGATGACAGCCACTTCGAGGAGGGTGCGCTGCGAGAGCGCGTAGCGCATGCGGCTGTCGGCATCGGTCAGGATTTCGATGATGCGGAGCACGCGTTCGGCCTCCGTGGATTCGGCCTGTTTTTTAAGGACCTCGACCTGGTTGGCGGTGACATCCAGCGAGGACGGGTTGCCCTTGGTATAGATAAGAATCATGATATTGCGGAATGACTCGATAAGTTCGACATTCAGGCGGGGCAGGTCTTTTCCGGTATCGACCAGGCTGGAGACCGTGGTCAGGGCCTGGGGAACATCACCGGCAAGGATCGCGCTCACCAGTTCTTCGAGGGTGCGGCGCGCGACGAGGCCGAAGACCGACATTACGTCCTGCTCCCGGATGGTTTTGCCCTGGAACGCGATCAACTGGTCCATGGCCGACTGTGCGTCGCGCATGCCGCCCTCGGCGCCGCGAGCGACCGCCAGGAGGGCGTCTTCATCAATATCAATACCCTCCGCCCTGGCGATTTCCGCGAGGCGGCCCACGATGCGCGCGGCGGCGATCGGCCGCAAATCAAAGCGTTGAACGCGCGAAAGGATGGTGGCCGGGATTTTCTGGGGTTCGGTGGTGGCGAAAATGAATTTTACATGGGGCGGGGGCTCTTCAAGGGTCTTGAGCAGGGCATTGAACGCGCCGGCGCTGAGCATGTGAACTTCGTCGATGATATAGACCTTGAACGGTCCGCGGGCGGGCGCGTACATGGCATTTTCGCGCAATTCGCGGATGTAATCCACGCCGGTATTGGACGCGGCATCCATTTCGATGACATCGAGGCTTTTGCCGCTCATGATTTCGCGGCAGGCGTCGCAGGCGTCGCAGGGGGTGGGCGTGGGGCCTTTGACGCAGTTGAGGGCCTTGGCCAGGATGCGGGCCGTAGTGGTCTTGCCGATGCCCCTGGGGCCGACAAAGAGATAGGCGTGGGCGACCCGTTCCGCTTCGATGGCATTTTTGAGTGTGCGGGTCACATGCTCCTGTCCGACGACATCGTCGAACTGTTGCGGTCGCCACTTGCGGGCAATCACTTCATAAGCCATCTTTCTGCTCCTTCACTCACTTATCTTCCGGGCGACCGATCCGGTGGACATCCACCGGATCGGCAGCAAAACCAGCGGTCGTGCACCCTTGGTCGACAGCCCGCCGATCCGTGCGAAATCCGCATCCAAACTCAAGCCAGGTTGACCTACGGCACCCGAAAAACATGGCTTACCGCTGCTACCTTCCGGTCCTGACGGGGTTCACCCGTCCTCGTTGCATAGGGCCCAACTTTCAACATTCTTCAACGGCTCGCGCCGGTCCGGCATGCCTGCCTCGCAAGGGAATTCAACCCTGCTACAGCGGGTTGCAGGTCACTCCGGCAAAGCCGAAGCTCAAGGCACCGCTACCTCCTCGTCTAGCACGACCGTTCGACGACCCTACAGAGAGTCCTTCAAAATGGCAAGACGTGAAATAGATTATTCGTGATAAATGATTCGGGCGCGTTGGGAGGCCGCCATTTGAGCTGCATCACGGCGCCGTAATAGGCGTCAAAATAGCGGACGGTCATGGGATGGTAGCCTTTGGCCAGCCAGACGGTCTGGCTTTGGCGGCGTTGGGCATGTTCGCCGCCGTTGTCGACCACGAGCCGGTCGCCCAGGTATATCCAGGAGCCGTCATCCGAGATGGTGATAAGGGTATAGCGTCCCGCTTCGGGGGCATGGAGGAGGCCTTTCCATTCCATGCTCAAGGGGGCCCGGCAGGGTTTAGCGGCCTCGTCGGGCCAGTTGATGTCAATGGTGGTATCGACCTGATTTCGCAACGAGCGGCCCGCGAAAAATGCGCCCCGGTACAGGTGGCCGACCAACCCGGGAGCGATTTCCTGCCCCGGATGCAGCGCCAGGGTATTTGTAAAGGTGAAGCGGTCCTGCTGAACTTCGTCGGGGAGCGCGCGATGATAGAGCAGCAGGGGGGCGCCGGGGCGCAGGGTGAAATATTCCTTGTTGTAGCGGTCTTTCAGGCGCATTTCGACATCATCTTGCTGGTCGGCCTTGGCAAGGATCATGGGGGCGTTGAGGTCATCGATCAACTGGCCATACCACAACACACCGGGGTAAAACCGGAAATACCAGGGCAGCGGCCAGTAATCCGGCGTGACGCTGATGATGGGCGTGGAAACGCCATCGTAGGCCTCGGCCAACTCGAAGATGCGTTCAATCATGCGTACGGCGTCGCGCGTGGTCTGCACGTATACGAGGGATTCGCCGTCGTCGTCATACTGCTCGAAGGACAGCGCATAGGCCAGCGTCCCCTGGCGTATGCACACCGCCGCCAGCAGCAGGAGCGCCACCGCGCGGAGCGCCCGTTTACGAAAGCGGGACAGGACAATCTCCACAAAGACCCCGCCCAGCAGGGCAAACGGCAACAGGATATTCAACACCAGCCAGGGGGTTTTGTAGGGGATCAGCGAATACACCAGCAGCAGGGCCAGCGCCCACACGGCGACAAAACAGGTCACCGAACGCCCGCGGCGGCAGCCGAAGAGTATCCCGCCGATGCCGAAGAGCAGCACAGGCGCTTCGTAGCGCAACATGATTTGCAGGAAGTAGACAAAGGGTTTGTTGTGCTGCGAGGCCACGGTCCCGGTGGTGAACCACAGTTCAAACGCGCGGAAAAACGCGGCGACGCCCCCACTCCACTGGAAGAACGTGGTGAACAGCACACTGATGACCAGAAAGAACAGCAGCACGCTGAAGATCACATGGCGCAGGCGTTCGCGCAGCGTGGCAAAGACGGACGCAAACAGGATACAGCACATCATGACCACGCCGCCCTTCAGGAGCAGTGATGTGGCCCAGGACTGACGCAACCGCTGTTCCACAAAGGCCGGCGCCACCAGCCACGCGACCAGCAGCACCACGGAAATGAGCACGCAGGACAGCGGCGCCGGCAGGATCATGACGCCCCCCACCCGCTTCAGCAGCCTTTGCAGGTCGCGCCGCCACGCCGACGGTCCGGCGCGACACAGGTACCCGGACAAACTCACCACCCCCAGCGCCCCGCCCCATGCCGCCACGGTCAGAATCGCCGTTTCCTTGAGCGCGAACATACCGGCCAGCCCGAGCCCGATGCCATAGAGCCATCCGGCCCGCTTCGTGAGATAGAACCGATACCCCGCCAGGAACGTCAGCAACGTGAAGAACAGCAGGTAGATTTCGTGGATATTGTCGCGTGAATAGTAGAGGAAAGCGGGCGAGACCGCCAGAAGCAACATGGCGAAGAGGACCCCGGCCCGGCCCATCCATTTGCGAAAGGCCGGGATCAGGAGGATCAGCAGCGCCCCGAACAGGGCCGGCATGACCCGAAACGAAACATCGCCGACCATCGAATCCGGCGCAATGGGATAGAGCGAAGACTCCATACCCATCACCGAAAGGGGCATCCAGGTCAAATAGTACAACAACGGCCCATGATAGTTGCAGGGATCATACTGGTAGGTTTGCCCCTTGAATATCTGCGTCATGAAATGGGTGTTGGCCCCTTCGTCGTGATGCAGCGGACGTCGGCCCAGATCATAGAAACGGGCCGAGGCCGCCAGTAGCACGATCAGCAGCAGGGCGAGGCCGTAGAGGATGGAGGTTCGCGTTATCTTCATTGGTTCACCGCCGGGGCCGCCGGCGCGTCGGGAAACGGCATTCGCCGATAGATACTGACCCCGGACGCGCTGTATACGCAATCCATGATCTCCTCAAACTTCCGCAACCCATGGTCGGCGTACTCCTCGCGTTCGGGCGGGCCGATGACCACATATTCGACATTATACACATCCATGAGCTGAAGGGCGCGGTCGGCGGCGGTCGTACGGTAGATTTGATCCATATCATTGCGTCGCTTCAATACCTCCTCGTAGGAATCGCGCCAGCCCGCCTCGTGATTGAACCAGCCCATAACACCCGGCAGTCCGGTGAAGGTGGAAATCCTTCCATTCCAGCAGTAGGCATAGCCTGGCGCCTCCAGCACCACCGGACGTCCGGTAATGTGCGTATTCATCCAGTCGATCGCCCGACAGTCGGCGGGATGCAGAACACGGTTGAAGGCCATACCATCAAGTGTAAAGCGCTGCGCGAACCCGCGGGTCCGGGCCCAGGTGCCCGCCACGGGATACACCAGCCCCGCCAAGAGCAGGAGGAACAACGCGACCCGGAAACCCCACCTCGCGTACCAATGCGGGGAGCGCTTCAGGGTCTCCCCGATCAGATAGATCGTAAACACGCCGCCCATCGCCCAGATAAACCAGATTTGCAGGTAAACCTTGAAGACCGTATTCTGCCGTTCCAGCAACCCGGTGTACAAATCATTCACATACAGGAATTCACAGACCAGCGCGTAAAGCCACGGAAGCGCTGTCATCGCGATCACAAAAAATGAAATCGACGATGGCGCCGACCAGGAAGCGGATTTCTCGTCCGACGCCTTTCGCGACCATACCTCGTCAAAGAGTACCCAGAGTGTTCCCGCCGCCAAACAGGCCAGGGCCACAAAATAGAGGTAGGCGGTCTGTCGGAACAGGCTGATGGCGGTGACAAACACGAACATGATCAACACCGATTTTCCCTGTCGTTTGGACGTCGAGGGCGTGCGCACGACAACCATCAGCCAATAGACCAGGATCGGCAGGATAAACAGCCCGAAGAGCTGAAGGAAATCTGTAAACAGGGAACGGCCCTCGGATACCAGCCGAATGGAACGGTGTTGCTGAAAGACGCGCAGATACGGAAAATAGGCGAATATCCCCGCCATGAAATAAACGGCCGCGAGCCCCAGGGACGACAGCAGCCTTCTGACACGCCGGCCGGTCGGCGCGAACAGCGGGCCGACGCACATGGCCAGCAGCAGCACCACGAAATACGCGGGATAATCCCAGGTATTGACCGCGATGAGCGACCCGCCGAGGATCGCCCACAGCACGACCTGCAAGAGCCGGTTCGCGCGCGGACGGGGGCCGCCCGAACCGTCCGGCGGCGCACACTCGAACAGGTGATTGAGCGCAAAGGCAAAGACAATGAAGACGATGGGGAACGCCAGCATATACGGATGCAGATCACCCCACAGAAAACTGAACCAGGGAAATTCATTGATCGTACCGGGGATGACGCGCGAACAGCCGAACCAGTCCAGCGCCGCAAACGGCGTTCCTGACGTGAGCTGGACCAGGGCGTTGATATTCCCGAAAAACAAGACCATGCCGACCGCCAACGCGCCGTAGCGATGGCGGCGCGTGAAATTATAGCCGCACCCGTAGGCCCCGATGAGTACCAGCGCGTAGATGAGCGCCACCGCCCCGTTGAAAAAATAAGGCAGCGCCAGGCCGGTCACCTTCTGCAGAATACCGACGATGACATAGCCGAAATAATAATAGTTCACAAAAAAACCCGAAAGCCAGATATCCTGCTGCGGGAACGACGAGGTCTTGAGCACCCCCTGCAGCATGGCCATATCCATCATACGTTCGCTGTCGGGATCAATCGCGCCGTTAAAGCCGGTCAGCCAGAGAAAAACCCCCAACCCGACAAAAAACAGTGTCTCGACAGCAAACAGGTAGCGCCCGTTCTCGCGAACATACCGGCGCAGCGCCGTCCATTGGCGGGAGGCGATGGCCAGGTTGGCCGCCAGGAAAAGTAACATCACGCCACCGATCAGCCACGTTCCGAACGACACGCCCAGGTGCGCCGCCAGCCAACTGAGGTAGGCCACCAGAATCATTCCGCCATAGCGCGCGACCGAATAGCCCCGGTCCGGCAGCCTGTGGAATGTCACGAAAAAAAGCGGGAACCCCACCACTCCGATCAGCGTGGCGGAAAGCCACATCAGACTGTAAACGATAAAAAACATGAAGCCCTCATCCAGTATGAACGGTCAGGTTATGGGGCGAGAGTTTCATGTTGTCAACCAGGGTATCCACAACGGTTTCAGCCGCATGCGGGAAAGCCAGTTCCAGCGCCGACATTTTCATGGCGGCCATCCGCGGTTCGTCCTGCAGCAGCTTGTCGACCTTGTAGGGAAGGGTCAGGATTTCGCTGCATTTGATGGCCGCGCCGAACTCCAGGAGATGATCGCTGTTGTGCTCTTCCTGTCCGGGAATCGGCTGATAAATGGCCATGGGCAGTCCACTGGTCATGGCCTCGGCGGTGGTCAGGCCGCCCGGTTTTCCGATAAACAGATCGGCCATGGCCATCCACTCATGCATCGCCTCGGTATAGCCCTCGATGCGGTATATCGGGTAGTCGCATGCGCTCTTGTCCACAAACGTCTGTAAGCGTTCACGCAGCTCAGTGTTCTGTCCGCAGACCACCGCAACCGTCACTTTGGTCTGAAGGCGTTTCATCATCCGCACGACATCCTCGGCGGAATCGAGTCCGAAGGCGCCCGCGGAAACAAGGATCAGCGGCAGGTCCGGACGGATACCGTAGGCCGCGCGCAGCGCGGCCGGATCATGTGTTTCGGTAAAGACCGGATCAATGGGAATCCCCGAGACCGTGACCCGTTCCCCTGGAAAGCCCAGCATTTCGAGGTGCGCGCGCGACTCCTCGTGGGCCACGAAATAGCGATGAAAGATACGGGAGAGCCACATCGCGTGCACATAGAAATCGGTAACCACAATGGCCAGTCGCGTATCCACCAGGCCTTTGCTGATGATGTGCGAGATGATCTCCGCCGGCAGGAAATGGGTACAGACCGCGATATCGGGTTTTTCATCGGTGATGCGTTTCACGAGGTCCTGCAGATTCAGCTTATCAAGCATCAGACGCATTTTATCGCTCTTCCACGGCTCGTTACTGGTCTCGTACCACATGCCCCACAGGTCCGGCGTACGGGTCACCATCTGCTCATACATTCCGCTGTAAAACTCCCGAAAGATGGCATTGGTATAGTCCAGCGCGTCAATATTGATCACTTCGCCGACCCGCGGATGCCGCGCGGCCACCTTGGCGACCGCCTCCGCCGCGCGCGTGTGCCCGCTGCCCGACGTCGCATGCAATATCATCATTTTCGACACACTCATGTCATCACCCGCTTTCCGAATAAAACTCAACTTATGTCTATACCATACCCCGCCATTGAAACATACCAAGGCCATACAGGGCAATATCAAAGATACCCATGATTCGTGATCCGTCTACGCATGCTGAAAAAATCTGATCACGAATCGCACGAATGGGTCGATTTTCTGGAAAACAACACCCTCCTTTGCACAAAATCTCCCATTTTCCACCAAAAAACCATTTTCATCCAAAAAAAAACGCCCATTTTTAGGCCTTTTACGCATTTTTCCATCGGGAAATGGCCATTTTGCCTATTATTCCTCTGCGCCTCTGCGCGATTTATCCCCGCCCACTTCCCCGTGCCCTGCCCAGCCCCTGTCTTGTTTATCGCGCAGAAGCGCAGAGGAGAATGCGGGGACAGAGACGGTGTAAATTTCCATTTTTTGGCATGAAAATGACAAAGAACAGGGAAATAGCGACGCTTCCCACAAAAAAGTCGGAACGAAAACTTGTACAAGCGAGGGTGACTTTGCTAAGCAGTTGCCTTCAAATATGCATGACCGCTAAACGAAGGTATTGAAAGGAAACAACCATGGCAATCAGTCCCCTGGCAGGCAAGCAGGCGCCCAACGAACAGTTGTCGGATATTCCGAAGCTGCTTGAGCTGTATGCGCGTAACAAACCGGACCTCAGCCATCCGGAACAACAGGTAACGTTCGGCACCTCCGGGCACCGCGGCACGTCCCTGAACAGCACCTTCACGGAAACACACATCATGGCCATTACCCAGGCTATCTGTGACTACCGGGCGCAAGCCGGTATCACCGGCCCCCTGTTCCTCGGCAAGGATACCCACGCGCTCTCCACCCCGGCCACCCGCACCGCCCTGCAGGTCCTGGCGGCCAACGGTGTCATGACGATGATTGACCAGGATGACGGCTTCACCCCCACCCCGGTCATCTCGCATGCCATCCTGACCTATAATGATGGACGCGCGGACGGCCTGGCCGACGGCATTGTGGTCACCCCATCGCATAATCCACCGGATAATGGCGGCTTCAAGTACAATCCATCCAACGGCGGGCCGGCGGACACCGACATCACCGGATGGGTCGCCAAACGCGCCAACGCCCTGATTGCCGACGGCAACACCGGGGTCCAATGCATGGCCTATGAAGACGCCCTCAACGCGAAAACCACCGTCCGTTACGATTACATCACCCCGTATGTGAACGACCTGGAGAACGTGATCGACCTCGCCGCCGTAAGCAAGGCGGGGATCAAGATATGCGCCGACGCGCTGGGCGGCTCGGGGCTGGCCTACTGGCGCCCCATTGCCGAACGTTACAACCTGGATATCACCATCCGAAACGCCGTGCCCGACCCGACCTTCAGCTTTATGACCGTCGACCGGGACGGAAAAATTCGCATGGACTGCTCGTCCCCCTATGCCATGGCCGGGCTCATTGACCTGAAAGATGAGTTTGATATCGCCTTCGGCAACGATCCCGATTTTGACCGCCACGGCATTGTCACCAGAAGCGCCGGGCTGATGAACCCGAATCACTATCTCGCGGTGGCGATCCACTACCTTTTCAGCAATCGCGCCGGTTGGCGCCAGAACGCCGCCGTGGGCAAAACCCTGGTCAGTTCCTCGATGATCGACCGGGTGGCCGGCGACCTCGGGCGCGCCCTGTGCGAAGTGCCGGTGGGATTCAAATGGTTTGTCAGCGGCCTGGAGGACGGCTCGTACGGCTTCGGCGGGGAAGAGAGCGCAGGCGCATCCTTCCTGCGCAAGAACGGAAAGGTCTGGAGCACCGACAAGGACGGCATCATCATGGCGCTGCTCGCCTGTGAAATCCTCGCGGTCACAGGCAGGGACCCGGGCGAGCATTACACCGCCCTGACCGAAAAATTCGGCGCGCCGGTATATGCCCGCATGGATGCCCCGGCCAACCGGGAGGAAAAGGCCCGCCTGGCGGCGCTCTCCCCCGAGCAGGTCACCGCCGAACAGATGGCCGGGGAACCCATCACCGCCAAACTGACCCACGCCCCCGCCAATGGCGCGCCCATAGGCGGCCTGAAGGTCTGCACGGAAAACGGCTGGTTTGCCGCGCGCCCGTCCGGCACCGAGGATATTTACAAGATTTATGCCGAGAGTTTCAAGGGCGAGGCCCACCTCGAACAAATCCAGACCGAAGCCCGTAACATCGTACAGGCCGCGCTGGCATAACATCAGGACCGCGCCGCCGACGGCGTCGCGGAGGTCAAAAGGAGTTTCGGACGTGAAGTATATCAATCGCGCAAAAGAAGTGATTCAAATCGAGATCGACGCCCTGCAGTCCGTCAGCGCCAACCTGAACGGCGGGTTCAGCGATGCCGTCCGGTTGATCCTGGAAACCCTGGGCAAAGGCGGGAAAGTGGTCGTCACCGGCATGGGGAAGAGCCTGCACATCGGGCAGAAAATCGCGTCGACGATGACCAGCACCGGCACCCCGGCCACCGTGTTGCACCCCTCCGAGGCCATGCACGGCGACTTGGGAATACTGCGCGCAAACGACATTTTGCTGGCCCTGAGCTACAGCGGAGAATCGGATGAACTGATCGCGCTGCTCCCGATCATCAAGCGGCGCAACATCCCGGTGATTGCGGTGACCGGCAATCCGGACTCGTCCCTGGCC